>JACRAN010000005.1 GCA_016234735.1 Bacteroidota bacterium | reverse complement strand
GTTATGAGTTATGAGTTATTCAATAACTCATAACTCATAACTCATAACCAAAGAAGTCATGTCGAGAGTTTGTCAATTAACAGGAAAGCGGCCGATATCGGGCAACAAAGTATCGCACTCCAACCGCAAGACACGTCGCCGTTTCTTGCCGAACCTTTTCACGAAACGTTTTTACGTGCCGGAAACCGAAGAGTGGGTGACGTTGAAAGTTTGTTCGACCGCACTGCGCACCATCAGTAAAATGGGCCTGTACGCCTACGTCAAAAAGCTGGAGGCAAAAGAAAAAGCGGCGATAAAATCGGTGCTCACCAATCCAGGCCACTGATTCATCATCACTTAGTTACCAACAGAATAACTGAAAAAAAATGGCTAAGAAAAGTAAAGGAAACCGCATTCTCATCATTCTTGAATGCACCGAGCAGCGGAAGTCGGACATTGCAGGCATCTCCCGTTACGTGACGGAGAAAAACCGCAAAAACACACCTGACCGCCTCGAACTGAAAAAGTACAACCCGTTCATGAGAAAAATAACCGTTCACCGCGAGATTAAGTAATCCGCTCCGTGCAACGGCATTGTTTCCGGGTAGTCAGCAATCAAATTTCTAATCTTCAATCCACTGAGTCATGGCAAAAGTATCAAAGAACGCAAGGGTCGCCCAACGCTCTGCCAACGCAGGTTCCGGGCGTGACTTCGTGAAGGTCGTAAAAAGTGTGAAAGACCCCAAAACGGGCAAGTACACTTACAAGGAGTTGATGATCCACAAAGACAAGGTGAAGGAGTTCTTCGAGAAGAAGTAATTTTCCGCACCATATTTTCAAGGTAATCTCGAAGGCTTTTCTTAAACCTGCTTTAAGAAAAGCCTTTGTCGTTTTGTGAAATTGGGTATTAGGAACTTGGTATTGGGTATTAGAGGTGTTAACGATTTGCCGAATCATGCTTTTCGTTCAATGCCCAGCACTCGACCCGAATAACTAATACCCAATACCAAATACCAAATAATGAGTTTTTTCAAAAAATTCTTCACCAAAGAAAAAGAGCAAGACCTCGACCAGGGGCTTGAAAAAACCAAAACCGGGTTCTTCGACAAACTGACCAAGGCCGTGGCAGGCAAGTCCACCGTCGATGTGGAGGTGTTGGACGAACTGGAAAATGTGCTCATCGCCTCCGATGTCGGCCTGGAGACCACCATCAAAATCATCGGGCGCATCGAAGGCCGGGTAAAACACGATAAATACCTGAACACCAGCGAGTTGGATGGAATCATGCGGGACGAAATCGTGCGCATCCTGGAGGAAAACAATACGGTTGACCCGGAAGATTTCTCCACGCCGCCGGGCATCCGACCGTACGTGCTGCTCGTGGTAGGCGTGAACGGTGTGGGCAAAACGACCACCATCGGCAAACTGGCGCACCAGTTCAAGTTGGTGGGCAAAAAAGTGGTCATCGGAGCGGGCGACACTTTCCGGGCCGCCGCCGTTGACCAGTTGAAAATCTGGTCGGAGCGGGTGGGCTGCGACTTCTACGCCAAAGGCATGAACACCGACCCGGCTGCCGTGGCTTACGAAACGGTCGATTTTGCCCTCAAAAACAACTGCGACGTGGCCATCATCGACACGGCGGGCCGTCTCCACACCAAAATCAACCTGATGCACGAACTGACGAAAATCAAACGCTCCATCAGCAAGTGCCTGCCCGATGCGCCGCACGACGTGATGCTCGTTCTCGATGCCACCACCGGCCAGAACGCCATCGAACAGGCGAAGCAGTTCACCGCAGCCACCGAGGTGAGTTGCCTGGCGCTGACCAAGCTCGATGGCACCGCCAAAGGCGGCGTGGCCATTGGCATCTCCGACCAGTTCAAAATTCCCATCAAATACATCGGCGTGGGGGAGGCAATGGACAAATTGCAAGTATTCAACAAACGGGCGTTTGTGGAGTCGCTGTTCAGGCGGTCATAAAAAAAGTCCTACCCTTGCGGGCAGGACTCCAAATATAAAGCTATGAAAACTAAAACTATTCTGATTTGATTACTCCGTTTTGCCACCTTTCAACTCGTCCTGCAACTGCTTGAGTTCGGCCATTTTGCCAGCAGCGGCAAGTGCTGCCTGTTGGGGCCAGGTAGCCGGGTCGTGTACCCGGTAACGGGGGCCTGCGGCTTCAAGTATCGCTTTGATATTTGCCGGGGTGCTCGCTGCCAACGCTGCAAATGTAAAAATTCCCCCTTCATTTAGCAAAGATTCTATTTTCGGGCCGATGCCTTCGATTTTCTTCAGGTCGTTTTTGTCGCCAGTAGCCGGAGATTCAGGTGCCGCCTTTTTTGCAACAGGCGCTGCCTTCTTGGCAGCAGGTGCCGATGCCTTTTTTTCTGACTTCGGGGCAGCTACCACAGGAGTTTCTTCTACCACCGGGGCGGCAGGTTTAGCCGCTTTGACGGCGATGGCCACCGGGATTTCCACTTTTTCTTCCACAGGCTTCGGTGTCGGTTTTACTACCGGAGCAATGGTTTCTGGCACGTCGAACGGAATGATGCTGACAAAAGTCCGGTCACGACGGCCCCGCTTGAAAGCTACCTTGCCATCCACACTGGCATGGAGCGTGTAATCTTTGCCGAGGTAAACGTGGTTGCCCGCATGGAATTTGGTGCCCCGCTGGCGCACGATGATGCTGCCGGCCACGGCGACCTGTCCGCCGAAAAGTTTTACGCCCAGTCGTTTACTGTTACTGTCCCGCCCGTTCTGGGTTGAACCTTCCCCTTTTTTATGTGCCATTTTCTGAAATTTTTAAAGTTGAAAAAAATGCCGACGCTTGCATCAGGCAGTGATCGAATCGATTTTGATTTTCGAAAATTGCTGACGGTGCCCCTTTTTTACCCGGTAGCCTTTGCGTCGTTTCTTTTTGAAAACAATGACTTTGTCGCCCTTGACGAGCGGGTCGATGACAGTGATGCCAACGTTGGCACCCTTCACTATCGGCGTGCCGACCTGCACAGCGCCGTCGCGGTCCACCAGGTGTACCTGGTCGAACGAAACGTTCGCGCCTGCTGCGGCTTCTAACCGGTGGACGAAGATCTCCTGACCTTCCGTCACTTTGAATTGCTGACCGGCTATGGTTACGATTGCGAACATGTTGGAGAATTTTAATTAAAAATTGAAATTATTCCGTTTCAAAAAAGCAAACTGCTTTTAAAAACGGGCGCAAAGATAGGTTTGCACTTTTGGAAAAACTAATTTTTTTCAGAAAAATCTGCACGTCAAATGGCACCTCGAAAAACTTACGCCGGAAGTCCGTTCCGGCCATGTTCAGCACCGGAACGGACTTCCGGCGTGCGTTCACCTCGCTACCATGAACCGCCCGGCGGGCAGGCATTTTCCGTTCACCGACAGCCGGTACTGGTACACGCCAGCCTGCCAGCCACCAGTGTCCAAGCGCACAATTTGGCCTTGCACGTCCTGCGTTTTCACCATTTGCCCCAGCGCGTTGAAAACTTCAAGCTGCATGGCTCCGGGCACCGTTTTTTCACTCTCCACGTCGATGATGACGAAGTCACGGGCCGGGTTTGGGCGGGTGGTGAGTTTGAAATTCGACAAATCGAGGTCGATGGTGCTGGAAGCCAGGTCCTTGTTGGCTACCGTGAGTTCCACATCGTCGAAGTAAAACCCGTCGGCTTCAATGAACTCATCGGAAACCATGCGGAAGGTGAACGAAAAATCCACGCTGTCGTCGAGGGCGAGCCAGTCGCTGAGGTCGAATTCCTCCCGCACCCAGTTTTGCTGGAGGCCATCGTAAACCGGCTCGTCAAACGACTGCTCTTCGGTGCCCGTTTCCGTGTATTTGCCGCAGAGCGGCTGGTACGAACTGCCGCCGAATGAGCCAAGCACCTGGGCGTAATCTTCGTCCTCCTCGATATTCCATTTTGCCCAAAAACTGAGGTAAACGTTGGTCGCATCTTTCACATTTACAGGCAGTTGCATCGAAATATCGCTGAAGGTGCCCGGCTCGTAGTCAGCGCTCGGCGAGTCGGTGAGGCTGGTGGGGGCGGAGTGAAAATGCTGGCTCGTCAGTGCCCAGTCGCCGTTGGTGGACCAGTTGGAGAGGTCGTCGCCGGTGTCGAGGAAAGCCGTTGCCGCCAGGCTGGTGTAAATCCTTTCGATGGGTTGTTTCCACTGGTAAATCCCGTTGTCGAGCACCAGGTTGAACAGCACGGTGTCGCCCTGCTGGATGGAGGGCTTCAACATGAACGGTATCGCCCCGGAGGACTCTTCGAGGTGGAACATGCCGTAGTTGACGGGGGAGCCGACGGCAGCGATGTTGTCGCTCAACGGCTCCAACGATACCGTCAGCAGGCCAGGGGCGAGGCCCATTTTTTTCAAACTGAACAGCACGGAGCCTTGCTGGTTGGCGATGAAGCGGTCGCCGCCGGGGGTCAGCAGGCCAAAGTTCAGCACGAGGTGGGCGGCGGACAGGTTCATCGTCATTCCATCCTTGTTCAGTCCGTCGATGGCGGTTTGTGGTGGCCAGAAGCCGTAGGTGCCGGGGCCGACTTCGGGGGTCATGGAGATAATCTTCGCTTTCGAGGCCATCTCGCCGTACATCCAGTCGTCGGAATCGCCGTTGGTGGTGTAGCCGACGGTTTGGGAGCCGAAGCCAGTGAGGTAGTTGTTGTCGCGGGTCATCCAGGGGCCAAAGGTTGAAAAGGTAGCATGGTCGGGCGTTGCCCCATCGATGAAGCCCCAGGGGTAAATCAGCAGGTTGCTGAACGTGTGGTAGTTGAGGGCGATTTGAAAATTATGGGCGAGGCAAAAGTCCCGCATCATCTGCGTTTCCGGCTCGGAGAACGGGGCTGTGCCGCGATAAGTCTGTGCGTTGGTGTTGGTCGAAGAACCTGTGTCGTCGAACCCCCACTGGTAGCCGTAGTTCCGGTTCAGGTCAACGCCGAACGTGCCGTCGCCGTTGTTGCGGCGGTTTTTGCGCCACATGCCGCCGCCGTTGGGGTTGGTGGTTTCGTTGTAAATGTAGCCGTCGGGGTTCACGCAGGGCACGAAGTACATCTCCACGTTGTCCACGAGGTACTTCACCTCCGGGTCGGTGTCGTAGTTTTCGAGGAGGTACCAGAGGTAAAACACCATCTGCGAGAGGCTGTTCGGTTCACGGGCGTGGTGGACGGCGTTGTACAAAATTTCGGGTTCGTTCTCGTCCACGTTGGGGTTGTCGGAGACTTTCAGCCAGTACACCGGCCTGCCTTCAATGGTGGTGTAGGCCGTCGTGATGGGTTTTTTTGCTTTCACAATATTTGGGTACAGGGTGGCCATCTGGTCCAGGATGTCGAGCATTTCCTGGTATTTGTAGTAGCCGCCCATCGTGCCGTCGGTGTAGTTGGCGGGGGTTTCGTACTGCGTGGGGACGTGGCCCGCATCGCACGGCGGGAGCGACCTGTCGGTGGTTGCTCCGGCTGCGTTCAGTTCGTGGCGCTGGGCTTCGAGGTCTGCCACCAGCACTTCCGTTGCGAAGCCTGCTGCACGGATGGCCTCGGTTTCCGAGGCATCGAACTCACCGATGAAATATTTGCCGGGTTGAAAACGCCCGTGGTCCACGTCGAGGCCCAGTTCGGCCAATTGAGTCATGGAGTGGCTTTCGTCGAGGCTGATTTTTACCCTCGAAAACTGTTGGGCGTGGAGGCTAAGTGAAATGGAAAACAGGAAGAGGAATAGAAAATACCGCATTGTATTATTTTTTTGAAAAACATTGGGTGTTCAGAACCCGCAAATGTAGCAAAATGCAGCGCAGCGCAAATGTCAACAACCCTGCAAATCCCGCTCATTTACAAGGGTTTTTGATGGGCGTTATTTTCGCAAACCCCGCCGCTTCCTTTGGATAATATTGAATATTGCCATAAGTTGCAGCCCAATCATTCACACAAAAAAAGTCCGCAACATGGAAACCATCAAATTAGGCTCGAACAGTCCGCAAGTCAAACGCTGGCAGTATTTCCTCATCGGTTTGGACAATCACCAAATCGTGGCCGATGGCGATTTCGGGCAAAAAACCCACAAAGCCACCGTTCAATTCCAGGAGGCCAATGGCCTCGTCGGCGACGGCGTGGTCGGCCCGAAATCCTACCTCGCCGCCTTCCGGGCAGGCTACCGCCTCAAGGAAGCCTTCGAGTATCCCGACAAGCCTGACTTCGGTCCGCTCACCGGCAACGCCGCCCGTGCGAGGATTTTCGGCAACTTCAAGTTCAAGTCGGCAGGCGACGGCACCGAGGCCATCATCGTCACCGACGGCTGGGCCGAGAAAAACATCGAACGGGTGGACATCCCGCAGTTGAAGGGCATGAAAAACGTGCCGCCGAGCGGCAAAGTGCAGTTCCACCGACTCGGTGCCAAGCAACTCCAGTCCCTTTTCGCCGATTGGGAAAAGGCGGGTTTCATGAAAAACATCCTGACCTGGGAAGGCTCCTACGTGCCCCGATACGTCCGTGGCAGCCGCAGTTCCCTGAGCAACCACGCCTTCGGCTCGGCCTTCGACATCAACTACGCCTGGAACAAACTCGGCCAGGTGCCTGCACTTGTCGGCGAAAAAGGCTGCGTCCGGGAGATGGTCGCCATCGCCCACAAAAACGGTTTCTACTGGGGCGGCCATTTCAGCCGCCTGGACGGGATGCACTTCGAGGTGGCGGTGGTGAAGTGAGGGGGTGATTTGGGGATTTGGTTATTTGGGTGCTGGCGGCAATGCTGAAATCAACCGACTATGAAAAACCTTAAACGTTTTACAACTTATGGCACTAAAAAATCTTTAAAATTGCAGTATGAAATTAAATAAAATTTATCAGGGCGATACGTTTGAGTTAGTAAAGCGCCTTGACGACAATAGCATTGATCTGATTGTTTGTGACGGCCCTTATGGAGTGACAACCAACGAATGGGACAAGATAACTGACATTCAAAGTTTCAATCTAAATCTTATCAAAATCTTTTCAAGAGTTCTCAAACCTGGTGGTGCATTTTATCTTTTCGGCAAAGACAACTGCATTGATTTTATTGATTACCGACCTTACCTGACTTTGAACAGAAAAATCATTTGGTATCAGCCAAGCCGGCTTGCACAAGGGCGATTGAACTATACCAACAACTACGACTTGATTGCCTACTTTACAAAAGGCAAGGCAAAAACATACAACCTTGACGACATTCGAGTTGCTCAGTTAGTAGAACTCGAACATCGTTTACGCTGTGAGAAAGTTCCATCTGTAATCAACGGACAATATGGAAGAACAAAATTCAACGCTGATGGCAAAAACCCTGGAGATGTTTGGGGGGACATTAAACAGCTTACTTACAACTCAAAAGAACTAATCAGTAGAGAACTTCTGAACACAATACAAAAACCTGAAAAACTAATTGAACGAATTGTAAAAGCCAGTTCAAACGAAGGCGATTTAGTGTTCGACCCATTTTCAGGAGTAGGGACAACTTTTGCTGTATGCAAAAAGCTGAAAAGACATTTTATTGGATTTGAATTAGATACTGACTTCATTGCAATCACAAAGAAACGAGTTCGTCAAATTGAATTGGAAAGAGAATACAGTTTGTTCTAATGAAAAAAGAAATAATCCGCAGAATAATTAAACTCGTCATCCAAGCTCAGGAACTTGCACTGAATATTGGAATTCCCAATATCTTACAACCTGGACTTGTGAAGGAGATGATAATTGCCGAAACGTTAGGACACGAATTAATTCACTCCAAACGTGATGCGGATGCTTGCGACCCAAACGACCCTTCAATTAAATACGAATACCTTTCGTGCTACATTGGTGGTTCAGGCCAGTTAGACAGGATGTTCAAAGAACCACAACAAGAAAGAGAGAAATCACTTTATCGTATCTGGCGTAATCAGAAAATGTATTTCGCAATTTTCTACAAGGACAATCCCCTAAAGATTAAAGTGATTTACGAAATTGAGCCAAAAGTTTTGGTCGCAGAAACTGAAAGGCAATTGGACAGAAGCAGTAATTCAATTTCCCATGTTGGGTTTTCGGAGAACTGGGCTAAAGAAAATAGCAAAGTTGTTTACTCTGATTGAAGAGAATAACAAACATCTCAGATTAACTGAAATTTTGAAAAGATGCATCAAGCATAAACACCTCACCAAATAAACAAATCACCAACCTCAAGAAGCCATCTTCAACCCCTCCCACCGCTGCAAGTACCTCCGTTTGCTCACGTCCTTCACCTCGTTGGCCAATTCGTCGTTGAGCGGGGGCAGGAAGGCGGGCGAGGTGTTCCGGTCATCAAAAATCTCCACGTTCAGTTCCCGTGCGAAGGCTTTGGCGAGGTTGCCGAGGTTGCGGGCGTACTGCTCCGTTTTGCCCAGGCCCATGAACAGGTCGATGACCGCCGTGCGCACCATCTCGTATTTGTCCACCTGCATGAGCATCTGGCGCTGGGTCTTGCCTTCGGCTTTTTTTCCCAGTTTTTGCATGGTTTCCCGCAGTTTTTCGGCGGAGTAGCCGAGCACGACGGAGCGGAAATTCCACCAGTTGGCAGCGCTGCCGCCGTTGCGTTCCTCGTAGGTTTCGAGGTGCTTCTGCTCGCAGGCCGTCTGGCACGACACGAGGCCCATCACTTTCGACAGTTCCAGCACGGCCAGCACCTGGTCGGTGGTGAGCAGTTCGCCATTTTCCTCCTGGTCTTCGAGGTTGTGCAGCCAGGTGGCGTATTTGAGTTTTACCTTGCTTTTCGAGTTGAGGGTGACGAGTTTCGCAAACTCCACCGAGAGGTAGTAGTCGTCCACCACGCCGTCTTTGGAGGGGCGGCGGCCAAAATCCTTGAAATTTTCCGGCCTGCGGATGCCTTCCCGGAACCCGTACACGTCGTTCAGCCAGCGGCGCAGGTTGACGGCGTAGTGCTGGTTCGGCAGGCCGAGCGCCAGGTGGAGGTTGGAGGCAAGGACGACTTTCGTACCTTTTTTGCTGACCAAAATTTGAAGTTCCATAGCAACAGATTTATTTAAATATAATAACCCGCTGCAAAGTTGTTTGTTCGGTTTGAAAAAGTCAAATTTTAAAACAATTATTTTTAACCAAAAAGAAGATTTATCAAAAAAATAATCTTAAATGACATTTATTAGGTGATAAAATTTACTTTAAAACAACAATCCGTGTTCTTTAAGCAGGAATTGTGGCTTGCCTTGCAATCTCGGTTTTGGTGAAAAAAAACGCCATTCCAACCGAAAAAAGCAGGAATCCCACCAAAAAATAAGTGCCAGGCTGCCCCAGTCCGAACCAGTCGCTGCCCTGCCACCACACGAGCCAAAGCCCGAACGCTGCCCGCACAGCTTCCGTGAGCATCGCCCAGGGCGACTTGTCCATCAGCGTGGTGTAGCTGTACACGCTCACGAAAAGGAAGGCCCCGTACCAGAACATGCCGGGCAACCCGATGTCGGCGATGCGGTTGAACAGCCAGAACATCAGCGCCAGCGTGGCGAAAAGCTGCACCCACGACCAGGCGGTGAGGGCACGGCTGAGTTTCGGGTCGTATTTTTCAAAACCTGAAAAATCCTCGACGATGCGCACCGGGTAGGCCACCGCCACGTCGGCGGGCCGCCAGCCGGTGGGCATGAACCAGAGCCGCAGCCTGTCCCACCACGAGCGGGTGCGCCAGGCATCGGTGAGCAACAGCCAGAAGTGCTGAAACCCGATGCGGATGGGGTTCCAGGTGCGCACCGGGCGCTTCACACCGTACACGGGCGGCACGTCGGGCAGTTCGGGTTGGAACGTACCGAACAGTTTGTCCCAGACGATGAAAATCTGCCCGTAATTCCGGTCGAGATATTCCCGGTTCATGGCATGGTGTACCCGGTGGTGCGACGGCGTGACGAGGAATTTCTCGAGGAAACCCATGTGCCCGATGAGCCGCGTGTGGTACCAAAACTGCGCAAACAACTGGATGGGCGCAATGACCGCCACCACCTGCACCGGGATGCCGAGCAGCGCCGCCGGGAGCATGAAAAACGTGATGAACGTGAACACCTCCGAGATGCTCTGCCGCAGGGCGCACGAGAGGTTGAACTCCTCGCTGCTGTGGTGGATGATGTGGCGGTTCCAGAGGAAGTTGACCGTGTGTTCCAGCCGGTGCATCCAGTACCCGGCGAAGTCCTTGGCCACGAACGCCAGTACGAAGACGAGCCAGGTGGCCTTGATTTCAAAAATGGCGAGGTGGCCCACCATCCAGCCGTAGCT
>JACRAN010000114.1 GCA_016234735.1 Bacteroidota bacterium | reverse complement strand
CTTCCGTCATCGCACGGATTTCGGAAGAGGAAGAACTTGTTTTCCTTCGGGAATGAATGACCTGCGGTTTTTAAAAAAATTGGAAGAAAAACGTTGCTTCGCCCTCATGGAAAAAATCACGGAAAGCCCGTCCCGTTACCGCCACCTCGAAAAAATGAGCGTGGCCGACCTGCTCCAGAACCTCAACCACGAGGACAAAACCGTGCCTCTGGCCGTTGAAAAAGCACTGCCCGCTATCGAAAGACTCGTCGTTGCCATCGTTGAAAAAGTGAAGGACGGAGGCCGCCTGTTCTACATCGGCGCAGGCACCAGCGGCAGGCTCGGCATCCTCGATGCCTCCGAGTGCCCGCCCACTTTCGGGGTGCCGCCCGATTTGGTCATCGGCATCATTGCCGGAGGCGACCAGGCCATCCGCAGGTCGGTGGAACACGCCGAGGACAGCCCCTCACAGGCTTGGGCTGATTTGAAAACATACCACATTGACAATCAGGATGTCGTGATTGGAATTGCCGCCTCCGGCACCACGCCCTACGTGGTCGGTGGCTTGCAGGACTGCCGAAAAAACGGCATCGTCACCGGCTGCATCACCTGCAACCCCGGCTCGCCGCTCGCCACTGCCGCCGATTTCCCGGTGGAGGTCATCGTGGGGCCGGAGTTCGTCACCGGCAGCACCCGCATGAAGTCCGGTACCGCCCAAAAATTAGTGCTCAACATGATTTCCACCAGCCTGATGGTCCGGCTCGGCAGGGTCAAAGACAACAAAATGGTGGACATGCAACTCACCAACGCCAAACTCCTCGACCGTGGAACGAAGATGGTGGCGCAGGAAACAGGGCTGGCTTACGAGGCAGCCAAAGATTTGTTGGTAAAAAACGGCAGTGTTCGGCGGGCGGTCGAAGCGTATTTCAAGCAGTGAGTCCTGAGCATTCCCACTCAAAACCCACCGCTCGAAACTCAAAACTTTCATCTCACCAAGCCCATCCATTCCGGTATTCCCGCTTCACAAACTGGTTGGCTTCATCGAAGTTTTTGACCTCACCCTTCGCAGCGTCCCAATCGAGGCGAACTCGGCCGGGGTAGTCGTAGGGTGCCCACCAGTCGGCCTGTTTGCCCTTTTGCAGTTTCTTGATGTCGTAGCAGCGCACGGCGAGGTTGCCGATGAGCAGCGTCTCGGTGAGCGGCACGGCGTACTCGAAGGGCGAGGTGGCCTCACCGTTGCCCTTGCAGGCATCGGCCCAAATCTGCTGATGGCTGCCCTTGCGGCGCGGGAGCCAGGCTTTGGGTGCTGGTGTGTCCTTCATGCGGCTGGTCGGCAGCAGGGTCGGGTTTTCGCCGAAGATGCCGCACATGATTTTGCCCTTCGTGCCCTCGAACAGCACACCGCCGTCCCAGGAGCCGAAAGGTTCGGCAGAACCCAACAACTCGGCAGGGCGCATGGGGCGCAGGCCACCGTCGTACCACCACAGTTCGCAGGCGGGCATGGTGCCACGGGCGGCGAAGTCCATCTTCACGAGGCTGGATGGCGGGCAGGAGTCGGAGTAGTTTGTTTCGATGCCGTTGGCCCAGACGGTGCTGGTGCTGGCCTCAACAGCGGTGGGCAGGTGCAGCTTGAGCGCCCGGTACACGGGGTCCACGAGGTGGCAGCCCATGTCACCGAAGGAGCCGGTGCCGTAGTCCCACCAACCGCGCCAGGCGAAGGGCAGGTAGGCAGGGTCGTAGTCGCGCTGCCGGGCGGGGCCTTGCCAGAGGTCCCAGTCGAGGGTGTCGGGTATTTTGGCACCGCTCTTTGGAGTCGGGATGCCCTGCGGCCACACGGGGCGGTTGGTCCAGACATGAACCTTCGTCACATCGCCAATGGTGCCGCTCTGGATCCACTCCACGATTTCGCGGTTGCAGTCCATCGAAGCACCCTGGTTGCCCATCTGCGTTACGACCTTGTGTTCTTGAGCAGCTTTCAGCAGTTCACGCCCCTCCCAGATGCTGTGTACCAGCGGTTTTTCGACGTAAACATGCTTGCCCTGCACGATGCTGGACATGGCAGCTACTGCGTGCGTATGGTCGGGCGTGGCGATGACGCAGGCATCGATGCCTCTGGACATGGCATCGAGCATCTTCCGGTAGTCCTTGAAACGGGGCACTTTCGGGAACATCTCGTAGGTGTTTTTTGCCCGTGCGTCGTCCACGTCGCAGAAGGCCACGAGGTTTTCGGTGTCCTTCAGGGCGTCGCGGTGCGACTCCGCCCTGCCACCTGCCCCGATGAGGGCGATGTTCAGTTTGTCGCTGGGTGCCCGGTAGCCCCTGCCAAGCACGTGGCGCGGCACGATGAAGAAACCCGCTGCACCGAGGCCGGCCGCTTTGACAAAATCCCTGCGTTTGAGGGTGTTTTTCTTTTTGGAAGGTGTAGTTGACATGATTGCCAGATAAGTTTTTGTTGGTGAAAAATGCTTGGTTTTAAAGCGTTTGAGGCCGTTAAAGTAGGGATTTTTTCAAAACGGCTATTTTTATTTTGGGTAAAAAAAACAGGCGGGCCGCTCCGCAATGGGAACGCCCCGCCTGATGTAGCATGGACTGCCAGTCCGTGTTACGGGCTGACTTTCACCAGCCGCTTCGTCCTGACCTCCCCGGCACCGTCGGAGATGCGCAGGAAGTAGATGCCTTCCGGCAAATGGCGCTGCACGAGGTCGAGTTGGAAGGTTTGCAGGCCAGCTTCCAGTTCCCGGCTTTCGGCGAAGACGAGTTGGCCACCTTCGTTGTAAAGATGGAAAAGGTAGGGTTGAGGCGTTGACACTTCCATTTCGACGTTGAGGGTGGAGATGAAGGGGTTGGGGTATGTAGTGAGCATACTTGCTTCGTAGTTTTTTGTTTTCTCCTCCTGCTCCTCATCAATTTTGGGCTTATTTGACAAGGTGGGGAAGCAATGGTAGCTTGCCAGACCACAAGCACAACAGAATTCTTGTTCAATCACAGGGAATGCACAAGTAATCACGATTGGGGTCAACTCAATCCCTGCTTTTAATGTGAATTCCATTTTTTTTGAAGGCTGGCCATTTACCCAAAATGCTTGCTCATCACCGTATCCAACGAAAGAGACGGTCATTTCCATTTCATCAACATCAATGGGCAGTATAATTGAAAACTGACCGTCAAAATCAGTCCATGTTCCATCCCCATTCCCCAGCAACACTGAGGCAAATGGCAACGGATCACCTTTTTCATCCTTGACGAAGCCCGTGATGGTGGTTGTGTTTTGCGCAAAAGCGGCCAGTACGACCAATTGCAACGCAGCAAAAACAGCAATAATTTTCTTTTTCATAGCTCGAATATTTTGTGAAACAATACTCCCAAAGCTACGCCCTCCCCGCATTCGCCGAACGCCATTTTTTCCCAAAAGTCAGGTTTCTAATATCGGGCAAAATCACCCCTCCCATCCGGCAAACCCAATTTTTTAACGCTGCATCTCTGGCACTTTCCCCAGGCCGGGCGACTTCACGGCAGGCTGGGGCGGTTTTTCCAAAGGCAAAAAAGCCCATCCGGATGTGTACGCCTGGCTGGCAGAGGTGCGTTTCCGGGACGGCTTCGAGGAGCGGATGAAAGGCGGTGTGACGCTGCTGTGCTGACATTTTGAAATTTCACCTGAAAAGAAGTAGCTTTCGAGCGGAATCGAAGACAAAGATTTTAGAGGGTAGATTTTAGGCGTTAGAATTTCACAAGGTGTTGAAAATCAGGCTTTTCTAAAATCTAAAGTCTAAAATCTAACGTCTCCAATCAAAACAAACCAACTTCAAACTATGCACTTATCAACTTTTGACTGGTCGATTGTCGGCGCCTTTTTTATCCTTTCCCTCGTGATTGGTTTGGTGGTGAGCAAACGGGCGGGCCAAAGCGCCTCGGAGTACTTCCTCTCTGGCCGTTCGATGCCCTGGTGGCTGCTGGGCTTTTCGATGGTGGCCACCACCTTCAGCGCCGACACGCCGAACCTCGTCACGGACATCGTGCGCAAAAACGGCGTTTCCGGCAACTGGCAGTGGTGGGCCTTCCTGCTCACGGGGATGCTGACCGTGTTCGTGTACGCCAAACTCTGGCGGCGCAGCGGCGTGCTCACCGACCTCGAATTTTACGAACTGCGGTACAGCGGGCGGCCTGCGGCGTTCCTGCGGGGTTTCCGGGCGCTGTACCTCGGCATTTTTTTCAACGTGATGATCATGGCGACGGTGTCGCTGGCGGCCATCAAAATCGGCGGTGTGCTGCTCGGATTGTCGCCTGTGCAGACCATCCTCATCGCCTCCGTTGTCACCGTGATTTACACCTCCCTCGGCGGGTTGACAGGGGTCATCTGGACCGACTTTTTCCAGTTCATCGTGGCCATGGTCGGGGTCGTCGCGGCGGCTGTCGTGGTGGTGAATTTGCCACAGGTAGGCGGCATTTCCGCGCTGCTCTCGCACCCAAACGTAGTGCCGAAACTGAGCGTGTTGCCCGACTTCAACGACATGAATGTGCTGTTGCCGTTCCTGATCATGCCGCTCGCCATCCAGTGGTGGAGCGTTTGGTACCCCGGTGCCGAGCCTGGCGGCGGTGGCTACATTGCGCAGCGGATGCTCTCGGCGAAAAACGAAAACCACGCCATCACGGCCACGCTGTTTTTCAATTTCGTGCATTACGCCCTGCGGCCCTGGCCGTGGATCGTGGTGGCCCTGGCTTCGCTGATTGTGTTCCCCGACCTCGCTTCGCTGAAAACTGCCTTCCCGAACCTGCCTGCCAACGTCATCAACGACGACCTGGCCTACCCGGCCATGATGACCTTCCTGCCGTCGGGTTTGCTCGGTTTGATTGTGGCGGCGCTCATCGCAGCCTACATGTCCACCATCGCCACCCACCTCAACTGGGGGTCGAGTTATGTGGTCAATGATTTTTACAAACGCTTCATCAAACCGGCGGCGGGCGACAAGGAATTGGTGAACGTAGGCCGGATTTCCACGGTGGTGCTGATGGTCTTTTCGGCGTTGCTTGCGCTGGCGCTGACCAACGCGCTGCAAGCCTTCAACATCCTGCTGCAAATCGGGGCGGGCACGGGCCTGATTTTCATCCTGCGCTGGTTCTGGTGGCGCATCAATGCGTGGAGCGAGATTTCGGCGATGGTGATTTCGTTCATCGTGGCCTGCATTTTCGAGTTCGGGATGCCGGAGCTCCCGGCGCACGTCAAATTGATTTCCGGGGTGGGCATCACCACGGTGGGCTGGGTGCTGGTCACTTTCCTCACGCAGCCGACTGCCCATGCGACGCTGGTGAGTTTTTACAAACTGATAAAACCGCACCCGGCAGGCTGGCAGGCCGTCGTGCAACCGGCCATCACGAACGGTGAACTTCGCAAGGACGAGGTGGTGCCTGGCAAGCTGCCGCTTGAAATTGCCTGCATGATCGCCGGTTGTTTCCTCGTGTACGGGGCACTGTTCGGCATCGGTTTTTGGGTGTACGGCGAAACGGGCAAGGCGCTCATCGGGCTGGGCATTGCCGCTGTGGCGACGTTCATTTTGATAAAATCGTGGAGCCAGGTGAAGGGGAACGTGACGGAGTGAAGTAAAAAGGACAAAGTAAAAAGGCAAAAATAGGGAACCTCAACTTTTGCCTTTTTACTTGTCTGCTTTTCACTTCACTCGTACCGCAGTGCCTCGATGGGGTCCAACCTCGCCGCTTTCATGGCCGGGTAGAGGCCAGAGCCAAGGCCGACAATCGTACAGACGATGATGGCCATCACTATCCAGTCCCAGGGGATGAGGAAGTTGCCCCCCATGAGTTTTGTCACCACGTTGCCGGCCAGGATGCCGAGGATGATGCCCACCACGCCGCCCATCTGGCAGATGACCACTGCTTCGGTGAGGAATTGCCACATCACATTTTTTCGGGTAGCACCCATGGCTTTGGAAATGCCGATTTCACGGGTGCGCTCGGTGACGGACACGAGCATGATGTTCATCAGGCCAATGGCCGCGCCGAGCAGTGTCATCAGGCCGATGGCCACCGCTGCTGCGCGCAGGTTGGTGGTGTTGTCGCGGATGATGGACACGAGGCTGTCGCTTTTGAAAATTTCAAAATCGTTTTCCTGAATCGCCAACAAACGCCGGACGCTGCGGAAAAGCCCGATGGTGTAGGATTCTGCCTGGTCCATCTGGGTGGCATCGTTCAGGCTGACCATCACGTTGTAGTTTTGTTGCTGTGAGGCGTAGTACCGCTTGCCGTCCAGCAGGGGGATGAGCACGGTGCGGTCTTCGCTTTGGTTCATGGCCGAGCCTTTGGATTTCAGGATGCCCACGACCCGGAATTTCAGGTTGCCGATGGCAACGTCACGGTTGAGCGCGTTTTCCGGTTTGTCGTTGAAGAGGGTTTTAACTATTTCAGCACCAATGAGCACACGGTTGCCGCCATTCAAAATCTCCTGGGTGGTGAAGGAGCGGCCCAATTCGATTTCAAATCCTTTCGCCTCGATGTAATTTTCGTCGATGGCCACCACCGACACAATCGGGCTGGTTTTTTCTTCGCCATATTTGATGGCGGCATTGCCCGTGCAGTCCACAGAAACGGAAACCCTTGCCGGGAAATCGAAACGCTCCTTGAACTCCATTGCCTGTTTGAACGAAACAGGTTCGCCGCGTTTGGTGCGCCGACCGCCCTCGGAATTGCTCATTTCAGAACCCTTCGGTTGGATGGTGAAGGCGTTGGCGCCCAGCCCCGAGAAGTTGTCGTTGAGCGAAAAGACCATGCTGTCGATGGCCGTCAGGATGCCCACCAGCGCCGTGATGCCGATGGCGATGATCATCAGCGTGAGGATGGCCCGCAGCAAATTCGAGCGGACGGAATTGAGTGCTAATTTGATTATTTCACTGTATTTCATGGTTGCTTTCCGTTTGCGAGGGCTGAAAATACACCGCCGCGATACCGATACATCATTTTGTTAGATGAAACTTTCATTTTGGCGGATAAGTGCGCAGGGGTTTGGCGGAATTGGGGTATCCAGATTTTGAACTTGCCCGCTCAAATCCTAAAAAAAGCTACATTTGCAACCAGCATTTTTGCTGAAAAAGCCAACCACCGGATATTTTTATGATTGTCAATTTAAGTAAAAAAAACTCGATAGCCAACCGCTTCGTGGCCGAACTTCGGGACGTCAACATCCAGAAAGACCGGATGCGCTTCCGACGGAACCTGGAGCGGCTGGGCGAGGTGATGGCCTACGAAATCAGCCGGAAGCTGAACTACCACATGCAGGAAGTGGAAACGCCGCTCGGTGTCGCCAAAGTGAACCTCCCCTTCCAGCGCATCGTGCTGGCCACCATCCTGCGGGCGGGCATCCCCATGCACCAGGGCCTGCTCAACTACTTCGACGCAGCCGAAAGCGCCTTCGTTTCCGCCTACCGCCGCCACCACAAGGACGGCACTTTTGAAATCGCCCTGGAGTACATTTCCTGCCCCAACCTCGATGATTGTGTGCTCATCATCACTGACCCCATGCTGGCCACCGGAGCTTCCATGCAATTGGCCATCGAGGGGCTGAAACGGTTCGGGCAACCGGCTGAGGTACACATCGTCACTGCCATTGCTTCCACGCAGGGACTTGACCACATCCACCGCTCCGTGCCCGGTGCCAACGTCTGGGTGGCGGCGCTCGACGAAGAACTCACGGCCAAGTCGTACATCGTGCCCGGCCTCGGCGACGCGGGCGACCTGGCGTACGGGTCAAAATTGCAGGAATGAAATCACGTCGGAGAAGTTAAATTGACGCCGTTGCTGTCTTATTCTTAACAGAACTTTTGGAGATACACCGGCCAACCTTCACAACCAAACTTCCGTCTTCCTCGTTTAAGATTCATTATTTCAAACAAAATCTACTTCTATGAAAAAATTCCTTCTGTTCGGCTTGCTGGCGCTCGTTTTCACGGGGGCATTTACCAACGATGCGTATGCTCAGAAAAAAGGCAAGAAGAAATCCTCCAAGACCGACGAATACTTCGATGACAGCGGCTTTGCCAACAAACTCTGGTACGGTGGCAATTTCAACCTCGGCTTCGCCGGCTCTGGTGAAACCAGCCAGTTCACCTTCGGCCTTACTCCAATGGTCGGTTACAAATTAGTAGGTGACCTGGTCTCCTTAGGCCCTCGTGTTGGATTTACTTACAACTATGTAAAGGGGCGAGGTACCGATGGTAACATCCACAAAATTTCGCCATTGGCATACACGTTTGGCGCATTTGCCCGAGTCAAACCGTTCCAAAACTTTTTTGGGCATTTTGAATATGAGAACGAAAACACGAAGGGTTATTACGTTGATAATTTTAACCGTTTAGTAATTGAAAATGGCGAAGTGGCGACTGTGAAGCAGTCTCGGAACAATGTGTATTTAGGCATCGGGTATACCAGTGGTTCGCTCTGGGCATACGAAATCATGCTGCTATATAACGTCAATGCGCCAGAAAATACTTTAGAATTGCCCTTCGACATTCGCTTCGGCCTGACTTATAAGTTTTGATTTTTTTTCAAAACAGGTGAAAACGAAATCGCCTCTTCCCCGCACGGGAAGGGGCGATTTCGTTTTGGGACTTAACTCAAGTTGCGGATAATGTTCCGTATCCCGATAGTAGGAATTGGCCAAAGCACGGATTTCCGTTCCATCGGAACGGCATCTTCGGAGCAAAATACCGTTCCGATGGAACGGAAACCTGCTTCAATCATAGTCCTACAAAGATTTCGTCCCGCTGGGACGTTATCCGCAACTTAGGTTACTTATTTTTGCAAGGCTTTTAAAAACAACGCACAACGCAATGAGCAAATCGTTCCATCACCTCACCGTCAAAAAAATTGCCCGGGAAACCGCCGACGCCGTCACACTTACGTTTGAGGTGCCTGCCGACCTCGCCGAACAGTACCATTACAAGCAGGGTCAGTACCTCACGCTCCGCCTCCAACTCAGTGGCAAGGAAGAGCGCCGCAGCTACTCCATGTGCAGCAGCCCGCTGGAAAACGACCTTTCCGTCACGGTCAAAAAAGTGAAGGGCGGCAAAGTGTCCAGCTATCTCCACGACCGGCTGAAAGTGGGCGACCCGGTGGAGGTGATGACCCCGGACGGACGTTTTTTCACGGAAATGAACGACGAAAACAAGAAAAACTACTACCTCATCGGGGCGGGAAGCGGCATCACACCGCTCATGTCCACCCTGAAAACGATATTGGAAAAAGAGCCGATGAGCTTCATTTCCCTGCTCTACGGCAACCGGAACGAGGAGGAGATTATTTTCAAAAACGAACTGGAGCGGCTGGTGCAACGCTACGAGGGTCAGCTTTTCGTGGAGTACATCCTCAGCCAGCCGAAGCTGGAAAAATCGAAGGGGCTGGGCGGCCTTTTTTCAAAAGGAAAATACACCTGGGAAGGGCTGACGGGCCGCATCGGTGCAGGTAGTTTGAAGAAATTTTTTGAAGACAATCCGCCTCGCCACAAGCAGTCGGAATACTTCATCTGCGGCCCTGGCAACCTGATTGAAACTGCCGAAAAAGCGCTGCTCGACCGAGGCATTGAAAAGAAAAACATCCACCACGAATATTTTTCCGCCCCGGCTGCTGCGGTCACACCTGCCACATCTTTTGCCGGAGCAAAACTGACGGCCACCCTCGACGGCCGGAAAATCGAGACCATCGTGCCTGCCGGGAAGCACATCCTCTTCGCCGTCATCGATGCCGGGGGCGATGCGCCCTACTCCTGCACCTCCGGTGCCTGTGCCACCTGCATGGCCAAAGTGCTGAAAGGCGAAGTGAAAATGGATGTCTGCTATGCCCTCGATGAGAGCGAGGTGAAGGCGGGCTACATCCTCACCTGCCAGGCGCACCCGACCTCGGCGGAGGTGGAGGTGACTTACGATGTTTGAGAAGTGAGAGGGTGAGCAGGCGAGAGAAGTGAGAGGGTGAGAGGTGAGATTACTAAAGAATCTTGAACCAAACTACTTCAACAATTCGCCCACCGTCTGCCGGAAAACCGGGCTGAAAATCACGCCCCGGTGGCCTTCCGGCAAATCTATCAGCCGGAAGCGGCCGGGGTTCAATGCCTGCAATTTTACGGAAGACTCGAAAGAAATCACCTCATCAAAAGTGCCGTGAAACAGCGTGACCGGCGTCATGACCTGCCGGAGGTTTGCGATATTGCGGAGCGGATATTTCAGCAAAAAATCGGGCAGGAAGGGTGCCATGCCGTTTTTCAAATCCACAACGCTGGTGTAGGGAGCCAGCAGCACCAATTGCTGTGGATGGTTTTTGGCGGCGAGGTAGCTGGCCATGCCCGTGCCGATGGAGTAGCCCGCCACCACGATGCGGTTTTCGGGGTAATGTTTTTTCAAAAAATCGTACGCCTGCTGGGCATCACCGTAGAGTTGTTCTTCCGAAACGATTTCTCCGTCACTTTTCCCGAAGCCCCGGTAGTCGGGCATGAAAATATCGTAGCCGAACCCGCCCATGGTCTCCGCCTGGTGCGAGCAGCGGCGGTTGCTGCCCCGGTTGCCGTGCAGGTAGAGGATGACTCCCTTCGATTCCGGCTCCTTCAGCCAGAGGCAGTTGAGGGAAATGCCGTCCGCCACCGGCAGTTCCAACTCTTCACCTTCGTCAAAAGTGTAATCTTCCGGCAGCTTGTCGGGGTGGAAAATCAGGCGCTCCTGCGCAAAGTAGAGCAAGCCGCAGGCAATGGCATACAGCGCAAACAAGGCAATGACAAGGCGTTTAATCCACTTCATAAAGCTCAATTCTTCAACAAATTCTTAAACCTCGGCCTATGAGGCGTCACATCCCCCAACTTCGCCTTCTTTGCCGCCTCGTAATCCTGGTAATTCCCTTCAAAGAAAACCACCTCGCCCTCGTCCTCGAAGCTGAGGATGTGCGTGGCCAGCCGGTCAATGAACCAGCGGTCGTGGCTGATGACCAGGACGCAACCGGCGAAGTCGTCGAGCGCATCTTCGAGCGCCCGCAGGGTGTTGATGTCAATGTCGTTGGTAGGCTCGTCGAGGAGGAGGACGTTGCCGCCGTCCTTGAGGGTCATGGCCAAGTGGAGGCGGTTTTTTTCGCCGCCGGAGAGCAGCCCGGCCTTTTTCTGCTGGTCGTTTCCAGTGAAGTTGAAGCGGCCGATGTAGGCACGGGCGTTCATTTCGTAAGTGCCCACTTTGAGGATATCCAGGCCGCCGGAGACGATTTCGTACACCGTTTTTTCGGGGTCGATGGCGGCGTGCGACTGATCCACGTAGCTCACCTGCACCGTGTCGCCGAGGCGGATGGTGCCGCTGTCGGGCTTTTCTTGGCCCATGATCATGCGGAAAAGCGTCGTCTTGCCCACCCCGTTCGGGCCGATGATGCCCACGATGCAGTTTTTCGGAACGGAAAAACTGAAGTTCTCGAACAGCACCCGGTTGTTGAACGCCTTGTTCAGGTTCTCCACTTCGATGACCACCTCGCCGAGGCGTGGGCCGGGCGGAATGGTGAGTTCCAGTTTCGATTCTTTCTCCCTCAACTCCTCGCCCGCCATTTTGTCGTAGGCGTTCAGACGTGCCTTGCCTTTGGCCTGGCGGGCTTTCGGACTCATGCGAATCCAGTCAAGCTCCCGCTCCAGCGTCTTGCGGCGGCGGTCGTCCTGCTTGGCTTCCAGTTCCAGTCGCTTGGCCTTTTGCTCCAACCAGCTTGAGTAATTGCCCTCCCACGGGATGCCCTCGCCACGGTCGAGTTCGAGTATCCAGCCCGCCACGTTGTCGAGGAAGTAGCGGTCGTGCGTGACGGCGATGACCGTGCCGGGGAAGTTCTGGAGGTACTGCTCCAGCCAGTCGATGCTCTCGGCGTCGAGGTGGTTGGTCGGCTCGTCGAGCAGCAGGATGTCGGGTTCGGAGAGCAGCAGGCGGGCGAGTGCCACCCGTCGGCGCTCGCCACCGGAGAGGACTTTGACTTCGGCATCGTCGGGCGGGCAGCGCAGGGCG
>JACRAN010000112.1 GCA_016234735.1 Bacteroidota bacterium | reverse complement strand
ATCTTTCATCCTTGATTTTCAAAATTTAAAAGCGAATACAAAGCAAATCTGCCGCTTTGGTTCTGTCCCTGTCAGCAACTATTCGATACGGTATCCATTTTCATGGATGAATTGCTGCATTGTTTCATTGTTTCATGGCTTCATTGTTTCATGGCTTCATTGTTTCATGGTTTCACTGCTTCATTGTTTCATGGTTTCATGGCTTCACTGTTTCATGGTTCCATGGCTGTCGGGATAAGGCAACAATGAAGCAATTCAACAATGAAGCAATGAAACCATTCAAAAAACCTTGCACGTCAGCACGGTGAAGTCGTCCTGGAAACTGGCCTGCCCCCTGAACCTTTCCAATGCCTCCATCACTTTTTGGTTGAACGCCGTGGCGGAGAGGTGGTAGTTGGCCAGCACGAAGTTTTGCCCGAAATCCTGGTCCACAAAATCGCCCTTCTCGTTCTGCAGTTCCGTGAGGCCGTCGGTGAACAGCAGGATGAGCGCCTCGCCCTCGATTTGGGCGGAACCCTGCTCAATGAACGGCAACTCGTCGAAGGCGCCGAGCACGGTGGTGCCTTTGTTCAGGTTGTGCAGTTCGTTGTTCATCGCCAACACCGGCGGGGTGTGCCCCGCGTTCACGTAGGTCAGCATTTTGGTGTTCAGGTCGATTTGCGCCACAAAAAAAGTGAGGAAACGCTCGCCCTTCGTGATGCGCAGCACCGCCAGGTTGAGGTCTTCGACGAATGCCATGAGGTCGGTGTGCTTTTCGAGCAGGCAGTGAAAACTGGCCTGGAAGTTCGACATCAGCAGGGCCGCCGCCACGCCCTTCCCGGCAATATCGGCAATGCAAAACGTGATTTTGCCGCCCGGGTGCTCCACAAAATCGAAGTAGTCGCCGCCCACGTTCAAGTGGGGCCGATAGATGGCAGAAAGCTCGTATTCCTTGCGGGTGGGCAGCGATTTTGGAATGAGCAGCTGCTGCATTTCGCTGGCTAATTCCATCTCTTTGCGCAAGCGCTCCTGTTCCAATTGTTTTTTGAAAAGCCGCTTGTTTTCGATGGCGACCGTGATGATGTTGGTGATGGTGGTGATGAACTGCACCTTGTTGTACATGTCCTCCTCCTCGCCAAAACCGCCGATGAAAACGTAGGCGAGGTGGGTGTCCTTGTGTTTCACCGGAATCACCACATCGAACTGTTTGAAAAACGGGTCGTCGCTGTCGGCGAGGGTGTGGAGGCGGGTGTAGCGGGCCAGTTGGTCGGACACATCGGTTTTCAACTGGCCGTCTTCGAGGCCGATTTGGGCGGAACAGGTCCATTTTTTGTCCTTGCGATAGTACAGGGCCATTTTTTTCACGCCCATTTCCCAGCTCAGAAACGAGGTGTACATTTCGAAGAGGCCCGCCATTTTCACGTTGTTGTTAATCGCCTGCGTGATGTTGAGCAGCCGGTTAATTTGCAACTGTTTCAGGTTCAGGTCCCGCTCCAATTGTCCTATCGTAGTTAGCTTCTGCTTTACATTGCCTAAAGTCATCAGTAAGGTTTTTTGCCCTGCGCCCGGGCTTAAAAGGATGGGTAAAATTAGAAATTGACGGGTAAACTTTTCCAGAAAACTACTTTTGTCGAAAAATTGCATTCCATCACTCGCTCGTTCTGAAAAAACAGCATCGACATTCTGCTAAATGAACCAAATTAATTTTCAGGGAAAACTGATTGCCTACTTCGTGACCGGGGAAGGGGAGGGCCTTCCGGTCGTGCTGTTGCACGGCTTCTGCGAGGACAGCCGGGTGTGGGACGAGTGGCTCCCACTGCTGCCCGCCAACCGCCGGTACGTCTGCATCGACCTGCCCGGCTGCGGCAGTTCCGAACTCACGGACCACCTCAGCGTGGAGTCGATGGCCGAGGTGGTGGCCGCCGTGCTCGAACATTTGAACATCGAAAAATTCGTGCTGACGGCCCACTCGATGGGCGGTTACGTGGCGCTGGCCTACGCCGAAAAATGGGGCGACCGGCTCGCCGGGTTGTGCATGTTCCACTCGCACCCCTTCGCCGATTCGGAGGAGAAAAAAGCCGGACGGCTCAAGGCCATCGGGTTCATCCACAAAAACGGCCACGTCATCTACGTGCGCCAGACCATCCCCCAACTGTTCATTTACGACTTCTCGAAGGGCTACCAGTCGGAGGTTAACCGCCTGATACACAATGCGGTACACTTTCAGCCGGAGGCCATCATCGCCGCACTGGAAGCCATGCGCCTGCGCCCCGACCGCTCGGAGGTGCTGCGCAACATCGGCTGCCCGGTGCTGATGCTCATCGGCAAGCACGACACCGCCGTGCCGCTCGACCTCAGCATGGCCATGTCGCACCTGCCCGCCGTCGCCGATATCCGGATTTTCCAGACCGTCGGCCACATGGGCATGTTTTCCGCCAGCCGGGAGACCGCCAGGGCGTTCCGGGAGTTTTTGCTAACGATGGACGATGAACGATGAACAGTGAACTTCAGCGAAGCGGATGCGGCAGATTTGCGCAGATTTTTCTTTGGCATTTTCAAAAAAAATCCGTTCAAATCCGCCCAAACAGCGCCATCTGTGTTCCAATCCTCCTCGCGAGTTTTTTTTTTAAACTTTGAAACATACACCAGTGGACTTTTTTTTCGATACCAACAAATTCCCGACCAGCCGGTACAGCGAACTCAAATCGGCGCAAATCCTCTCCACGCTTGAAAAGTTGCGGCAGCGCATCGATGAGCGCTTCCCCGGCTCCGGGCTGGGCAGGGTGGCTGGCGAACTGGGCCAGGTGGCCACCAGCATCGTTGATTTGGTGGAAAAACTGCCGCAGCCGCTTTGGCCCATCCGCATTTTCACCTTCCTCACCATCGGCCTGCTCGTGGGCCTGGCGGGATGGCTCTGCGCCTTCACGTTGCGGTACATCCCTGCGGGCGAAAGCGGCCTCATGGAAATCCTGCAAGGTGCTGAGAGCGCCATCAACGAGGTCATTTTTTTGTCGCTCGCCATCCTGTTCCTCGCCACGCTCGAAAACCGCATCAAGCGCAAGGCTGCCCTCAACTCGCTGCACCGCCTGCGCTCCATCGCCCACGTGGTGGACATGCACCAACTGACCAAGGACCCCGCCTTCCTGCTCGCCGACGGCCATGCCACAGCCTCCTCTCCGGAGCGCACCATGAAGCCGTACCAACTCACCCGCTACCTCGACTACTGCTCGGAACTGCTGGCCATCAATTCCAAGCTCGCCGCCCTGCACGTGCAATGTTTCCAGGACTCGGAGGTGCTGAAAACCGTGAACGAAGTGGAGATGCTCTCGCACGAATTGTCGAGCAAAATCTGGCAGAAAATCATGATGCTGGACGTGGTGGCGAAGAAAAAAGGGGGGTAGTGGCGGACAAACGTGGGATGAAAGCATCGGAAGGTATCCTCATCAGGCCAAAGCTTCACTTCGGGTCCATGCCTTTTTTCATTCCGAAAATACCTCCATCAAATCAATCTCAAGGTTGGGAATGATGGTCGTAGTGAGCAGGTCGTCCTCGACTTTTGGTGCCAAGCCAATGTAAATGCCCTCGTCATTTAGTTTGAAGACCTGCACCGTTTTTTCGATGGGCGAAACAATCCAGTATTCGAGCACCCCGGCTTCTTGGTACAGTTCAAACTTGTCCTTCATCTCGGTTTTGCTGTTGCCGGGCGAGATGATTTCGATGATGAGTTCGGGCGCACCGGAGCAGCCACGGTCATCCAATTTGGTGATGTCACAGATGACGCAGAGGTCGGGCTGGACGACGGTTTTGACCTGCTTGTTGTTTTTGGTGCGGGTGAGGCGCACGTCGAAGGGGGCTGTGTAAGCCTTGCATGGGCTATGCTTCAGTGCAATGGCGATTTCCCTGGCAATGGTAAAACTGATACCTTGGTGCCGCCTCGAAGGCGCAGCCATTTTGTGGATCTTTCCACGGAGCAGTTCAATGCGCTCCTCAAATTTCCAAAGCAAATAATCGGCATACGTGTAGCTGCCGTTTGGGTCGAGCTGAGATATTGAAGTAATCATGCACCTTGCGTTTTAATCAAAAAGCCAATTGCTTTGAGTCGCAAAATTAAACAAAAAGCGCTGTTCGCCGAATACAAAAAGGCGTTTCCCAAAGATGACTATGCCGCTTTTCAACAACGACTCCGGGAGGGTGCGGGACACGCTTTGGACGGAACTTTGTCCATCAGCACGAGGGCTACGCTTCCGGGTTCGGCACCACAAAATACATGTCCACTTCCCCCTTTCCTTTGGTGTCAATCTTCCCTCGGTAGGTGCAATCAAACTGCGATTTCACCAACTCGTAGGTGCTGCCCGAAATGTTCACCCTGCCCGCCTCGCTGTTGCTCTCCATGCGCTGCGCCGTGTTCACGGTGTCGCCCCAGATGTCGTAGGCAAACTTTTTCACGCCCACGATGCCCGCCACCACCGGCCCCGTGTTCACCCCGATGCGGGCCTCGAAGAAAAACCTGCCCTCGGCTTCCCGCTTTTGTTGGCGCTCCCGCATGAACGCCTGCATTTCCAGGGCGGCGTTCAGCACGTCGGCGGCATGGGTGGCGCTCGGCGTGGGCAGCCCGCCCGCCGCCATGTAGGCGTCGCCGACGGTCTTGATTTTTTCGACGCCGTGCCGCTGCATGATGTGGTCGAAGGCGGAGAAGCACTCGTTGATTTCGGCGACCAATTCTTTTGGCGTCAAGGTTTCCGACAAGCTGGTGAAGCCCTTGAAGTCCGAGAACAGCACCGTCACCTCGTCCATCAGCTTGGCCTCCGCATAGCCCTTGGCTTTCAGTTCCTCGGCGACCTCGGCGGGCAAGATGTTCAGCAGCAGCTCGTCGCTCTGTTTTTTACCCACCTTGATTTTGTTGCGCTGGTTGAAAAACACACCCGCAAACAGCACGACGACCACAAAGCCGCCCATGAACCCATTGCGGATGAGCTTTTGCCGTTGCAATGTCGCCCTCGCCTCGGCGTCCTTCTTTTCCTGCTCGGCCCTTGCCGCCGCCTCCTTTTTGTCGAACTCGTACTGCATCTGGGTCTGCACCACCTTCTTCGTGTTCTCCTCGTTGTACATGCTGTCACGGGTGCTGACGAACAGCTTGTAGTGGTCGAAGGCGTTCCGCCAGTTGCCAGTGGCGCTGTCGAGCCTTACCACGCTGCCGTAGAAGTTGTTGAACTCGCCGACGCTTTCCAGTTCTTTGGTCAGCGAGAATGCGTCGTCGAAATACTTCCGGGCTTCGGCATAGCTGCCCAATTTGGTGAGGCAGTCGCCGATTTTGGTGTACAGTTGTGCAAGCAGGTGTTTGTTGTCAACGGCATCAAATTCCTTTGCAGCCAGCCGGAAGTAGGTCAGGGCTTCGGCGTTGTTTCCCTGCGCCTGGTGGACGTCGCCGATGTAGGAATAGGACTCCCCCTTGCTGTTCCCATCTTTGAGCTTTTTCCCCAGTTCGAGTGCCTGGGAATGTTGGGACAGCGCCTCGGTATAATCGCCCAAGAATTTATGGCACCTCCCGATGCTGTTGCTGGTCATGACAGCATTGATGAAATCCTCAAATTCCATATCAATTTCCAGGCACTGTTTGTAGGTTTTGAGGGCTTCCTCGTACTTGCCTTGTTCCTCAAGCGAGGCAGAAAGGTTGCTCAGTGCGATGGACATGCCGTACCTGTCCCCCAGTTCCTCCGCTATTTTCAGGGCGGCATACTGGTGCGTCAATGCTTCAGGGTGCATGCCCATTTTGCCGTACACCCATGACAGGATGGAGTGGGCATAACCCTGATTGCCTTTGTAGCCAAGTTCCTCATACCCCTTCAAGGCGAGCGAAAGGTATTTCAGCGCTTCGGGGTAATTGCCCGCATCGGCGTAATCCTGTCCAATCATTGCCCACAAGGGGTAAGTCTGTTTTTTATCCCCTAATTTCTGCCACAGTGCCAGCGATTCGAAGTGGAATTTCAACGCGTCCTCGAAATTGCCTTTGCGCCAATGGTTCCGCCCAATGTTCCTTTTTGCTATCGCAATGCCCTTTTCCCACTGCTGTTTTTCCGAAAGGGCCAATGCCTGCAGGCCATGTTTTATCCCTTCATCGGTATTGATGCTGGCGTACTCATAACTGATTTCCCCCAGCAAATGTACTTTGTTGGTGTCTTCCGCTGCCTTCGGCAATACGGCGAGCAGCGAATCAAGCAGGGCTGTGGTTTGGGAAAAAGCACCGGTGGCTGCTGCCAGCAACAGGACAACGAACAAACGGGGAAGCCTTCTTCCGAGTGGATGAAAGTGCAGTGCTGGCAAGGTTGGTAAGGTGTTTTTCATGCGGTTTTCATTTCGCTGGTGAACCATCCATTTTGCAAAAGGCAGGTCGGGGCAGGAGCGCGTTTTGAGTCCGAAATGTATCACTTTGCCGCTTGATTTGCTCGTTCTTTCCAACTCGGGCGATGTGCTCGCCGAATTTCACCTCGGAAATCTGTTAGAATTTGGAGAACAACTCCAAGAACTCCTCCTTCCGGTGGCGGGCGACGCTGACGGTGGCCCCATCGTCCATCACCGCGTAGCCGCCGTCCGTGCGCACGAACTGGCAGTTTTTGAAAGGATGTACTTTGGGTAAAAATACGTGGCAGCTTCGGCAATCAGCCCTTTTTTTCATTGTTGAGGATTGCTTTGCATTTGGCAATATTTTCTCAACAGGTTTATATTTTTGAGTAAATTTGCAATTGAATTGAAAATTTGCTCAAAAATTATGTTGATAGCGCGTCAAATTTCAGCAGCCCTTCAGGAACTGGGCAGGTTTTACCCAATTGTCTATCTCGGCGGTCCCCGCCAAGCCGGGAAAACGACCTTGCTGAAAAACCTCTATCCCGGTTTGCCCTACGCAAACCTGGAAGACCCAGAACTTCGCTTGCTGGCAGAGCAGGACCCCCGCCGTTTCTTGAAAGATTTTGCGGCAGGAGCGGTGTTGGACGAAGCGCAGCGGGTGCCGCAATTGTTCTCCTACCTGCAAGTGATGGTGGATGCCGACAAGCGGCTTCGGTTCGTGCTTTCCGGCTCGCAGAATTTTCTGTTGATGGAAAAAATCACACAGTCGTTGGCGGGCAGGGTGGGTATTTTGAACCTGTTCCCACTGGGTTTTTCCGAAGTGGAAAATACCCCGTTTGCCCCGCTGGACTTGGAGAACTTTGTTTGGCGGGGCGGGTTCCCGGGGCTGCACGAGCAGAACGTGCCGCCGGAGATATTTTTCAACAACTACGTCCAAACCTACCTCGAACGAGATGTGCGCCTATTGAAAAACGTGGGCGACCTCTCGGTTTTCAACCGGTTCCTCCGCTTGTGCGCCGGGCGGGTCGGGCAACCGCTCAACTTGAGTACGCTGGCCACCGATTTGAGCTTGTCGGTCAACACGGTGAAGGCTTGGTTTTCGGTGTTGGAAGCCTCCTACATGATTTTTTACCAGCAGCCGTTTTACGCAAACTTCAATAAGCGCATCATCAAAACGCCAAAATTTTACTTTTTCGATACTGGTTTGATTTGCCACCTGCTGGGCATTGGCTCGCCCAAACAATTGGAAACCCACCATTATTTTGGCAACATCGTTGAAAATGCAATCATCGCCGACCTGTACAAAAAACGCTCCCACGCCGGGAAACGACCCGTCTTTTGGTTTTGGCAGGACCAGCACGGCAACGAAGTGGATTTGCTCATCGAAGAGGAAGGGATGCTGAAAGCCATTGAAATCAAAAGCAGCCAGACCTTCAATACCCGCCTGCTGTCCGGGCTGACAAAATGGGCGCAGGTGAGCGGGAACAGCGCTGCCCAAAACTACTTGGTTTACGCAGGTAGCCAAACGATGGAACTGAAACAGGGGCAATTGCTGCCGTGGCGGACGGCATTGATGAACTTGTAAGCCTATCAAAACTTGGAGAACAACTCCAAGAACTCCTCCTTCCGGTGGCGGGCGACGCTGACGGTGGCTCCATCGTCCATCACCACGTAGCCGCCGTCCGTGCGCACAAACTGGCGGATGTGGTTCATGTTGATGAGGTGGGAATTGTGTGCCTGGAAAAAGCCGTGCCCGGTGAGGATTTCCTCCAACTGACCCATCGGCTTGGAGACCATGAGCCGCTCGCCGCCCGTCAGCGTGAGAACGGTGTACATCCGGTCGCTCTCGCAGCGCACGATGTCTCCGATTTTGATGAAAAGCAACCCTTCGGCGGTGGTCAGGGCGATTTTTTCTGGGAGCGAAACGCTCGAAACGCTTTCAGTTCAAAAACTGCGTGGCGATGGCCCGGATGGCCCACTCCTGGTTTTCCTTCGTAAACCACGTGTTGTTGTACCCCGGATGGGTTGATTTTTTTGAAAAATGCCCAAAGCAATGCGATTGCTCCAAGCAATCGCATTGCTACTCCATCCCGAATTTTTTTTTTGGGGGAAATCATCCAAAATTCCCCTCCACTTCGTAATCAATTTCAGAACGAGGCATGGGCAAAAAGAACGCCGGGCGACCATTTTGACAGCCTTTGCGACAATTCTGATAATCCGGCAACACCAGCCTGTCGTAGATTTGCACCAGCAATCGAGTCCGCCGGAAACGGCGCCTCTCTTTTTTTCACCAAAATCATTTTTTACATGAAAAAACAATTACTCCTCCTTGCAACTGCCATGTTCATGGCAACTTTCACCCTCACCGCACAAGTGGCCCCGACGGTCGTGGCAGGCAACTTTTTCGGTGGCCTCATCGGCGTGGACGTGGCTGCCGACGGCGGCATCTGGGTCACGGAATACGGTTCAGGCAACGACGATGGGGTCGTCACCATCCTGGACCAGGCAGGAAACAAGACCGTCTTCATGACCGGGCTGCCCAGTAGTCTGAACCCCCTCACGGACGAAATTGCCGGGCCGTTCCGCACCTACCAGATGGCGGGCAACAAGGTGCTCGTCGTGGTGGGCGAAGGCACCCACGCACAGGCCGAAGCGTTCCTCGTGGTGGACAAAACGGACTTCACGCCTGGCACGCCGCTCACGCTTGCCAACGTGGAGCAGACCATCAAAATCGGTGACTTCGTACATGCGCAGGGCTTCCTGCAAAGTGACCCCTACAACCTCGCCTGGGATGCAAACGGGGACATGTACATCGTCGATGCCGGTGCCAATTCCATTTTGAAGCGGAACAGCACCACGGGTGACTTGAGCATCGTGAAAACGCTCGACGGCATCCCGAACCCGCTGCCGTTCGGCCCACCCGTTGCCGATGCCGTGCCGACGGACATCGTGGCGAAACCCGGCGGTGGATTCTACGTCTGCAACCTGACCGGATTCCCCTTCCTCGAAGGCGCAGCCAGTGTGTTTAACCTCGATGCGGCAGGGAACCTGAGCGTCTATCAAAGTGGCTTCACCTGCCTGACCGACATGGCGTTCGACCCAAAGGACGGCAACCTCTGCGTGATGCAGTTCGGGGTGTTCGGTCCAGTGGATACCACGTTGAACTTCATCCTCGGCACAGCGATGGTCATCAAATTGCTGCCCGGCGGCGACCGTGACACCATCGCCAGCGGCATCGGCGGGCTGGCTTCCAGCTTCACGTTCGACGCTGCGGGCGACCTGTACGTGACCGACCTCGTGTTCGGCGTGGTGCTGAAATACGACTTCGTGTCCGGTGCGGCGGAGCGCCCGGTCGTGGCGGCCAACGTGCGCACGTTCCCGAACCCGTTCACGGAAAAAACGGTCATCGAGTACGACCTGCAAACCCCGGCAGCGGTATCCGCCGATATTTTCGACCTGCAAGGCCGGCTGGTGCAGCATTTTGACGAAGGCGAAAAAAGTGCGGGCACCCATTCGTTCACCTGGGGCGGTCAACGAGGCAGCGGGCAGCTTGCCGAAGCGGGGCTGTACGTTTGGCGGCTGTTGGCCAACGGGCAATTGGTGAGCGGGACCGTGAATTTGGTGCGTTAAGAATCAGTTTGTTTTGATAATCACGAGCGGACGGGATGCATTGGCTGCAGGACCGCTTTTCGTTTTGCCGGTAAAATTTGATTGAGACGTGGACTGTTTTCAGAAAGCGATTTGAGTTAGAGTCTCACTTTCTCACCGTCTCACCTCTCACTTCTCTAAGCCAGCTTGGCGTCCACCTTGATTTCGCAGTTCAGCAGTTTGGAAATCGGGCAGTTTTTCTCAGCGTCGGCGACACATGCTGCGAAGGCTTCCGCACTGATGCCCGGCACGGTCGCCGTCAGTTCGAGGTGCGACTCGGTGACTGCGCCGTTGTCGAGCGAGATGGTGCATTTGGTTTGCAGTTTTTCGGGCGTGAAACCTGCGGCGCCCAGTACGAACGACAGTTTCATGTTGAAGCACCCGGCATGTGCCGCTGCCACTAATTCTTCCGGGTTGGTGCCGGTGCCGTCGGCGAAGCGGGTGCTCCAGGAGTACTGGGTTTGGTTCAAAACAGCGCTTTGGGTGGTCAGGTGGCCCGTGCCTTCCTTGCCGGAGCCTTCCCAAACAGAGGTTGCATTTCTTCTGATTGCCATGTTCGATTATTTTTGATGAAGGATGATTTTTGAAGGCGCAAACGTACTTGATTTCTGTTCTTCGTGAAATTTGCCGGGGGGCAGTTTTCAAAAAAGAATCGGGGTTACGGCAACTGCCGGAACCCCGCTTATTTTCACCACGGTGTAAAGTTTAACTAAAAATAATTGTTTTCAAAAAAACTGCGGT
>JACRAN010000111.1 GCA_016234735.1 Bacteroidota bacterium | reverse complement strand
TCAGTATTTTGAAAAAAAACACCGCTCCGTTCGCCAACGTCAGCGCCCTGCACCGGGCTGCCGCCGATGAAGATAAAACGCTGGTTTTCAATGAGTTTCCTGCCCTTTTTTCCGAGTACAATTCCCTCGTTTTGCCCGAAATAAAAAACGCCGCCTGGCTGAAAAACAACCCGCCGCAGCCCATCGAAGTGCAGGGTCAGCGGTTGGACGTTTTTTTTGAAAAGGAAAAAATCAACCCCAACATCGTGAAAATCGACGTGGAGGGTGCCGAGCCGCAGGTGCTGCGGGGCATGGCGCATTTTTTGGAAAAAAACTCCCCGACCCTCGTCATGGAGTACCTCACTGGCAGCGGGCAAAACGAAGCCCATCGGCAGGCCGTCCGGTTTTCGCAGGGGCTTGGCTATCAGGTTTTTAGGATAAAAAATGATGGCGGCATCGAGTTGTGCAGGGACGTGGAAGCAGCCATGAATGCTGCCGGTTTGGACTCTGACAACATCGTGCTGGCCAAAAAATGAACGAAAACGACAGCTTTTGGTCAAACCGATAAAAAACCGGGTGGTTCCGGGGCGGAATGCGATATTTGCAACGGGTTTTGCCCGCCCGATTCACCACATTCGGGCGGCTCCTGAAATACGATTCGCATGAAACAATTGTCAGCCATTTTTTTCTTGTTGGCCTTCTTTCTGACGGCTGCGCAGGCGCAGGGCGTTCGGCGTATGCTGCTTTTTGCCGGTGACTCCACCAACGCCGACCTGAAAACGCAGCGCCAATGGCTGCATGCCGACTCAGCCGGGGTGGTGCAGCGCGACATCTGGATTGCCGTTTTCACCGACCCCAAAACCTTCCGGCGCATGTACGACCACCACGACGTGGACCGGGACGAATTCACCCTCGTTCTGATGCGGAAAGACGGCACGGAGCAGGTGCGCTACGAAAAACCGGTCACGACCAAAGAATTGTTTGAAATCATCGACACCGCACCTGCGCAGGTTATCCAGACGGGCGGGCAGCAAAAGAAAAACCAGAACAAATAGCTGCGTTTCGGAACCGTCACTTCAACACCACCATCCCCAACTGCTTCATCAGGTCGTTCCGCATCTCGTTCAACTTCATCTGCACCTTCATCAGCAGCATCAATTGGCCGGGGTCGTCGCCTGATTGCACTTCCTTCAATTGCTGCTGGTTTTTCTCGCCGAGGCGGATCACCTTGCGAAGTTTGAACTGCATCAGGGCGCTCATGCTGTCTTTGGTAAAATTTTCCTCCGGCATTTTTTGCGAATGCAGGTACAACTCCCGCTTCTCCCAGCCGGGGCTGTACTCCCAGGGCGAGTGCAGTAAATCCAGTGCTAATTCGCTGACAGTCTGGTCGTTATGTCCGATGAAGTATTGAGTTGACAGGATTGTTTTATCCAGAACAAGCTGCATGCACTCCCTTGCGATGCGCAGGTAGAGCGGGTTGTCGAACTCATCGAGCACCTCCTCGATGTTGCCGAGGATGAACTCGGCGATGGTGATGCTTTCTTTTTCGTCGTACATTTTCCCGCCGGACTCCATGAGGATGCGCACGATGTCCCGCTCCTGGAACTCGTGGCCGGTAGTGCGTGGCCGGGCATCCCGATAGCTATCGGGAGGGGGAAGCGTTTCGATATCCGGCGAAGGACTGCCAGTGCCATCCTCCGGTTCGATGTTGACCTGGGTGCCCTGCTGTTTTCGCTTGTCGAAATCCCTTTTTTGCAAAATCTGGTGGACTGCTTTGTTCGTCTCCGTCACCAGTACCTGCTCCTCCAAGTCCATCACCCGGGCACATTCCTTCACGTAAAACGAGCGCTTGAATGGGTCGGGCACCTTGGCAATGCTCTCCACGATGTCGCGCACGAGGCCCGCTTTTTTCACGGGGTCGCCCTTCACTTCGGCGAGCAGGAGGTTGGTTTTGAACAAAATAAAATCCTTCGACTCCCGGTCAATGAACTCCTGGAAGGCCGAAGCGCCCACTTTTTGCAGGTAGCTGTCGGGGTCGTCCCCGTCGGGGAGGAGCACCACCCGCACGTTCATGTCCCGTTCCAGCACCATGTCGAGGCCACGCAGGGCGGCCTTCACGCCCGCCGGGTCGCCGTCGTACAGGATTTTGATGTTCGGGGTGAAACGCTTGATGAGCGCAATTTGCCCCTCCGTGAGCGAAGTGCCCGACGAAGCCACCACGTTTTCGATGCCCGCCTGGTGCAGCGAAATCACGTCCGTGTAGCCCTCCACGAGGATGCACTCGTCCGTTTTTCGGATGGCATTTTTGGCAAAAAACGCCCCGTAGAGGGTTTTGCTTTTGTTGTAAATTTCGGTCTCCGGCGAGTTGATGTACTTGGGCGCTTTCACGTCCTTCACCAGGATGCGCCCGGCGAAGGCCACCGGTTTTCCGCCCAGGTTGTGGATGGTGAACATCACCCGGTTCCGAAAAAAATCCTTGTCGTACTGCGAAGTGAGGCCCAGCCGTTTCAAAAAATCGAGCTTGTAGCCTGCCTGCGTGGCCTTTCGGGTAAAAATGTCCTGTTCGTTTGGGGCGAAGCCCAGCCCGAATTTTTTGATGGTCTCCTCGCGGAAACCCCGCTCCTTGAAGTAGCTCAGGCCCACGCTTCGGCCCATGTCTGTGTCGAAAAGTTGCTCCTGGTAAAACTGACGGGCGTGTTCGATGACGATGTAGAGGCTTTCCTCCTCCTGCTGCTGGGCCACTGCCTCCGGTGTGAGCTGGATTTCCTCTATTTCGATTCGGTACTTGCGGGCTAAGTAGCGGAGCGCCTCCGGGTACGTGAGGTGCTCGTGCTCCATGATGAACTTGGCCGGGTCGCCCGCCTTGCCGCAGCCGAAGCATTTGAAAATATTTTTGGTGGGGGAGACGGTGAAGGAAGGTGTTTTTTCGTGGTGGAACGGGCACAACCCGATCATGTTCACCCCCCGCCGCCGGAGGTTGACAAAATCCTGGACCACGTCCTCGATTTTTGCCGTTTCGAGGATTTCCTGTACTGTTTTCTGCGGAATCAAGGAAGGATGTTTTTGTCTTTTAAAATTAAATTGTGTTGCAAAACAAAATCCAGGCAACTAAAAAGCCGGGCGCTGCGTTATTTTTTCAATCAATTTTTCGATAAGCCGCCGTCAACAAAAGTAGCTTTTTTTAAAAACTTCAACAGAAAAGCCCACACCTGATACCCGTTGACTCCACCGCCTCACCACACCTGGCGGAATTGAAGCATGAGAACCAATCACTTACTGGCACCACTTAAAAATTAATTTGAAAAAGATGTGCGCACGCTGTGTGCAATTTTCACAGCCTGTTCGTCTTACTGGCGACTTTTCGATAAGCAATTTGTAAACAGCCAGGAAATCGGAAAGCGAAAACAAAAACTTTATGAGAAGGCTTACAAAGTCCGTTTCCAACCCGGCAAATCTATTCGCTATCCATCTGACTTTTACCGAAAAATATAATTGGGTGTTCTCATAGTGTGTGGGCTGCCCCGCTGTTTCGACAGCAGGGGCAGTTTTTATGAGAATTCTTATCTGAAATGAACCATTTCAGCAAGCTGCCGGAAGCAGTAAACGTACTGCCGGACCTGCTGCTGAAAACTTGAAAGAAAATATTGGGTGTTCTCATAGTGTGTGGGACCAGCCTGAAACCCTCCGGGGCGTAGGGCTGGTTTTTTTCAAGTTTTGAGTGGTGAGTTTCGGGTTTTGAGTTGAAAACCCCAGTTTAACTCAATCACTCAAAACTCACCACTCAAAACTGCCATAATAGTGGGTGTTCTAATAGTGTGTGGGACTACCCCGAAACCTGCGGGCGGTAGGGGTAGTTTTCTTTAACTTTTGGGATACCTTTGAAGATATTACTGAACAAACACAAAGCCCCGGTCAAGTCAAT
>JACRAN010000110.1 GCA_016234735.1 Bacteroidota bacterium | reverse complement strand
CATGGTCGTTTCCAGTTGCCGACCTTTGTCAATGTTCTGGTAAGCCAGATAGCCGATGATGCCCAGCAGGAGGATGCCCACCGTCACACCGATGGCAATAAAATTCTGGTTCTTCTTGTTCTGATTGCTGTTAGAAGGATTGGTATTAGTCATGATGAAAAAATTTACGTGGTTCTTGAAAATTGTTTTATTAAAAAGTTGAATAGAACTACGCAATAGGCTGAGTTTTTTTTTGATTTGAAAATGAAAGGTAATGATATTCCGAAATGTTCAATTGGCGCACCAAATTTTTTTTTGTCAATATAAAGCGAGTGTGCCCAAACGAAGATATTGTTCGCTCGTTTAGGCTGCATTAGCTTTAGGGTACGCAATTTTCATTAAAACATCGTTGAAACATGATCCGTTACGTCCTCGCTGCTATTTTGCTACTTGCACTTGCCGTGCTGACTTTCGTTCAGTTCCGGTTGTTGTTGGCGGGCGTCCGATTGGAGAAACAGCGCTTCGACCAACGCACGGAGGATGCGTTACTGGCGGTGGCAGACACGCTGAACCAACCGGGTGCCTTGAGCGACGCACTCATCGAGCATTTGAAAATAGGCCCACCGACTGATAGCGTTGTCATCCATCCGTTGACCGATTTGTTGGATGCGCTGATTGGCCGCCAACTGCGGCAGCGGGGTGTGCGGGCTTCCTTCGCTTTTGTCCTCACGAACAAATACGGTACGCAAGCGCTGCTCGCCAACAACAATTTCGAGGAAGGAACATTCAGCTTCGGTCGCTACTCGGTGCCGCTGGGCAACCACATCATCGCCAGTTGCCATTTCGAGCCTTCCCTGCATTTCGATGTGCCCAACCTTTTTGGCTACCTGTTGGGCGAACTACGGAACTTAGTCGTCCCTTCCGTGCTGTGCCTGTTGGCCATTTTGTTGTGTTTTGGGCTGCTGCTCAATATTTTGGAAAAAGAGCGCAAACTCAACACCATCAAAAACGACTTCATCAACAACCTCACCCACGAACTGAAAACACCGGTTTTTTCGATTGCACTTTCTTCAAAAATGGCGTTGGAAAGTTTGGAAAAAAACGAACCGGGCCGGCTGAAAAAGTTTTTGCAACTCATTGAAAATGAGAACGCAAAAGTGAAAACCCACGTCGAAAAAGTGCTCGAACTGGGCAGCTTAGAGAGTGCCCGTTTTACGTTGCAAAAAACGCCTGCCAGTATGCACGAACTCATCCGGGAGGTACTGTTGGAGTTTTTACCACAGACGGAAAACGGTGAGGTTGCGCTTGTGGAACGCCTGGAAGCTGTTGCCGACATGGTGCCGGTGGATCGGGCACACTTTAAAAATGCCCTGCGCAACCTGCTCGAAAATGCGCTGAAATACAGCCCCGGAGAGCCGACCATCGTGGTTGCGACCAAAAGCGACGGGCGGCGTTTTTACCTGTCGGTCATGGACAATGGCAAGGGGATAGCACCGGAATACAGCAAACAGATTTTCGATAAATTTTTCAGGATTCCTTCCGACGGTGCCCAACATGTGAAGGGATTCGGGCTGGGCCTGAACTATGTCTGGCAGATTGCGAAGGCCCACGGCGGCACGGCGGAAGTGGAAAGCGAAGTGGGGAAAGGCTCAAAATTCACGATTGCCTTGCCGTTGTGAGCGACTTTTTTTTGAAATGCAATTTGTTGAAAATCAAGGGATTGCTGTGTCAGGCTTTTTTTACCTCCGGCATTTTGCATGCTTCCTCCGGCTGCTTGCCACACACGGAGCAGGAGCCAAATTTGTCCGCCAGCATGGGGTTGTTGGAAGCGCAGGAGCCTCTGAACTCCCGCTTTTTGAAAATGTACCCGACGTTCATCAGCAGGAACGCCAGCCCGACGAAGCCGAAAATGGCAAGGAAGATTTTTACAAACTCCATATTCGGACGATTAGTGAACAATTAGAACAACGCCCCCGCCGAATAGTTGGGCTGATTGGCAGTCTGAAAATGGTGTTTTCAAACTTACAAAATCAGCCACCGTACTTCTGTTTCACCACCGTTATTTCGTAGCCTTCCACGATGTCGCCAACCTGGATGTCGTTGAAATTCTTGATGGTCAGGCCGCACTCCATGCCCGATTTCACCTCTTTCACATCATCTTTTCCACGCTTCAGCGAAGCAAGCTCGCCGTTGGCACCCTCGCGGGTCGGGAAGATAACGATGCCATCCCGAACGAGTCGGATGTGCGTGTTGCGGGTGATTTTGCCATCCAGCATGTAGCAACCTGCAACGGTACCGATTTTGCTGATTTTGTAAACTTCCCGCACTTCGACATTGGCAACGATTTTCTCCTCCTTCGTAGGTTCGAGCAAGCCCTCGATGGCCAGTTTGATTTCTTCGATGGCTTCGTAAATGATGGAGTACAGTTTGATTTCCACGCCTTCCCGCTCGGCCAGCTTGCGTGCTGCCACGGAAGGCCGCACCTGGAAGCCGATGATGATGGCATCGGAGGCGGAGGCAAGCAGTACGTCGGACTCGACAATCTGGCCCACCGCCTTGTGGATGACATTGACCTGCACGGTCTCCAACGCCAGTTTGATGAGCGAGTCGGAGAGTGCCTCCACGGAGCCGTCCACGTCCGCTTTGACGATGAGGTTGAGTTCTTTGAAAGTACCCAGCGCGAGCCGGCGCCCGATTTCGTCGAGGCTGATGCGTTTGGTGGCACGGGTGGCCTGTTCCCGGTTGATTTGGGCCCGTTTGGAAGCCAACTGGCGGGCCTCCGATTCGTCTTCCATTGCTTTGAACCGTTCGCCTGCCTGCGGCGCACCACTGAGGCCGAGCACGAGCACCGGCGCTGAAGGGCCAGCCTCCGTAATCCGCTTGCCCAACTCGTTGAACATGGCTTTCACCTTGCCGGAAAACTCGCCGGCCACCATCGGGGCACCGATTCGCAGCGTTCCGTTTTGCACCAGCATCTTGGCCACGTAGCCCTTGCCCTTGTCGAGCGATGCTTCGAGGACGGTGCCGATGGCGTACTTGTTTGGGTTGGCTTTCAGTTCGGCGAGGTCGGCTACGAGCACTACTTTTTCCAAAAGCTGACTGATGCCTTCACCTGTTTTGGCCGAAATATCCATCGACTGGTAGTTGCCGCCCCACTCTTCCACGAGCAGGTTCATGGAGGCGAGTTCCTGTTTTATCCTGCCTGCATCGGCACCGGCTTTGTCAATCTTATTGATGGCAAAAACCATGGGTACGTTGGCGGCCTGCGCGTGGCTGATGGCTTCCCGGGTTTGGGGCATGATGTTGTCGTCCGCAGCGATGACGATGATGGCAATGTCCGTCACTTTGGCACCCCTGGCCCGCATGGCGGTGAAGGCTTCGTGGCCCGGCGTGTCGAGGAAGGTGATGGAGCGTTCGTTGACATTGACTTCGTATGCTCCAATGTGCTGGGTGATACAACCTGCCTCCCCCTGAACAACTTTGGCTTCCCGGATGTAGTCGAGCACAGAGGTTTTACCGTGGTCAACGTTGCCCATCACGGTCACGATGGGGGCACGCGGCAGCAGGTTTTCCGGTGCATCCTCCTCTTCCTCTTCAAAATCGGTCTGGTCTTCGACGCTGATGAACTGTACCGCGTGGCCAAATTCACTGGCCACCAACTCAATCAATTCCGCATCGAGGCGCTGGTTGATGGAGACGAACACGCCCAGGCTCATGCAGGTCGTGATGACCTGCGTGGCCGAAACGTTCATCATGTTGGCCAGTTCCTGCACGGTGACAAATTCCGTCACTTCGAGTTTGTCGGTTTGGCCTTCCCCGTCCCGGAGTTCCTGGCGTTCCCGGAGGCGCTCCCGGGTATCACGGCGCATTTTCTGCCGTTTTTTCTTGCCGGCCCCCGAAAGGGTGACCATCGTTTTGCGGATTTGTTCCTCTGCTTCTTTCCCGGAGACTTCATGTACACCTTCTCCTCTCCTCCTTCTTACTCCTGTTCCTCCGGTTGATGTTGATTGGTTGGGTGCAGGTGCCGTTTGCTGCTGTTGCGGCACCTTGCGGCGTTTGCGTTTGCGTTTCTTGCTTTCTTCCGATACGTCCGAAGAAGCGACAGGTTTGGGCCTTCCGGTCTCCACGGCCTGGGGTCTTTCGTTCCTTCCACCTCCACCTGCTACCGGCCGACGGTTATCGTCCCTTCCTCTTTTCTTCACGGGCTTTGGGGCAGGTTCCTTGCGTTTTTCGATGTCGATTTTTCCGAGGATTTTCAAACCCCGGAGTTCGGGTGTCTCAACCCTGGTCAGACCGTCGCCTTCAACAATTGCGTCTTCTTCGGGAACACCCGGCATTGGCTCGAATTCCGCAGGGGAAGGCGTTCCTGATTTTTCTTTTTTATCTGAAGCGGGACTATCCTTTGTTTTTTCTTTCAGGATGGGTGTGTGTTCCGGTGCCTGTTCTGCTGGTTGTTTTGCTTTTTTGGGCTTGACTGGCATCTCCTTCTTGTCCAGTTCGATTTTGCCCATGATGGTAAGGCCCACTGGCGGCTTTTTGGTTTCTTCAACTATCTCGTTCTGTTCTGCCACTTTTTCTTCTGGAACGGCGAGGGGAGCATGGACGGGAGCAGGTTCTGCCGGTTTGTTCGTGGCAGACGTTTTATGGAGCAAATCTTCTTTTTTGACTGGGGCTGGCGGCGCAGGATGGTGCTGGTGGGTGGGCGTAGCGTATTCATCCCGCTTGAGCGGCGGGAATTCTTTTCTCAAAATGGGAGGCCGCACGCCGATGGTCATAGCGTCGGCTTTTTCCTTTTCGGCAATGTCCTTTTGAAATTCTTTCAGCAAAAGAATTTCCATCTCCTCTGTCACTTTAGAGGTAGGCTTGTTTTCAATTTGAAAACCTTTACCGCTCAGGAAATCCACAATCGTGGAAGTACCTACGTTTAATTCCTGCGCTACTTTGACTAAGCGTTTATCCATTCAGAATGATTAAATGAAGAATGATGAAGGACGAAGAGCGTAAAATGGAGGCATCGGCCTTCATCACCCATCATTCGTCGTTCATCATTCCAGGCTATTCTTCATCGAATTCAGCCGCAAGGATTTTAAGCACTTCATCGATGGTTTCCTCTTCGAGTTCCGTGCGCCTCACAAGCTCCTGCTTGCTCAATTCCAATACACTGCGGGCCGTGTCGCAGCCAATGCGTTTCAGTTCATCGAGGACCCAGGCATCGATTTCATCGGTGAATTCGTCCAGGTCCACGTCGTCGATTTCTTGCCCGTCCGTATTGCGGTAAACATCGATTTCGTAGCCTGTGAGTTTACTGGCCAGCTTGATGTTCGTGCCGCCCTTGCCGATGGCCAACGACACCTGGTCGGGGTCGAGGTAAACGGAGGCCCGCTTATTTACAGCATCCAGTTCGATGGACGAAACCTTCGCCGGGGTCAGTGCCCGCTGGATGAAAAGGCTCTCATTGCTGGTGTAGTTGATGATGTCGATGTTCTCGTTGCGCAACTCCCTGACGATGCCGTGGATCCGGGAGCCTTTCATCCCGACGCAAGCGCCCACGGGGTCAACCCGGTCGTCGTAGGATTCCACCGCCACCTTCGCCCGCTCGCCCGGCAGGCGCACGATGCGCTTGACGGCGATGATGCCATCTTCGATTTCCGGCACCTCCTGTTCGAGCAGTTTTTCAAGAAATACGTTATCGGTGCGGCTGACCACCACTACAGGTGTGTTGTTTTTCATCTCCACCCGTTTGATGATGCAGCGCACCATGTCGCCCTTGCGGAAGTAATCGCCTTTGATGGTTTCCAACTTCGGCAACAACAACTCGTGTCCGGTCGTGTCATCAATGATGAGGAATTCTTTCTTGATAATCTGGCTGATTTCGCCCACGACCATTTCGCCCACCCGCTCGACATATTTCTTGTAAATATCGTCTTTTTCCAGTTCCATGATCCTGGAAATGAGCGTTTGCCGGGCAGCCTGGATGGAGCGGCGGCCAAAATCTTCGAGGAACAATTGCTCGTAGCACTCTTCCCCGATTTCGTAGCTTTCATCGATGGACAGTGCTTCTGAGATGGAAACCTGGCTTCGGTCGTCCGTCACCTCGCCGTCCGGCACGATTTGCCGCACTCGCCAAAGTTCGAGGTCGCCCTGCTGTGTGTTCACGATGACGTTGAAGTTCTCATCGGAGCCAAACTTCTTTTTAATCAACGTGCGGAACACATCCTCCAGCACCCGCACCATCGTTGGGCGGTCGATGTTTTTGCTGGATTTAAAATCGGAAAAAATATCAACTAAGTTTATCATCCTTTTTTTGCTGAATGATAAATGGGAAATGATGGATGGTAAAAGTGTTGTTCACCGTTCACCACTCGTCATCGACCATTGGATTAAAAGCTAATGACTATCATGGTTTTCTTAACCTGCTCGTATGGAAGTTCCGTCTGAACCTCCGTTTTCTTTTTCTTCTTGCCTTCTTTTGTAACGATTATTTCTTCAATGGTGAAGGAGGTTTCTCCTGCTGCTTTCAGTATGCCCTCTCTGACGGGGCTGCCGTCTTTTGGCGTAACTTCCACTTTTCGGCCCACGTTTTTTACGTACTGCCTTTGTAACTTGAGCGGCCGGGTCAGGCCGGGGGAGGAAACTTCCAGGGCGTAATTTTCGCCGAGCCACCCTCCCTCGTCCATGTGGGATTCAAGGTGGCGGCTTATCCGCTGGCACTTTTCCAATGTAAGCCCACTGTCGCAGTCAATGAAAACTTCCAGTTTGTTCCCTGGCAGCAAATGAAAATCGACCAGAAAACAGTCCTGAAAATGTTCCTCCTGAAATTTTGCAGCGAGCAGTTCGTGTATCTTTTCTTCGATAAAAAATGTGTCCACAGCCTTAAAGTAAAAGAGGGAACTTTTGTTCCCTCTGCTCGTTGGATTCTATTTGCGGGGCAAAAGTAAAAACTTTTGCTTGATTTGCCAACACACCAGAAAAATAAGGAAAAACGTTGAAGATTGGCTGATTTTTTTGATTCAATCAGAATCATTTGGATGAACGGCTTTGGGGTTCAAAGCTCGCTTATCAACCCTCAAAATTTGGCCCTGACAGACATGGCACTTTGTTTCAAGCTATCAAAACGCCATGAATCGGCCAATAGGCACTATTTTTTCTTCAAAAGCTCGTCCCTCTGCCCACGCACTAAAAAATCATACAAATGGCCCGCTTTCTACTTCGTTCTTCCTTCTGCTTGATGGTTTCTTTTTTCACCCTCCCTACATTTTCTCAAACGCCCTGCGATTGTGTCGGTTCCGGCAATTGCCCTGTGCCAATTAATGATAACGACACTTCCACAGCAACCTTGCTGGTAGATGTGCCCGGCGCTCCTGACCTTGCTTCCTGCCCATTGGAGAGCGTCTGCGTAGCCATCTCTCATACCTGGATCGGAGATTTGAGCGTCAGCCTCATCTCACCGAATGGACAACATTATCTGCTCATCGCCGATGCTGGCAATGACTACGGAAACTGCGGGACACAACAAGATAATCTGGAAGTTTGCATCACCACAGGCACCGGAAATCCGCTGACCAACAATGCTGAATACCAGTGCAACTCTGCCCCATGTTCATTGGGTACTTGCTGCCTGAATGGCAATTGGACGGTGCCCTGCGGCGGCGTTACCAACCCCATCACGGGAGCATTGCAAGCGCCCAACTGCGACCTGAATGCCTTCAACCTGCCCGGTGCGCCCGTCAATGGTGTGTGGGTCTTAGTAGTCAGCGATGTTTGCAACCAAGACGTCGGAATGATACATAATTTTTCCTTGAATTTTGGGTGTAGTGCAGCGTCGTCAGGTAACGGTGGCTGTTTCGCAGATGGTGGCCTTTTATTCACGGACGACATCGTCAAATGTTCCGGCAACTTTGACTTGGATTTTGAAACGGACCCACAATTTTGCACTGGAACTGCACCTGACTCCGATATTTATTCCTACGCTTACGTCATTTCCCGCAACGATTCCATTCTGGCATTTGCTCCGCAACTCAATCTGAGTACGTACTCGTCCGGCCTTTATGAAATTTGGGGTTTTTCTTTTTTAGAGAGTGAAGCGGGGCAATTATCCATGCTGGTAGGTACATCTTTGCATACGACCAGAGACTTGTTTGTTCCTGGTTTGTACCCGTTTTGCGGTGATTTCTCCGGCGATAATTTTTTTGTTGAAATCACTCCTAGTGGACCTCCCTGTTCAACAATTACGATAGATACAGGGCCGGATGCACACTTGCTTTGCACGGGGGCATTGACACTACCGGGATTCGGTTCTTATGCAGGTTCAGATGATTGTACGGAGTACAGGTGGCAATTACCGGACAGTTCCATCTTCATTGGTCAAAATCTTCTGCTCGAACCAGATGCTCAAACCGGGACCTATATCTTTTCTTTCAAAAATAATGTGCTTGGTTGCGAGGTTTCGGACACAATCGAGGTATCGCCAGCCGTGTATCCCATCGCTGATGCCGGCCAAGATACTGTCCTCGAATGTTGGGAACCACAGTTCTTGCTGGATGCCTCCAACACCTCGGCTGGTGATAATTTTTTGTACACCTGGGTTTCACAAAATGGTGAATTCATATCTAACCAGCTATCAATTTCGATCGCTGAATCAGGTACTTATACCCTGTATGTCAATGACAACACCAACGGCTGCGCCACTTTCGACCAGATAGACATTGTGATTCCGCCGTCACTCATCGTTGGTCTCAACATTACCCCAGTCACTTGTGACGGCACAGCAGGCACGGCTTCGGTTGTGCTCCAGCAAGGCGTAACAAATGCGGTTTACGAATGGAGTACAGGCGACTCAACCCAAAGCATTGGCGGGTTGGGCCAAGGCGTTTACAGCGTAACCGTCTCCAATGACAGTTGTAGTTACTCCCAGGATTTTTTCATAGACGAATACCTGCCTGCCGCAACAAACCTCGAAGCAGAAATTTGCGAAGGGGATATTTACACATTCAATGGTCAGGACATCAGCACCCCTGGCGTTTATCAGGCAGTCTTGGTCACATCGAATGGTTGCGACAGCATCGTAACCTTGAACCTGGAAGTCAAACCCGAATACGCAACGATGGTGGAAGCTGAAATCACACAGGGTGGTTTCTGGAATGGCATCCCGGTCTTTTTGGATACTACCATTATCGAACAGTACACGGCCATCAATGGCTGCGATAGCACAGTGACGGTCGAACTTTCCGTACTGACGGCTACCCACACTTTGACAGCGCCGCAGTCCGAGCTGCTCATTTTCCCCAATCCATTCGATGCCAACGTGAGCATCGAACTCAGGGGTCTTGAGGCAGGCAAATCATTGACTTTCAAACTGTTAGGCCTTACGGGCAGGGTCATACGGCAACAAGAATTCCTTTCACCTGTAATTAATTTTCAGCGTGGGCACATTCCACCCGGTCTGTATTTCATCAAAATAGAGGAAGAAGGAAAGTTGGTGGGGCTGGGACGGGTAGTTGCCAAGTGAAAAAAATGAGAAAGCCCGGTGGAAGCATCCGGGCTTTCTCATTTTTTGTTTGAAAGGCGCTTGAATTATGGCCTCTCTGTAACGAAAGTGCAATGCGCCAGCACCCGCCTGTTTTTCTCCGACTCCAGCACGGCGATGTAAAAACCGGGTTTGAGTGATGCCCCGTTTGGCAGTACAGTTGCCAAACCGACCTGCCCCACCGTTTTGAGGAGCTTGCCGTTGGCGGTGTAGATTTTCAGGACGCACGGCTCCGGCATCGTTTTTTGATTGATGGAAAACCGCACATCATCGCCGGAAGGGTTCGGTGAAGCGGTGAGTTTCAGCGGCTCGTTCGCAGCCACTTCCTGCCCGGCGTTGAAGATGCCACACTCCGCGGGCAGTTCCGGCAGGAAGCACTCAATAAAAGTCAGGTTCAGGTACTCCTCATCGTGCTTGAAGCAGAGGAGCTGGGAGCCGATGTCCCCGCCCGGGTCGAAGGCCCTGCCCAGCAGGCCGTAGCTGCTGCCGATGCCTTCCATCCAGTATTCGACCGGGGCACCGGGGTAGCCGGGTGCGAAGTAGATGACCTTGCGCATTTTTCCGGCGACCATTTCGACTTTCACGCTGTCCACTTCCCGGCTGACGGGGGTGTCGGAATACAGCGGAATCAAATCAATCACATCGCCCGCCTCCAGATTGAAGTCGTACAGCACGTATTCCGGCATTGAATAATTGGGAAGGAAACGCACCACGCCACCGCCGGAACGCAGCCCGCCCATGTAGGCGGTTTGTACGACGTTCAGCGCTGAATCTACCTGTAATGCAACGACTTGTATGTACGTGTTGCCATTGATGACCGTGTCGCTGCACAAGGCGAAATGTTTAAAAATTGGACCGGCAATCGTTTCGTGTTCCTCTTTCCAAACGGCATTGCTTTGGGGGAAGGGCACAGTTTGAGAGAGCGCTACGCCGGTCCAACAAGAAAGGAAAACTAAGGATGAAAGTACTGTCTTCTGCATGGGTGGTTTCTTTTTCAAAACAACATATCAGATGATAAAATGGCATCAGGGTTTAATTCCAGAGACGAAAAAAGAGTGTCAGGTGGTTGGGTGTTGTGAGAAATAAACGAGGGTAGCAGGCATAACCCTACCACCCTCGCCGGATGAATTTTTGATGGGGAAATTAAAGCCCGAAAGCTTCCCGAACCTTGTCCACGTAGTCCAGTTTCTCCCAGGTAAAAGTTTCCACTTCCATCGTAATCGTCTCGCCGGAACCGTTGGTCAGCGTCATTTTTTTCACTTCCGGGGTGCGGCCCATGTGCCCGTAGGCAGCCGATTCGGAGTAAATCGGGTTGCGCAGTTTCAGGCGCTTTTCGATGGCATACGGGCGCATGTCGAACAGTTCGGTCACGATGCTGGCGATGTCGCTGTCTTTCATTTTCACATTGGACGAGCCGTAAGTGTTCACGTAAATGTTAGTTGGCTTGGCAACACCGATGGCGTAGCTCACCTGCACCAGTAATTCGCTGCAAACGCCCGCTGCCACGAGGTTTTTGGCAATATGGCGGGTAGCGTAGGCTGCCGAGCGGTCCACTTTCGAGGGGTCTTTTCCGCTGAAAGCACCGCCGCCGTGAGCGCCCTTGCCGCCGTAGGTGTCCACGATGATTTTACGGCCGGTGAGGCCGGTGTCGCCGTGTGGGCCACCGATGACGAACTTGCCCGTCGGGTTCACGTGGTACGTAATGCCTGCTTTGAACATGCGCTGCACTTTGGGCGAACATTTCTTTTTCACGCGGGGAATCACGTAGCTGATAACGTCCTGGCGGATTCGCTCCAGCATGGCGGCATCTTCGCCGAAGTCGTCGTGCTGCGTGGAAACCACGATGGTGTCGATGCGCAGCGGTACGTTTTTATCCGAATATTCAATCGTCACCTGCGACTTGGCATCGGGGCGGAGGTACTTCATCCGCTTGCCTTCCCGCCGGATGTCGGCCAGTTCCATCAGGATTTTGTGCGACAGGTCGAGGGCCAGCGGCATGTAGTTGTCGGTCTCGTTGGTGGCGTAGCCGAACATCATCCCCTGGTCGCCTGCTCCCTGGTCTTCCGGGTGGAGGCGCTCCACGCCCCGGTTGATGTCGGGCGACTGCTCGTG
>JACRAN010000108.1 GCA_016234735.1 Bacteroidota bacterium | reverse complement strand
TGATTTTCCGGCCTTCCGCCGCAGAAACGCCGCAGCGGTTAATGGTTTGAGAATTGACCCCGGAAATGAAGGCTGAAAGAAACAGGAGGGTAAGCCCGATGAAATTTTTTCTCATGTTGAAATCTTTGATTTTGAAAAATGCTGTTTGGGAAACACCTGCTCCGTCAAACGGTTGCAAAGGTAGCAAAAAAACAGGTCCTCACTTGTCATTACGCCGCCATTTTCGGTTTGCGGAAAAAGGAAAAAGCCTACTTTTGCGCCGCCTTTCCGATACCCACTTTTCAAAGCGGGCCGGGGGCTTTTCGACAGCATTCATTTCCAAAAAATAAATCAAATTATGAGCAAAGTAACCGTAATCGGCGCAGGCAATGTGGGCGCAACCTGTGCGAACGTTTTGGCCCACAAAGACATCGTGAAAGAGGTTGTCCTGATTGACATCGTCGGCAACCTCGCCAAAGGCAAGGCGCTGGACACCTGGCAGCAGGCACCCGTCGATGGGTACAGCACCTACCTCAGCGGCGGCGATGACTACGCAGCTACCGAAGGCAGTGAAATCGTCGTCATTACGGCCGGGGTTCCCCGCAAGCCAGGCATGAGCCGTGACGATTTGATTTCGACCAACGCCCGCATCGTGAAAACGGTCACGGAGAACATCATGAAGCACTCCAAAAACCCCATCCTCATCGTGGTGTCCAACCCGCTCGACGTGATGACGCTGGCCTGCTGGCGCAGTTCCGGGCTGGTTTCTTCCAGGGTATTCGGCATGGCGGGCATCCTCGACATTGCCCGCTACCGGGCGTTCCTGGCAACGGCCCTCAACTGCTCCCCGAAGGACATCCAGGCGCTGATCATGGGCGGCCACGGCGACACGATGGTGCCGCTGCCCCGCTACACGACAGTGGCCGGTATTCCCGTGACGGAACTGATTGGCAAGGAAGAATTGGATGCCATCGTGCATCGCACGGCGGTCGGTGGCGGCGAATTGGTGACGCTGATGGGCACTTCCGCCTGGTACGCACCCGGCGCTGCCGCTGCCCAAATGGTGGAATCCATTGTGAAAGACGAAAAACGCATCTTCCCGGTTTGTGCCAAGTTGGACGGCCAGTACGGCCTCCACGACATTTTCCTCGGTGTGCCGGTGAAGTTGGGCAAAAAAGGCATCGAGCAAATCATCGAAGTGAAATTGACGGCGGACGAACAGGTGCTGCTGAACAATTCGGCTGCCGCCGTTAAGTCGGTGATTGATGTTTACAACAATATGCAGCTTTGATTTGACAGAGGCTGATTGAAGAAAAAAGGGCTGGACACGGTGGTGTGTTCGGCCCTTTTTGTTTTCTCAAAAATCGATTCGCCATTATTTAAACAGCACATGATTCCCAATCACACAAAGCCATGTTTTTTCGTTTCTACGAAAAACCCTACATTTGAAACAACACTAACCACCTGACCATGAAAAGATTTTGGCTAATGGTTCTTTTGGGGGCTTTTTTTCTTTCGGCGGCGCACAGCCAGTCGCCGTTGGAGGAGCGCATCAGCCTGAACATCAAGGACTTGCCGCTGCGAGATGCCCTGTACCTGCTCATCGACCAGGGCATCAAACTATCGTTCAACAACAACATTTTACCGAAGGAAAAAATCGTCACGATTCAGGTTGAAGCGGAGCGGGTGGGCGATGTTTTGCCGATGATGTTCAGCGGGACCGACCTCGGTTTCGAACTGGTGGGTGCTCAAATCGTGCTGGTGAAAAAAGCGCCGCCGCCCTCGAAGCAATATTTCACCCTCAGCGGTTTTTTGCAAGACAGCGAGACGGGCGAGCGCATCATCGGGGCCGCTGTTTTTGAGGAAAAACGGAGGGTGGGCACCTACACCAACGAGTTTGGTTTTTTCAACATCACGATGGCCGAAGGCCCCGCACGGCTGTTTTTTTCCAACCTCGGCTACGAACCCGACACGCTGGAAATGCAACTGAACAGCAATCAAATATTGGAAATCGAGCTTGGCCACATCCTGTTGGCGGAGGTCATCGTGAATTCCTTTTCGGATTCCACGCTGCTGCAAACGGAACTAAGCACCCTGAACCTGAACCTCCAACAGGCCAAAAAAATGGTGTCGCTTGGCGGTGAAACCGATGTGATGCGGCTGGCTTACACGTTGCCCGGCATCCAGACCGGGGCGGACGGCTTCGGCGGCATTTCCGTCAGGGGCGGCAACGTTGACCAAAACCTGTTCCTGCTCGATGGTGTGCCGGTGTACAACGCCACGCATGGCATCGGCATTTACTCCATCTACAACACCAGTGCGGTGCGGAGCGCCAAAGTGCTCAAGGGCAGTTTTCCGGCGCAGTACGGCGGGCGCATTTCGTCGATTTGGGACATCCAGACGAAGGAGGGCAACTCAAAAAAACTGCAAGGCGAGGCGGAGTTTGGGCCAAGCTCCCTCCAACTGACGCTGGAAGGGCCATTTGCAAAAGAAAAAGGCTCGTACATCGTTTCCGGCAGGCGGGCTTTGTTCGATTTTTTCAGTGTGCCCATCACCCGCCGCATCAGGGAACGGAAGGGGGCTGAAGGATTTTTGAAATACTTTTTCTTCGACCTCAATGCCAAGGTGAATTATGCAATCAGCCCAAAGGACAGGATTTACCTCAGTTTTTATACAGGCAAAGACGACTTTCAAGACGTGTACAGCCAGTACCGCTGGTTTCAGGACACCCTCTCGGTGGTTAGGGACGAAGAGACGGTTGTTTGGGGAAACAACGTGGCGGCACTGCGATGGAACCACCTGCTGTCCGATAAAATTTTCGCCAATGTCACGGCCACTTTCAGCCAGTATTTTTACAAATCGGAGGACTTTGTTGACCTCGATTTATTGTCAAACGACCACCGGATTTCAAGGGACGTACTACTGTTGAAGTACAGTTCCAATGTGCAGGATTTTGCCTTGAAAACCGATTTTGATTATGCGGCCTTCGGCAACCACCGGCTGCGATTTGGGGCCAGTGCTACCCGCCACGAGTTTCAGCCGGGCGTGATTACGTTCGAGGAAGCCACCATCATCGACTCCGTTCGGACGAAGGACACACTGGGGGCCTACCTGAAAAACCCGCTGATTTCGCACGAATTCGATGCCTACGTGCAGGACGAGGTGCAAATCGGCCATTTTTTACAGGCAAACATCGGGCTTCGGGCCTCGGCGCTCCGGGTGGACGGCTACAACTTTTTCGCCGCCCAGCCCCGCCTGTTGCTCCGTTTTTTTGAAGGTGAAAAATTTTCGTTCGACCTCTCGGTCTGTCGGGTCACGCAGTTCCTCCACCTGCTCAGTCCGACCAATATCGGTTTGCCAAAAGACCTCTGGGTGAGCGCAACGGAACAGGCACCCCCGCAACGTTCGTGGCAGTTCGTGGCAGGTGCCCGCCAGCAGTTGAAATCATGGCTCTCGCTGGAGATGGAGGGCTACTACAAAAAACTTGAAAACCTCGTTTACTTTGAGGGTGGTGGCCTTGAAACCATCAACGCTACCAACTGGCAGCGGGAAATTTCCGTTGGCAAAGGCTGGTCTTACGGTGCCGAGTTGCTGCTGAAGGTGGAACGCCAAAAAGTGGGAGGCTGGCTGGGCTACACCTACGCCCATGCTGACCGGCAGTTTGGGAAGGAGGTGAACAACGGCAATAAATTCCCGCTTCGGCTCGACCGGCGGCATAATTTCAGCCTCCAGTTTCTCTACAGAATCGGCCACCGGTGGGATTGCTCGGCAGGCTTCGTCTATGCTACCGGAACAGCCTTCACGTTCCCGACCCAGCAATACGAACTCGTGCAGCCGCCCGGCAGCGCCCCCACGGAGATTAAAACCGGGACAAAAGTCATCGATGAACTGAACGGCTATCGCCTGCCCGATTACCATAGATTGGACCTGGCCGTCAATCATTATTTCACTGTCCGCAATGTGCGCCACAGCCTGAAATTTGGTGTTTACAATGCGTACTTCCGCAAAAACCCCGTCTATTACACCCTGCGGGATGATTTTGATGAAGATGGTACGCTCAACCGGAAAGTCATTCGGGTATCGCTGTTGCCGGTGTTCCCCACCTTGCGTTACATGCTGGAGTTCAGGTGATTTTCCACTCAAATCAACACGTCAATGTCATTTTCCTGAAAAACAAACCGGCCAATCTGAATTTAATCTAAATTAAAGTGTAAAAATTGGTCAGAGCTTCTATTTTTGCAAGACAAATGAATTTGAAAAAAGAACAACGGGGCAATTGATGAAAAAAACATCCGTCATACTTGCCGATGCGCAATACCTCGCCAGGGTGGGGATGCGCCACATCCTCTCCACGATACCCTCGTGCGAGGTGGTGGCCGAGGTGACGAGCGAGGGCCAGTTGCTTGGGAAATTGAGGTCACTCCAACCCGAAATAGTGGTGCTCGACTACAACCAGCCAGGTCGTTTTACCACCGAAACCATTGCAAAAGTCAGGGATGCTGCACCGCTCTCACGGATGCTCATCATCAGTGGTGACGAGGATAAAAAAACCATCTACCAGGTGTTGGAAAGCGGCGTGAACAGTTTTCTCTCGAAACAATGCGGTGAAAAAGAAATCGTAGATGCCGTGCTGGCCACTGCCAACAACGAAAAATTCTACTGCACCAACGTCCTGAACCACCTGCTCGAAAAATCGTTCCCGAAGGAAGCCGACTGCACACCCACACCGCTTTCCCCCCGTGAGATTGAGATTGTGCGGCTCGTGGCCACAGGCCTCATCGCCAAAGAAATCGCCGGGAAGCTCAACCTGAGCACCCACACGGTTTACACCCACCGGAAAAACATCATGAAAAAATTGCAGTTTGGCACCACCTCGGAGCTGGTGTTGTATGCTGTCAATGAAGGCTGGGTCTGAGGATGTTGGCTATTGGCTTTTTTGTACATTGGCCAACTGCTGACAGCCAATAGCAAACGTCGAATCTATTCCCACTGCACGACTTCAAATCCGAACAAGCCTTTTTGCACCGGAATCGTGACCATCCCGCCTCGTTTTACCTCTGGGAACTGCCGTTTTTTACTTTCCAACCGTTCGATTTTCCCATCTTTCAAAATGAAGATGTAGTAGCCATCGGCTTCTATTTTTTCACCTTTCAACATCCCGAAACGGCTGCTGGCAAACGGCTTTTCTTCCCAGAATCCAAACGTTTTTTCTTCGACCGGGTGCAGTGAGAGCAGCCGGTTGGCGAGGCTGCCGATAAGCGGCATCAGCAGCATGGGCAGGATGAGGAAGGTGGCCCAGTGCCTCATTTTTGAAGCGATGTCGTCGCCATTTTTTGACCGCCAGGCCAGGATGGTTCCCAAAACCAGACCGGCCAACAGGGAGCACAGGATTAGATTTTCAACGTCAAACGTATTTTTAAACCACTGAAATTCAAGCGCATACAAAACCACTGCCCCAAGGATGGACATCACAGCGAGAAATGCCAGCAGTTTGAATTTCAGGCTCATGCGTGGTCGAATTGCAGCTTGGCGAGGCTGTTGTAGAGGCCATCGGAGAGCAACGAAAGCTCCTCGTGCGTGCCCTCTTCGACAATCCTTCCGCCGTCGATGACGTAAATTTTATCCACGTTGCGCACGGTGGCCAGCCGGTGGGCGATGATGATGGAAGTGCGGCCTTCCATGAGTTTGTCGAGTGCCTCCTGCACCACTTTTTCCGACTCGGCATCGAGGGAGGAAGTGGCTTCGTCGAGGAGCAGGATGGCCGGGTTTTTCAAAATCGCCCTGGCGATGGCGATGCGCTGCCGCTGCCCGCCGGAGAGTTTGATGCCTCGCTCGCCAACGATGGTTTCCAGTCCTTCGGGGAAGTTTTTGATGAAATCCCAGGCATTGGCCTGTCGGGCCGCTTCGATGATTTCGGACTCGGAAGCATCGGGTTTGCCGTAGAGGATGTTCTCCCGGATGGTGCCGCCGAAGAGCAACACCTCCTGCGGCACGATGGCGATGTTTTGCCGGTAGGCTGTGGTGTTCATGCCGAAAATGCTCCCGCCGTCCACCCGGATGTCGCCTCTTTCGATGCCGTAGAATTTCAGCAGCAACTGAACGACGGTGGATTTACCGGCCCCGCTCGGCCCCACCAGGGCGACTTTGTTCCCGGCGGGCACATTGAAACTGATGCCTTTCAAAACAGCCACATCCTCGCGGGTGGGGTAGTTGAAATGCACATCGTCAAACTCGATTTCACCGTAAAACCGCCTGGTGCCGACCGGCTGGTTTTCGATGCGGACCTCGCTCTCCTCGGACAGGATTTCCCGCAGCCGCTCGGTGGCACCGA
>JACRAN010000109.1 GCA_016234735.1 Bacteroidota bacterium | reverse complement strand
GAGCCGGATGCCGACCTTGCCACTTCCCGCCGCTTCGTTGACGAACAAATCGTCGTCCCCGGAGGCGAGGTATTCGTGATTGCGGAAGCCGCCTGTACGCTCGAAAAGCTCCTTTCGATAAGCCAGGTTCCGGCCCACGCCCATGTAGGGCAGGCTGGCAAGCGCAAAAGCCAGGTATTGCATCGCAGTATAACAAGCCTCGAACCTGACAAACTTGTTCAGGGGACCAGGAGCCTCGTCATAAGGTGCCACGCCCAACACGATGTGGGTGTTCTCGTCCATACCGGCAACCATGCCCCGAATCCAATCGTTGCTGGCCGGTACACAGTCGGCATCCGTCAATAAAAGAACTTGGTTTTTAGCTTGCCCAATCCCCTTCGCCAGAGCGAATTTTTTTCCTGTCCGTTCATCGTGGCAATCGACAATCTGCAAACGACTGAACTTGCGTTGCAAAGATGCCAATACATCTAAAGAATTATCAGATGATTTATTAACCACTACTATTACCTCGTAGGAACGGTAGTTTTGGTTTAGGATACGGTCAAGGTGGTCTCGCAAATTCGCCTCTTCGTTGCGGGCGCAGATGATGACACTGACCGGAGGACAGGTGTTAGCTGTCGGTTGGCAATCGGCAATTTTTTCAACCTTGTGGAAAGCTAAACGCCCGAAAAAGAACAGCCAGAAGAAAAGCTGAACGGCTGTGGCGGCAAGAAAACCGTAAAGAAGGATGGATTCAAGCATGGTCGGGAATGACCGGGAACATTGCCGGGAAAGCAAAGGTAGAAAATTGCAAACGCCGATCGGGGCTTCCTCGAAGGAAAAGAAGCCGTAAATTGGCCGTCAGAAAAACCGGAATCATTTAAACATACAGCACATGACCAAAGAAACGATTTTTGAAAAAATAGCCCAACTACTTGAAAAACAAGGATTTACTATTGTAGAAAAAGATACCTTACGCCCCTGGGGCGGGTTTTTTGTGATTGACGAAAAACAGGCCCGGCGTTTCATCCTGACGTTTTTCCCTGGTTTGCCGCTTTCCGATTTTGAAGGGTTTCAAAAGATCAGCCCCAAGTTTTTGATTGTTGGCCCCGGCAAGCGGCTCTCCTGGCAGTACCACCATCGCCGCTCCGAAATCTGGCGGCTCGTAGAAGGCTCGGCGGGTGTCATATCCAGCCCGACGGACGAACAGGGCGAAGTGCAACACCTGGCCATTGGTGACCTCGTTCGCTTGGAACAGGGTGAGCGCCACCGCCTCGTGGGTCTTGATGCTTGGGGCGTGCTGGCCGAAATCTGGCAGCACACCGACCCCACACATCCCTCCGATGAAAGCGACATCGTCAGGTTGCAGGACGATTACGGTCGCAAGTCATAACCTTTCAGGCTAAACCAAACTTCGAGTTCACCATTCTACATAAATGTGAAATCACTGAACCACATCCTGCGTTGGGCAAACATCTTGCTGATTCTGGCCACCCTACTGGCTTACCTTTCGCCGTTCATCGACCCCGCAAAGGTTTGGTTGTTTACTTTCCCGGGACTGGCCTACCCCGTGCTGCTGATTGGCAATATTGGCTTTGCGGTGTTTTGGGCAATGCGCCGCCAGCGCTATTTTTTGCTTTCGTTGTGCTGCATTCTGGCAGGGTTCGGATACTTTCAAAGTTTTTTTGGATGGCATTTTTCCGGCTCCACAAAACCGGCGGCACATGAAATATCAGTGCTTACCTACAATGTTGGCGGGCTAAAAGGCAACAACTGGAGCATATCCGCTGGCATGGAGGAAAAAAAAGCTGTGTTGGTCAAACTGAAGGAAGAAACCGGGCCACTCAATATTTTTTGTGTCCAGGAAAGCTACAACAAACCCACTACCGAAGCCTTAGCGAAGACTTTTGGTTTTCCGTACAAGTATCAGCACAAAGGGACTATCATCTTTACTACTTACCCCATTCTAAAAAATGATGTCGTTCCATTTGAGGAAACCACCAATTCCTGCGTTTGGGCAGATTTGAAAACACCGGGCGGCACCGTCCGAGTGTATTGCACCCACCTGCAATCGAACAGGCTCGGCCAAACTGCCGACAAAATAGCCACCAAAGGTGACCTCCGTGAAAAGCAAACCTGGAGGGACATCCGCTTCGTGCTAAAACGGTACAAAAGTGCGGTGGCCATCCGGGCACAACAGGCTCATGCGGTCGCAAAGCACATGGCCGCTTCGCCCCATCCCGTCATACTGTGTGGCGACCTGAACGACCCGCCCGTTTCCTATGTTTACCGACTTCTCTCCTCAAACCTCCAGGATAGTTTTTGCCAGATGGGCAGCGGTGTTGGCTCCACGTTTGCCGGAAATCTCCCCTTCCTACGCATCGACTACATTTTGCCAAGCCGTCAATTTACAGTGACTACCCACCGGGTACCCGGCGCACCGCTTTCCGACCACTATCCGGTTTTAGCCCGCCTGAAATGGTAGCGGCAAGGCAATTTTGCCATGAAACCACGTCTTGAAAGGTGTGGCATGAAAAAAATCACTTCAAATTGGCTTTTTCATCGAGGAAATCCCACCAATGAAAAACATGGCAAAAAAATTGCATGTAAAAAGTAAAGTTGAGCGGTAGCTTTTGATGTTGCCGGTCGGCTCCCATGAACAAAAGTACACCCATGAACAAGGTCACCTCCCGCCATTGTTATGCGGTAGTTTACGTCCTGTCCTGTGCTGTCCGCACAAAATTTTGGCCAACCCTGCACGGCCT
>JACRAN010000116.1 GCA_016234735.1 Bacteroidota bacterium | reverse complement strand
TCTGTTCCTGTTTTCGATGGCATGGCTTCCGGCCTGCTTCAACCAAACCGCCAAGCAGGCCGCCCCAAGCGGCAGCGCCAAATCCACCCATTCGTTTTACGACTTCAAAATGCCCGACTTGGTGACCGGGGAGTTGGTTGATTTCAGCAAGTTCAAAGGCAAAAAAGTGGTGCTGCTCAACGTCGCCTCCAAGTGCGGCTACACGCCGCAGTACGCCGATTGGGAGGCATTTTTCAAAGAACACGGTGATGATGTGGTGGTGCTGGGCTTCCCCGCCAACAACTTCGGTGGGCAGGAACCGGGTCAAAACGAAGACATCGCCTCATTTTGCCAGAAAAACTACGGGGTCACTTTCCCGATGTTCCAGAAAATCAGCGTGAAAGGCGACGACACCCACCCGCTCTACCAGTGGCTCTCGCAAAAAAACCTCAATGGCTGGAACGACCAGGCCCCGACCTGGAACTTCTGCAAATACGTGGTGGATGAAAAAGGGGAGCTGACGAATTTTTTTGCCTCTGGTGTGAAACCTGCCGATGCCGATTTTAAAAAAGCCGCAGGCATTTGAGGATTGTTTCCGATTGTTTCCGATGGCTGTATTTGGAAAATTTGCAAAATCCAGCCTTTTCTATTGCAGAAAATCGATTCTCCCTTTTTCCTGCTAAATTCACGGGAAATTTTCTCCCTGAACCAAGCCTGCTTGGTGTCGAATTTACACTACATTTGCGCACTTAAATTTTATGGCCATGCTCATCATCGCGGACGGAGGTGCTACCAAAGCAGACTGGGTAATTCGGACGGACAACGAAGTACCAAGTTCCATCACGACCACGGGGTTTAACCCAAACTATGTCTCCGGGCAGCGGATTGCCGAAATCCTGCAGCAGGAGCTGGCCGACAAGTTGCCGTTTGAAGTGACTGGCAAAATATTCTACTACGGCACCGGCTGCTGGGACCCCGGTCGCAAACAAATCGTCATCGATGCGATGGAAAAAGTGTTTCCGAAAGCAAAAATCGAAGCCCACCACGACCTGCTGGCGGCCGCCCGTGCCACCTGCGGCGACCAGCCAGGCATCGCCTGCATTCTCGGCACAGGCTCCAATTCCGTGCTGTACGACGGGGTGCGGGAAGTGGACAACGTGACCAATCTTGGCTTCCTGCTCGGCGACGAAGGCAGCGGTGCGCAAATCGGAAAAATGCTCGTGCAGGCTTTTTTTTATCGGGAAATGCCAGCCGAATTGCAGCCCATCATCGAACAAGTTTGCCCCAATGGACGTAAAGATATTTTGGACAAAGTGTACGGCGGCGGTGTGCCTGCCGCCTACTTGGCTTCCTTCACGAAGCTGTTCACCGGGCATCTGCACCACCCGTTTGTCCGAAAAATTGTCAAGCAAAGTTTCACCGAGTTCCTGACCCGGCACGTTTGCAAATACCGGGGCCACGAAACATTGCCCGTGAATTTCGTGGGTTCCGTCGCCTTTCATTTTCAGGACATTTTGAGAGAAGCCCTACATGACCTGGGGCTTCATGCTGGCGTTTTTGTCAAAAAACCAATTGCTAATCTCGTGGAGTTTCATTTGCAAATCGAAGCCGGCAAGCGGCTGGAAACAGGGAATGAGGAATTGGTAAATGCCTGACAATCAATCAAAAAGAGCATCAATCACATGAGTCAGAAAATAAAAAGAATTGCAGTTTTCACCTCCGGCGGCGATGCGCCGGGCATGAATGCCTGCCTGCGGGCAGTTGTGCGTACCTGCGCTTATTACGAAATCGAAGTTTACGGCATCATAGGCGGCTATGAGGGCATGATGGACGGGGCGCTTGTCAAATTGGAAACCAGTGATGTCGGCAACATCATCCAGCGGGGCGGCACCTTCCTGAAAACCGCCCGAAGCGAACGATTTATGACCGAAGCAGGCCGCAAAACCGCTGCCCAGACTTTGAAAAAATCCAAAATCGAGGGGATGGTGGCGCTGGGTGGCAACGGTACGTTCACCGGGGCCGATATTTTCCACCGGGAACACGGAATGCCGGTAGTTGGGGTTCCCTGCACCATCGACAACGACCTCTACGGCACGGATTACTCCATCGGTTTCGATACGGCAGTGAACACGGCAGTGGAGGCAGTGGACAAGATCCGTGACACCGCCGAGTCGCACGACCGTCTTTTTTTCGTGGAAGTGATGGGCCGGAATTCAGGTTTTCTGGCGCTGCACACCGCCATTGCAAGCGGTGCCACGCACGTACTTTTACCAGAAAAAGAAATGACGTTCGACGACCTCGAAGCAGCACTCAAGAAATCGGGCAAACGGAAAAAATTGTTCAGCCTGATAATCGTTGCAGAAGGCAACACGTTGGGAAAAGCGGAGGCTATCGCAGAAGAAATCAAATCGAGGATCGGAATTTACGATACGCGGGTGGCGGTCATCGGGCACCTGCAACGGGGAGGGGCACCGAGCGGCTACGACCGCCTGCTGGCCAGCCGGTTGGGCAGCAATGCTATTGAAGCATTGCTCGACGGCCACAAAAACGTGATGGTGGGCATCGACAACAACCTCATCAAGTACACGCCGTTGGGCATCGCCGTGAAAAACCAGAAGGAAATCAACCTTGACCTGCTTCGGATGGCGGAGATTCTGGCGATGTGATATTTTTTTGATTCATCCAAACGAGGACCGCCCAGGGCACTAGCCCGTGAGGCAACCGATACGCCGCCTGAAACACCCACTGGTGAAGGCTGTCGAGCGGGAAACTCCAGTAAAAATTGCCAAAAATCCTGGCGAGGGAGGTTGCCAAACCCCAGACGGTGGCATACACCAGCACCCACTTCGCCCATTTGCCCGGCAAAAAAATTCCAACGGCCACTGCGAAGTCCAACATCCCGGCAATGTTCAAAAAACGGACGGCTGCCTGCTGCGAAAAACCGAGGATGTTCATCGTCATTTCCGTGAAATTGGCAGGGCGGGGGTAGTACCCAACGGAATACAACCCATGACAGGCGAAGGTGAGTGCAATGGCAATTTTCATCCAAAAAACGAGGCGGGCGGGAACCTCGCTTTTTCGCCAGGCCAGCAACAGGACAACCGGTGCCCCGAATTGCAGGGTGTACTCAAAAAACTGCCCGGCATGAAAAAAGTATTCCTTCATGTACAGCAACGCCAACACAACCAGCCCGCCCACGCCCACCCACAGCAGCCAGCGCAACCAACCGGGAATTTTTTCAATGAAAAAACACAGCACGGCGCAAGCCGTGTAAAAAAAACCGAGGCCGACCATCCAGCGCTGAATGGCTTCGTCCACTGCTAGATTCGTAACGTATTCGTGCCAGGTCCACGGTGTGAGGTTTTCGATGAGGGGCTGCATCAGGCCATCGTCCCAGAGCAGCTCCCGGTACGGTGCGTCCCAGAAAAAATGTTGCCAGGCACGGCCTGCGAAAACGCTGGCGGCAGCGATTTTGAGCAGCAAAATGATTTTCTTTGTGGCAGGTAAACCCATGCGCCAAAGGTAGCCGGGTTTTTTGAACCAAATAAAACCGGAGCGTGTTCAAGGAGCGTTTTAAATCAAAAAAAACATGAACCTCGAACAGTTAAAACAGGAAGTCACTTTCAAGACAGCCCGGAGTTCCGGCCCCGGCGGTCAGAACGTGAACAAGGTCGAAACCAAAGTCGAACTGCGGTTCGATGTGCCCAACTCCCGGTTTCTGGAGGAGCCGGAAAAACAACTGGTGTTGACGAACCTCGCTTCCCGCATCACCAACGACGGCATTTTACTCATCATCAGCCAGGCAACCCGCTCCCAATTGGAAAACAAAGAAACTGCCTGGGACGAGTTCTGCCGGCTGATGGGGCAGGCCACTGAACCGCCCAACAAGCGCAAAAAAGGGAAGCCACTGACCGCCGACCGGGAGGAACGGCTCTCGAAAAAAAAGCAGGTGGCTGAAAAAAAATCTGCCCGCCAAAAGGTCACTCTTCGCCAGGAAAGTGACCTTTGTTTTTTTTAAGGAAAAACGAGAGAACCTTCAACGCCTCACCTTGTTAACCTGACAAAAATATTTTCGAATGAACCTAACCGTTGAAAAAGAAATGTTTACAGTGACAGAATTACCCGTTTCCAATCATAAAAAATTCAGGCTGGACACCATCGAAGATGCAGTGGCCGATATTCGCAACGGCAAGGTCATCATCGTTGTGGACGACGAAGACCGGGAGAACGAGGGCGATTTCATTTGCGCCGCCGAGTGCATCACGCCGGAAATCATCAACTTCATGGCCACACATGGCCGAGGGCTGTTTTGTACCCCCATCGAGGAGGGCCGGGCCGAACAACTGGACCTGAAAATGATGGTGCCCGAAAACACGGCGCTCCACGAGACCGCCTTCACGGTCTCCATCGACCTCATCGGACAGGGCTGCACGACGGGCATTTCTGCCTACGACCGGGCCACCGGCATCCGGGCACTCGTGAACCCGGCCACCCGACCGGAGGATTTTGCGAGGCCGGGGCATATTTTTCCCCTGCGGGCAAAAACCGGCGGTGTGCTGCGGCGCACCGGCCACACGGAGGCTGCCATCGACCTCGCTCTCATGGCAGGGTTCCAGCCAGTGGGCGTTTTGGTGGAAATCCTCAACGAGGACGGCACGATGGCCCGCTTGCCCGAATTGTTCAAAATTGCTGAAAAATTCGACCTGAAAATCATCTGCATCAAGGACCTGGTGGCCTACCGCATGGAAACCGAGCGGCTCATCCGGCGGGAGTTTTCCATGCCCTTCAAAAACCGCTTCGGCGAATTTGAACTGATTGCCTACTCGCAAATCCCCGGTGGCGACACGCACCTGGCCATCATCAGAGGCATCTGGAAACCCGATGAGCCGGTGATGGTCCGGGTACATTCTTCGATGGAGGGCAACGACCTGCTGGGCATCCTGCTCGACGACTCCGGGTTCCGCCTGGACAAATCGTTGGAGGCCATTGCCAAAGCGGGCAAGGGTGCGCTCGTCGTCATGCGGCACGGCGAAAAAGACCTGCCGCTCATGGCCTGCCTCCAGCAAATGCGAAACTCGACCGACAAATCGCCGAAACCATACCGGGGCCGCCGCAACCAAGAGGTGGAGCAGCGGGACTACGGCATCGGGGCGCAGATTTTGCGGGACCTCGGCATTTCAAAAATCAAACTGCTGACCAACAACACCACCCGCCGGGTGGGGATGATTGGCTTCGGTTTGGAGATTGTGGAAGTGGTTGGCTGGAGCAACCTTTGAGCGCATTTTCCGCCAACATCACCAACATGTTGGAAAAACGTCGCAAGGCAGAAGCCTGACCTCGAAATTGGCGGGATTCGTAAGTTTGCGAAAATTTCCCGCAAATGCACCTCCGTATTTTTCAAGTCGATGCCTTCACCGACCACCTTTTCGGGGGCAACCCTGCGGCTGTGGTTCCGCTCGAAGCCTGGCTGCCCGACGAAATGCTCCAACAAATTGCAGCCGAAAACAACCTCGCCGAAACGGCTTTTTTCATCAAAAACAAAGAAGGCTATCACCTCCGCTGGTTCACCCCGGCGGTGGAAGTGGACTTGTGCGGCCATGCAACCGTGGCTACGGCGCATGTGCTTTGGCAGCATCTGGGATTTGAGGGAAACGAACTTTCTTTCTATTCCCGCAGCGGGATTTTGGGCGTAAAAAAAGACGGCGACTGGTACACGCTCGATTTTCCGACCGACCACATCGAGCAGGTGGAAACACCCGACATACTCGAAAAAGCGCTCGACTTCCAGCCCTCCGAAACCTGGAAAGGCCGGGAGGACTACTTGCTGTTCGTTGAAAATCAGGCAGTTGTGGAGCGGCTCGACCCGGATTTCCGGTTGCTGGCACAACTCAAATCGAGGGGTGTCATCGTGACTGCACGGGGCGCAGACGTGGACTTCGTCTCCCGCTGCTTCTTCCCGGCTTTTGGCATCGACGAAGACCCGGCTACTGGCTCTGCACACACGACGCTCATGTCGTTTTGGGCAAAAAAATTGGGAAAAAACGACCTCACCGCCCGGCAAATTTCAAGGCGGGGCGGCTACTTGAAATGTACGCTGCAAGGCGACCGCACCGCCATCAGCGGGCAGGCCGTGACTTATTTGGAAGGCAAACTAACTATCTGACCACCAACAAGTTAACCGTTCATCATTTACCGTTCATCGTTAAAAAATGCACCTCAGCGAAATACTCACCCACCTCGGCGAAGACCGAAAAAACTACTTCAACGCCGTGTCGCCCCCCATCATCCAGAGCAGCAATTTTGCCTTCGACGATTTGGAGCAATTCCGGCAGGATGTGACCGACGAACTGGCAAACCACATCTACACCCGTGGCAACAACCCGACGGTGGAGATTTTGCGGAAAAAATTAGCCGCCCTCGAAGGCACCGAAGATGCGCTGGTGGTGTCGAGCGGTGCCGGAGCTACAGCGATGGCCATGCTCGCCAACTTGAAGGCGGGCGACCATGTGATTTGCGTCAAAAACCCGTACTCCTGGACGAAGAACCTGCTGCTGAATTTCCTGCCCCGATTTGGCGTGGGCCACACCTTCGTGGATGGCACGGAGGTGGCCAACATCGAAGCGGCCATCCAGCCAAATACTACTTTTTTGTACCTCGAAAGCCCCAACACGATGACGTTCGAGTTGCAGGATTTGAGGGCCTGCGCAGCGTTGGCGAAGCGGCACGGTATCGTCACGATGGTTGACAACAGCAACTGCTCGCCGCTATTCCAGCGCCCCATCGACTACGGCATCGACATCGTGATGCACACCGGCACGAAGTACCTCAACGGCCACAGCGATGTGGTGAACGGCGTGATTTGCGGCAGCCACGAAATGATCCGTAAAATTTTCCAAACGGAAATAATGACCCTCGGCAACATCATCGGCCCGCACGATGCCTGGCTGGTTATCAGGGGGTTACGCACACTGGAGTTGCGGGTGAAACGAAGTTTCGAGAGTGCCATGAAGATTGCCAGATGGATGGAAACCCACCCGAAAGTGGAGCGGGTCTTGTTCCCGTTCCTGCCTTCGTTTCCGCAGTACGAACTGGCCCGGCAGCAGATGACAGGCTGCGGTGGCCACATCACCGCCTTCCTGAAAACGGACTCGATTGAAAGGGTGGAAGTGTTTTTCAAAAAACTGAAACGCTTCCTTTTCGCTGTGTCGTGGGGCGGCCACGAGTCACTGGTGGTGCCGATGGCAGCGTTCTACAACGTGCCGGGGCGGGAGAACCCACCCTACCCCTTCACGCTCGTGCGGTTCTACATCGGCCTCGAAGACCCGGACTGGCTGATGGAGGATTTGGAAGAAGCCCTGAGAGAGGTATGAGGGATGAGGGATGAGGGATGAGGGATCAAAAAAAAACAGGCTTGGATCCACCCGGCCTGTTTTTTTATTTATTAAAATATTGCTTATCAGGCATTTACATACATCACTTCCGTCACGGCCCGGATGATTTTTGACGGATTGGGCATGTACTCGTCCACCAGTGTCGGGGCGTAGCCGAGCGAAGTGTCGGCAGCGTTGACCCTGGTGACGGGCGCATCGAGGTGGTCGAAGGCGTACTTCTGCACCTCGTAGGCAATCTCGGCGGAGACCCCGAACATCGGCCAGGATTCGTCCACGACCACGAGGCGGTTGGTTTTTTTCACCGAATCAACGACGGTATGGATATCGAGCGGTCGGATGGTACGCAGGTCGATGACCTCGGCGGAGATGCCCCTGCCTTCGAGTTCCTCGGCAGCCTTGAGCGCCTCCAGCACCATTTTATTGTAGGAAACAATCGTCACGTCGGTGCCGGGCCTGCGCACCACGGCCACGCCGATGGGCACGAGGTACTCGCCGTCCGGCACCATGCCCTTGTGCCCATACAACACTTCCGATTCCATGATACAGACGGGGTCGTTGTCCCGAATGGCCGACTTGGTAAGCCCTTTGGCATCCGCAGGGTCGATGCAGGAGATGACTTTCAGGCCGGGGCAGTTGCCGAGCCAGCTTTCAAAAGTCTGCGAGTGCTGCTGCGCCAACTGACCGGCTGCGCCGGACGGGCCACGGAACACTATCGGGCACATGAAATCACCCGCAGACTGGGAGAGGGTTTTGGCGGCATTGTTCACGATTTGGTCGAAGGCCAGCACGGCGAAGTTCCACGTCATAAACTCCACGATGGGCCGCAGGCCGTTCATGGCCGCACCGATACCGATACCCGTAAAACCCAATTCTGCTATTGGGGTGTCAATGACCCGGCGTGGGCCAAACTCCTCCAACATGCCTTTGCTTACTTTGTAAGCGCCATTGTACTCAGCCACCTCCTCGCCCAGGAGGAACACGGTTTCGTCCCGGCGCATTTCTTCCGACATCGCTTCCCGAATCGCTTCCCGTAATTGAAGTTCTCTTGCCATTATTTATCGAGACTGTGAGATTTTAGAAAATAGGGTTTAGACATTTTGGAGCGCAAAAGTACCGCACCACTTACAACTTTTTAAAAAAAGGTATGAAAAACATACAAAAGGAAATTTGGTTTGTATGGGTCAAATTCGGATTTGCGTTTGGTTTGACCGTTTTATAGAATGATTGCCAAAAAATAATTCTTCATCTTTTTCTTTTCCAGAATATTATCACGAACTTTGAGTACTGAACGACAAACTTAAGGACACCATGATTCGTAACTACTCCCGGCTATTGTTTTCTTTCTTCGCTTTTTCGCTTTTTTGTTCTTGCGAAGATGTAGTTGATCTGCCAGTGCAAGGATCGCCCAAACTGGTTGTTTTCAGCAATTTCTCAGATAAAAGTCTGGAAGTGTACGTTTACAAAACCCAATCCGTCCTTACGGAAGGACCTACTGAATATATTCAGGATGCCGAAGTGGAAGTTTACACCGATGGTAATTTGATAGAAACCCTGGAGTTGGAAGTACCCGTCGGCTCGAAAAAGCTCCCGCCGTTTTACAAAACCAAAAATCTCGTCCCGGTTTTTGACAAGGAGTACACTATTATGGTCAGAGTTGACGGGTTTCAACCAATTTCCGCCAAAAACAGCATACCGACACCTGTGCCTATCGAATCTGTGGATTTCTCGAACACGGTAGTTGAAAATGAAGATTTTAATTTGGTAGTCAATTTCAATGTGGCGGTGACACTCAAAGACCCGTCGAATATCGCAAATTTTTACCACCTGAAATTCCATCAGGAACTGACCCCCTACATGGTCGGCATGAGTGGCGACACTGTTTTTGGTGAAAGTTACCTGGCTTTTCCATCCGCCATTCAGGCAATGGATGCCAACACTCCGGTCTTCAAATACGTGAGCGACCAGAGTTTTTTGATGGACGATATTCAGTTCGACGGGACGTTCGTCACCCTGTCGTTTTCCGGTCAATACACTTTCGACCCCAAGAAATTTGTCCCGGGACGGTTCTTAGTTGAACTCAGGACGGTTTCGGAAGCCTACTACCTGTACCATTACACCTTGAACAAGCAAAACCAGAACAACAACCCGCTCGGCGATGGAGTGGTGGTTTACAACAACATCGAAAACGGCGTGGGCAATTTCTCCGGCTTCACTTCCACGTTCAACTCCTTCAAACTGACCGACTGAAAACCTGTACTGCACAGAGAAAAAAGAGGGGCTTGCAAATGCAAGCCCCTCTTTTTTTTCGCCGGAATTTCATCGGGCCCGCATCCAAAACAATGTTTCGTTTCCGTGTCAAACTTTTGACCAATGAAAATTTTGAGAAAAAATCAAACCGGATGGGGGTAAGGCTGCGAATCCGTGTCATTCAGTACGTAAACTCAAAATCATCTTCCGCAACGAAAGAAAAAATTGAAAGACATGAATGTAGCGACTACACATAACATCACACCAATTTCAGAATTCCCACTTTTTGATTGCCTGAACGAAGAAGAAAAAGGAAGGCTCGAAGCAATGGCTGAATACAAGGTAAAACCGAAATTCAGCTATATCTACCTGCCTGACGAAGTATCCGACCAAATTTATTTCCTGGCAAAAGGCATCATCAAAATCGCCACACACTCCGACGATGGCAAGGAAATAATTAAATCCCTGTTCCAGCCGCTGGCCATGTTCGGCGAACTGGGCATCATCGGCGAAACGAGGCGGCAAGACCTCGCCCAGGCCCTGCGGGAAGAAGTCCACCTCTTTTCCCTGAAAGTGGAAGATTTGAAAAAACTGATGCGCACCAATTTTCAGCTTTGCGACAAGGTGATGGTCCTTTTCGGCAACAGGTTGATGCGTGCCGAAAATAAATTGGAGTCGCTCATTTTCAAAGATGCCCGCACCCGTATCGTCGAATTCATCAAAGACTCGGTCTCAAGGAGCGGTCGCAAAGTCGGCTTCGAAATGCTCCTCAAACACTCCCTCACCCACCAGGATATTGCCAACATCACCAGCACCTCCCGCCAGACTGTGACGCTTGTGCTGAACGAACTGCGAAAGTCCGATTTGATTTATTTCAACCGTGGAAAAATCTTAGTGAGGGACATGGCAAGATTGGCTTGATGACCCTTAAACTGTTCACGCTCTCTTTGAGACTTTACTTGAAAAGAAAAGGCTGACCAACATGGTCGGCCTTTTTTATGATAGTGCCTTTTGCTGACGATCAAACCTGATTTATTGGACAGGTTGGTACCATTTGGATAATGCCTGCTTCATACAAAATCACCCGCATATTAAATTCTCCCATTCTCCATTTCCCCTGCCTTGCCGACAGGCAGCCAATTTCTTACCTTCGCCCCATGACCAATACTCCTACGCATTTCGACATGGTGGCCAAAACGCAGTTCGGGTTGGAGGAACTGCTCGCCACCGAACTGAAAGCCCTCGGTGCCACCGACATCGAACTGCTCACTCGTGCCGTCAAGTACCGGGGCGATAAATCGATGTTGTACAAAAGCAACCTCCACCTGCGTACGGCGCTGAAAGTGCTGGTGCCCTTCACTTCGTTTTACGCCCACCACGAAAACCAACTCTACAAGCGGGTGCGGCAAATCGACTGGGAGCAATACCTCACGCCCCGCCAGACCTTGGCCATCGATGCCACCACCAACAGCGAGATTTTCCACCACTCCAAGTTCACGGCACTGAAAACCAAGGATGCCATCGTGGACCAGTTCCGGGACAGGTACGGCATCCGCCCCTCGGTGGATGTGGACGACCCCGACTTCCGCCTCAACGTCCACGTACACGACAAACTCGTGACGCTCTCCCTCGACAGCAGCGGCACCACTCTCGACCGCCGGGGCTATCGCCTCAGCCGCACCGAAGCGCCCATGAACGAGGTGCTGGCCGCAGGCATCGTCCTGCTCTCCGGCTGGGACGGCCACACCGACCTCCTCGACCCGATGTGCGGCTCCGGCACGTTCAGCATCGAGGCGGCCATGCTGGCGGCCAACATCGCACCCGGCAAACGGCGGGACTTTGGCTTCGAGCGCTGGCGGGACTACGACGGGGCGCTCTGGTCGCAAATAAAGTCGGAGGCGCAACATGCGGAGCGGAAGTTCACGGGCAGGGTCGTTTGCAGCGACCTCGAACCTGCGGCGGTGGACATTGCGCAGCAGAACGCCCGCCGTGCCGGAGTGGAGCGCCTGATAGACTTCCGTATTTCCGACTTTTTCGACTCAAAACCGTCTGGCGAAAGCGGCACACTGCTGTTCAACCCGCCCTACGGCGAGCGCTTGAAGGAGGAGGGCATCGTTGATTTTTACAAGGAAATCGGCAACCAGTTGAAGCACCACTACGCCGGGCACACCGCCTGGATCATCAGTGCCAATGCCGAGGCGTTGAAGTTCGTCGGGCTGCGGCCCACGAGGAAGATCAAGCTGTTCAACGGCTCGCTGGAATGCCGCTTGCAGAAGTTTGAGATGTTTGCGTTTGAGAAACACAGAGGCACGGAGGCACAGAGTTCTTAATTCTCAACTCTGTGCCTCCGTGCCTCTGTGTTAAAATTCAAAACTCCACCCGCCACCTTAAATTCACCCTTCTCCCCGTCAAATAATTGGGTATCGCAAACTGCTGCGCAAAAATCGTCTTGATCCACGTCCTCGACGCTTCGTTCTGCACCTGCATCAGATTGAAGATTTCGAGACTGAGCCAACTGGCTTTGGTGAAACGCAGCGGATGCTTCGGGCGGCTGGCCTTGCGGGCCTCGTCCCAAATTTTCAGGGAGAAGCCGATGTCCACCCGGTGGTAGGGCTTGAAGCGGTAGGTGTTGCGATAGATTCGGTTGTTGTCCTTCAGGCCGTAGGGCAGGCCGGTGCCCACGAACAGGTTCAGGTGCATCTTGAAGTTTTCGTTACGGGGCAGGTAGTCCTGGAAAAACACGGACAGCGACAGCAATTGGTCGGTCGGCCTCGGCACGTCTTTGACAGGCGTGGCTTCCTCCTTGCCCACCTCCCGTTGCAGGTGCTGGATGCCGTTGATTTTCTCCCGTGCCCGCAGCAACGAGAGGTTGAACCACGACTCCACGCCCGGCACGAACTCCCCGTTCAAGCGCATGTCGAGGCCGGTGACGTAGCCCTCGGCATCGTTCTGGCCGTAGTAGCGGATGCGCACGTTGTCGATTTCGTAGCTCACCACGTCCCAGAGTTTTTTGTAGTAGGCTTCCAGGATGAGCCGGAACTTGGTCGGGCTGAGTTTGCCCATAAAAAAATCGTAGGTGAAGCCACCCACCAAGTGCGCCGACTTCTGCGACTGCACGTCGGGGTTCACCGTGCCCACCAAATTGCGAAGCTCCCGGTAAAACGGCGGCTGGTAGTACAGCCCCGTCGCTAATCGCCAGGAGATGTCGCTGTTGCTCCGCAATGGTTTGTAGAGCAACTGCGCACGGGGTGTCACGAACATTTCCCCGTTCAAATCCCAGTACGCTCCCCGCACCCCGACGGACAGTTTCAGTTCGCCAACGCTGTCCCGCCGCCAGGTGTAGGTGTCCTGCACGTAGGCACTCAGGCGGTTGGAGCCGAGGTTGTTTTTTGTTTTCAAAACGGAGTACAGCAGCAGTTGCGTGGTGTCGTACACGAGCGAGTAGCCCGCCGAGTCGAGCCGCTCCCACTCGTTGATGCGGTCGTCGATGTCCTCCCGCTGGTACTTCACGCTCCACTGCAAAAAGTGGCTCTTCTCGATTTCGGATTTCGGATTTCGGATTTCGGCTGCACCCGACTCCGAAATCCGAAATCCGAAATCCGAATTTTGAAATTCGATGCCTCCCTTGATTTCCGCATTCGTCACCTGTGCGTCGAGGAAATTTCGGACGTACTGGTGTTGCGTACCGGCACCCAGTTCCGCCACCACTTCGCCGAAGTCGTCGCTGCCGAGGTTGGTTTCGATTTGCCGAAGGCTGTACCGCCCGATGATGTCGAAGCGCTCGTTTTCGTCGCTGCGGTAGGTGCTGGCGAGGAATTTCACGAACAACGGATTTTTTTTCCGGTCGGGCAAATACGTGAGCGAAGCACCGGCCATTGAGGTGGTGAAGTCGTCCACCTCCTGCCCCTCGAACACGGAGAACAGTTCCAGCGCAAAGTTCACGAGGCCGAACGCCGTGCGGCGCTCGTCGGGTTGGAAGAAAAACTCGCTGCGGTTGTAGTTGCCGATGAGGCCGAGTTGCCAGGTGCGGTTGAGGTCGTAGGTGAGGTAGCCTTGGAAGTCGGTGAAATTGGGGGCGTACTCGCCGGTCACGTCGAGGGAGCCGAGCAGGTAGCGGGTGGTTTTGTAGCGGGCACCCACGAGGTAGCGCAGTTTTTTGTAGCGGTCGTTGCCGGGCTGCCAACTGCCCTCCAGGTGCGCAGAGCCGCCGAGGAAGCTGGCCGCAGCGCTCCCGGCAAACTTTTCCGGGCGCTTGTAGTGGATGTCCAGTACGCTCGACTGCTTGTCGCCGTATCGTGCCTCGAAGCCGCCGGAACTGAACGTCAGGCTCTGGATGAGGTCGATGTTCGGGAACGTGAGGCCCTCCTGCTGCCCCGCCCGGATGAGTTGCGGGCGGTAAATTTCAAAGTCGTTGACATAGACGAGGTTCTCGTCGTAGTTGCCGCCCCGCACGTTGTACTGGCTGGTGAGTTCGCCGCCGGAGCCGCTTGTGGTGCCGAGCGCCAGGTGCGGCAACATGCTTTCGAGGTTGCCGGTGGTGGATGGCAGCAGCTTCAAGTCCCCCGTGTTTTCCCGAACCATGCCGCCCTGTTCAATGCGGCTTTCCCGCACCACCACCTCCACGCTGGCATCCGACGGCGGCATCGCCACGTCGATTTGCTGCTTCGCCCCGGCGGGCAGCGGCTCCACATCCACCGAGCTTTCCTTGAAACCGACGCGGGAAAAAACCAGCACCAGCCGTTGCCCGGCAGGCACTTCGAGCCGCCAGGTGCCGTTCACGGCGGTTTCACTGGCGGTGTTGGTGTTTTTCAGAAAGACGGTGACGAGGTCCACCGGCTGGCCGGAGAGGGCATCGGTGACGGTGCCGGTGAGCAGGGCTTTTTTTTCCTGGGAAAACAGGGTGCCGCAGGCAAGCAGGGCACAGCAGACGAGTAGGCAATGTTTCATCAAAATAACTTTGGTCGAGTGCGCTAAGGTACGTGGAAATGGGGGAAAGGGTTTTGTTTTTGGGAAAAACGCAATTGCAACCAAAGTAGCCTGGCAGGGATGGATTTTATCAGAATCCGTGTCCAATCCGTCCAAATCCGTGTCCAATCAAGTCGGGACGGGACACGGATTTGAAGGGATTGGACACGGATTTTTTTTATTTCATCAAAATCAACCGTCTCGTGACGACGGCCTCTAACTGCCTGATTTTCAGGAAGTAAACACCGGCTGGCAATTCTTTGGCATCGAAAGCGGTGGGCTGGCCAGCTTCGCTTTTCTTTGAAAAAACAGGCCGCCCCACCCCATCCAGTACGTCCACCTCAAACATCCCGGCGGCATTTTTTATTTCGATAAAAAACTGCCCGGCGGACGGGTTCGGGTACACGTTGATGGTTTGCCCCGAAATGGTATGCGTTGCCGAAACTAATGGGTGAAAATTGAAATTCACGATGCTGTCGCAACCAAGCGATGAGGTGAACGTGAACGAAATGGTAAAGTCATCGAAGTGGGGAATTCCGCCAATGATGATGGGTGGGATGTAGTTGGAGTCAATGTCAATTTCGACAACAGGTGCGACGGTCAGGTGAACTGTCCAATTTTGAAGGCAACCTGCCGAGTCTGAAAAAACAAGATGATAGGTACCTGTCTCCGTCAGCAAAGTGTCGCCTATCGCCAAATCTTCCCCTTCGCAAATGGTCGCAATCACTTTCGCCACTGGCGAACTTTCCACCGTAAGGTAAATCCTGACCAAGCTGTCGCAGCCCGAAGGCAAATCGTAATTGTGCTCATAAATCCCTGATTCTGTGTAAGTTGAGTCTTCAAAAGCAAAGGACTGACCCTCGCAAATAGAAACGAAAAGTTCGGTCTCAGCCGCCTGGCCCGCACACGGGTTGACACTGCTCCAAGCCATCTCGCCGAGGCTCAGGTTCCAGTACGAGCCGCTGCCGGAGGTCTCCAATTTCACCGCCCTGACCATGTAGAGCGCACTGTCGGCGGGCAGGTCGGCATCGGTGAAGGTGGTGTCCGTCACGAGGTCAGCGTTGACCCGCACGAAGTCGCCGTGCAGGCTGTCCGCCCGGTAAACATGGTAGCCCGCCACCGTTTCGCCCGTCGGCGGCGACCATTGCACGTCCACTCCCGATGCCGTTGTCAAAGCCACGAGGTTGCCCACCGGCTTCACTGGATGGAGGCGCAGTGTCGGATCACCCAACAGCGCCGTGTGGACAAGTTGCGGGCCGGGGTAGTAGTCGGTTTCGGTAGCGTTTTGGGTACGCACCAAGCTGTACCCGATGGGTTCGCCCATCGCCATGCGGTGGAAAGTGAACGGCGGGTTGCCCACCCAACAGCTTGTCAACTGCCAGCCAGGAGAGGCCAGCGGTGCTTTCAGGAAGTTGTCGGGGTTGTCCCAATCCCCGAAATAGCTGCCGCAAAGCATGGTGAAAATGTTTTTCAGGGTGTCGTTGGCGAAGTCCTGCGTGTTGCCGATGCCGTTGGCGCTGGTGGGGGTGCCGCTGCCGCCGCCGAACGACCAGAGGTAACTCTCGTTTTTCATCGTCGAAAAATAGTCGAGTTCCGCCACGCTGCCGGCGGTGAACATCGGGGCAAAATTGCGCCAGCCGCTCGCCGCAGGCGCTCCAAGTGCAATGCCGAGGTTGTTGTCCACCAGCGCCCGGCGCTCCACGTCGAGTTGGCCGGTTTTGAACTGGTGCGCCCTGTTCAGGTAGCGCCTCGTGAGTTCGGTGTCGTTGAGGCCAAACGCAGGCATGTCGTACAAATCCACCCGCCCGACAGCGAGTTCCACTGCAGTCGGGATGGCGCTCTGGTCATATTTTCCATCGCCGGGCACGTTGTGGTTCCGGGGGAAAACGGAAGTCACGTTGCTGACCGTTGCATCCGTCCAAAGGCCATCCATTTCACCGTAAAAAACATCGGCGGCCCAAGCACCCCAGTGGCTTTCGATGTGCCCGTCGGGGTAGGTGTTCCCGGCGTATGGAACCGGCACGTGACCGAGCAGGTAGAGCATTTTCAAATCTGGAGTTTGAGCAAATTCACTGACAATCAACGATTTAACCTGCGGAACGGGGTCGTTACGGTTCACGTCCTGGCGGATAATTTTCCAGCCGTCGGCGACAAAATCCCGTTCCAACTGCCCGATTTCCGATTGCAGCGGCAAGGTGTAGGTGTCGTCCACGAGCAGCAAAATGGTGCCCCGGCCCTCCGTCGGCGGCAGGTTTTGGCCGGTGAGGATGTAGCCATATTTTGGCCGCTCGGCCAACTGGCTGCCGGGCCACCCGGAACTGTCAATGGTTTGGCCGCCCAGCTTCTCCACTTTCCACCAGGTGTTGCTTGTGTTGAGGTCGGGGTTGATGGTCACGATGAGTGGCTCGGTGGGAGGCCCGTTGCCGCAAATGACGATGGTGTCTCTCTTTTCAAACCCGAAATCGGAGCCGCCGGTGAGGATTTGGCCGCAGGCTTGCACTAAGTACCAGCCGAAGCCGTAGTTGCAGCACAGCCCGTCGCCGTAGAAGTTTTGGATGGTAAAAACGAGCGTGTCGCCCGCCGTCACCTGCACGGTGTCGGTGATTCTCTCGAATCGTTTTTTGAAAAAAGCGTACTCGAAAGGCTGCTGGCCGTCCACGTTGTAGTCCGTAAAATTGGTGGAACCCCAGGGCAGGCTGCCGATGGGCTGGCCCCACGAAAGTGAATCGGGATTTTTTTTGAAGATGGTGAACCCGCCTTCCGACCAGTCCCAGGGCCACGAAAATTCGAGGCGGTCGGGGTTGGTTTCAAACGTAGCGCTTACCTGCACGGAACGGTTGAGGGCATCCTGTGCAGTTATTTCAGTAAAAATACACATGGCGAACAGCAAGCTCAGGAGAATCCTGGATGGGCTTTGCGTTCTTGGAAAGTTGTGCGCCAGCAACGGCCAGGGAGAGTACAATTTGTTCATTATCAAGGGTGTATAGTGTAAAAGCCTTATTTTTAAACGGCAACAACCGCTCGTCGCACACCTGCACCCGGTTCATTTTACCGGATAAATCGAGGGTGCTCAGGTTGTCCACCAGACCGGCCCCGGTCACTTTCAGCAGGGCCTCCTTCATGGTCCAGTAGCGGTAAAAATCACGGTGCGAAAATATGTGGTCGCATTCTTTTTTGGAAAAATAGTGGGCAGCCACATCCCAGTAATCAAAGTTTTTGTCAATTCTTTCGAGGTCAACCCCGACCTCCCGCTGTGAAAAATCAAAGGCCAGGGCAATCATAGCGCCAGATTTTGTTTTGTTGAACCTTAGCGCATTCTGGTGGTCACGCAGGTAGGGTTTACCGAACTGCCCCTCCTCGAAAATCAATTTATCGGTGGTGGTTCCCAAAACCTCACAACAAAGTTTACGTAAAACACCATGCCCGGCCAAGTAAATCCGGCGGTCATCCGCAAACCGAAAACGGGCAGATTTTCGCAACTCCCGTGCTGAGAGCAATTTGCCCAGGTCAAAAATCATGTGGTCGGGCAATCTCGAAGAATCGAACAAGACGAGTTTCAAACCGGAAAGGCTCGGCTCCCTGCTCAAATCCACAACCTGGATAACATCTTTTGTGAAAAGGTTCATGTTTGATGCGTTTTGGATTTATCGTGTCAAATTTACTATTCGCACCTCGTTTGTTTTTACATCATTCGCCATCAATCAGCATATTTCGTTCCAATGCAGGCAGGTTCAGACAAACTTCTTTTAAGCGCTCCTTCAGCACTTCTGCCACCTGCTTCCCGTGAGGCTCATCGAACAACGTCAGGTGGTTGCCCTCAATTTCATGGACGACCACGCCCCGCTCCGCAAACCGGTCCCAGCCGTAATGCTCAGGGTCGTAGAGATAGAACATTTGTTCTTTCGCTTTGAACAAATCTACCTGAATATCAAGGGGTTGCAGTTCGTACTTCTCGTAGGCTTCCAGGCTTTTTTCATAGACCTCACCGCCAAACGGCAAGTAGCCCTCCTCGATTTCGTTCGTTTGGTTGTTGCGATAGGCCATGAGCAGCCTGCCTTTCTGGTACTGAAACAGCATCTTCAAAACATGCGATTTGTACTCCAGCGCCTTCGCCGGGTCTTTGAACATCAGCGACAGGTTGAAGCCGGTTTTTTTCAGTTTTTTCTTCCATTTGCTGCCAGCACCTTCGCCCGCCCACTCGTACTTTGCCACGGCATCGAACAGCGAAACCATCGGCACTTCCTTGCCCATCGCCTTCAACTGCTTCGCCATCTCCCAGGCAATCAGGCCGCCAAGCGAGTAGCCTGCCAGGCAAAACGGCCCTTCCGGGTTTTCCCGCAGCATCTCCCCGATGTAGTGCGTTGCCATTTCCTCGATGCAGTCCAGCGGTTTTTCCTTGCCGTCCAAACCTTTGGCTTGCAGCGCAAAAATCGGCTGGTCGGTATCCAGATATTTCACGAGGTTTTGGTAAAAAAGCACGTGCAAACCGCCGCCATGCACGAGGTAAAGCGGCGGCTTCGACCCGCCCTCCCGAATCGGGATGAGCGATGTAAATACCTGATTCTCAGTTGGCACGCCACTGTACTGTGAATTGTATTTTTTATTGTTGAATCCGTTCAACTGCATGGCCAGGCGCTGCACGGTCGAATGTTGGAACAGCGTGGTCAGCGGCAGCTTCACGCCCGTCTCCGCCTTGATTTTCGTCATCATCTGCACAGCAGCCAGCGAGTGCCCGCCCAACTCGAAGAAGTCGTCGTGTACGCTCACTTTTTCCACACCGAGCAGGTCTTTCCAAACATCGGCCAGCAGGCGCTCGCCCGGCGTTTTCGGCGCTTCAAATTCCGAAGTGGAAAGGCCGGAAAAGTCTGGTTTCGGCAACGCCTTCCTATCCACTTTCAGCGAGGTGTTCATCGGCAACCCCACCATCTCCACAAAAACCGAAGGCACCATGTAGCCAGGTATTTTGCTCCGCAAAAAAGTTTTTAGTTGTTCGTGGTCAGTTGTCGGTTGTTCTTTCTCCCAAACAACATAGCCCACAAGTCGTTGACTGTCAACGTTGTCCGTAAATATCACGGCTGCAGCATTCGCCACTCCGGGGAACTGCTTCATCACCTCCTCGATTTCCCCCAACTCGACCCGGTAGCCCCTGATTTTCACCTGGCCGTCCAACCTGCCGAGGAACTCGATTTCGCCACCGGGCAGGTAACGCACGAGGTCGCCGGTTTTGTAAAATTGACGATTGACGATTGACGATTGACGATTGACCGGCAAATCCAAATCGTAAATCGTCAATCGTAAATCGCCAATAAATTTCTCCCCGGTCAACTCCGGCCTGTTCAAATAGCCGCCCGCCACGCCGTTGCCGCCGATGAAAAGTTCGCCGGGAACGCCGACCGGCACCTGCTCGCCGTTTTTGTCCAAAATCAACATCTCCACGTTGGCAATCGGCGACCCGATGGCCGCAAATTCACCGGGACAGGCCGCCAGGTGTTCCTCCGAAATCAATTGGTAGGTGGCGTAAATCGTCGTCTCCGTCGGGCCGTAGCCATTCCAGACCGCCTTGCAGCAGGCCGCCATGTAAGCCGCCAACTCCTTCGGAAAACCTTCCCCACCGGCCACAGCCGTCAGGTTCTTGTCGCCCTGCCAACCGGCCAGCATCAGGATTTTCCAGGTGGTCGGTGTGGCCTGCATGACCGTTGGGCGGTGCAGTTCTAAGGATTCCCGCAGGGCGAAACCGTCCTTCTTGGTTTCCTCCCCTTCGAGAATGAGGGTTGCGCCCGTCATCAAAGTCAGGAAATAGTCGGGAATGGACATGTCGAAGGACATCGAGGACACGGAGAAAACGGTATCTTTCTCGCTGATTTTCAAGTGTTTATTGATGGAAAAAAGTGTGCTCACTATATTTTCGTGGCGGATGGGCACACCTTTGGGGGTGCCGGTGGAGCCGCTGGTGTAGATGACGTAGGCATTTCGGATTTCGGATTTCGGGTTTCGGATTTCGGCAGGGATTTCCGAAATCCGAAATCCGAAATCCGAAATCGCTGCGTCCACGACCACGACTTCCCCTGCAAAATCAGGCAGTGATTTCACCACGTCTCGTTGGGTCAACAGGTGGGTGCATCCGGCATCCTCCAAAATTAACTGGATGCGTTCTTTCGGGTTTCGGGGGTCAACCGGCACGTATGCACCGCCTGCCTTCAGGATGGCGTAAATGCTGACCAGTACCTCCGCCGAACGCTCCAGGCAGAGGCCAACGAAAGCGCCGGGCTTCATGCCTTTTTCGATTAAAATACCCGCCAGCGCATTGGCACGTTCGTTCAGTTCACGGTAGCTAAGTGTCTGATTTTCAAATACAACTGCGATTTTATCCGGCGTTTTTTCCACTTGCTCCTCGAACAATTCGTGCAGGCAGCGGTGCAGCGGAAAATCGGCTTTTTCACCCTGACCGAAAGCTGTCAACTGGCGCTGCTCGAAGTCCTGCAAAATGGGCAGCCGGGCGACGGGTGTTCCTACCTCCTCCAAAATGCCCCGCAGGAAAACCTCAAATTCGGCCAACCGGAGCCGGATGCTCTCCGGGCGGAACAGGTCAGTGTTGAAGCTCCACTCAAAGTCGACGCTGTCACCGAGCGGTTTCAGGTTGATGAAGGCATCGAACGTGTTGTAGTGGCGTGGAATCGCCCTCGTTCCGGCTTTCAGGCCACCGAATTTCAAATCGTCCAGCGGGCTGTCCAAGTTGAACACCACGCTCACGAGCGTGTTTCTGCTGGCGTTGCGGACGATTTTCAGCTTTTTTACCAGTGTACCGAAAGTGTACTCCTGGTGGTCGAACGCATCGAGTACCTGCTTGCGCACGGTTTTCAGATAGTCCTTGAAAGTGGCAGCGGTTTCTAATTTCGTGCGCACCGGCAGCAGCCCAACGGCATGGGCAACGAGGTTTGTGTTGCCCGGTAAGCTGTGCCCGGCAGCCGCCACCCCCACCACAAAATCATCTTGCCCGCTGATGCGGCTGAGGTACGCCTGCCAAGCCGCCATCATGAACACGAAGAAGGTCGAACCTTGCTTCGCCGCCGACTGTCGCAGTTGTTTCACGAACTCTGGGTTAAAAGAGATTTTTTCCACTGCACCGGCAAAGGTTTTCACCGCAGGCCGGTTGAAATCTGTGGGCAAATCGAGCACTGGTACCCCATCTTTGAACTGCCTCAGCCAGTAGGTTTCATTTTTTTGAAAACCGTCAAGTCGTTGTAAATCAGCTTGTTCCGTAGCATACTGACTGATCTGTTTAGGCACTGCCAATGCCGGCAGGGTTCCGCCCTCCCCCATCGTTGCGCTATAAATTTCCCCCAACTCCCTCGTCAATATCCCCAGCGACCACCCATCGCAGATGATGTGGTGGACGTTGATGAACACGAGGTGGACCCGCTCTTCCAGGCGCACGATTTTGAACCTGGCCAACGGTCCGTTCTGCAAATCGAAGCGGTATTCTGCCTCTTCGTCGTGCAGGGTTTGCAGGGTTGGCTCCCAATCGGATCCACTCAAATCCACCACCTGAATTTCCAATTCCAACTCAGGCAGCACCACTTGCGCCTTTCCGTCCTCGTTGAACACCGTGCGCAGCGCCTCGTGCCTGTCCGCCAGCGCTTGCAGGGCGAGCTTCATTTTTTCAAGGTCAAACTTGCCTTCCAGCCGGATTTCCGTGGCGATGTTGTACGCCTTCGATGCCTCTGGCGAAAGCTGGTCGGAGAGGAAAATTTCCTGCTGGCCCTCGGTGGTGGGGATTTCGGATTGCGGATTGCGGATTGCGGATTGGGGCGCTGCCTCGTCCGAAATCCGAAATCCGAAATCCGAAATTGGTTTCACAATCACGTTCAAATCCTCCCCTTCCCACGGTTCCAGCAGCCCGGCCTCGAACATGTCGTGGATGGCATCCTCAAATGCCTGGTAGGTTTTTTCAAAATCTGCTTCGGTGTGTGCCGTCGAGATGAAGCAGGGCCGCTCCCGGATGTTCACGCCCCTCGCCCGGAGGAAGTAGTTGAACAACCGCGTGAGTGGGCTGGCATCGGCATTTTTTATCATAAAAAACGAGGACGCAGCCTGAATCATCATCGGCGCTTTCGTGCGCAGCAAAATCTCCCGGATGCGCTCTGCAAACCGTTGTGTTTTTTCGTTCAAATCCTGCTGCATGGCCGGGCCTCGCCGCTCGATTTCCGTGAGGGCTGCATGAGCCGCCGCCACGCTGATGGGGTTTTTGATGAACGTGCTGGCGAAATACGCAATCACGCCGTCGGGCGAACTGTCGTCGCCATAGTTCCAGGGGCCACCGTCGAAGGCTTCCATGAATTTTGCCTTCCCGGCAATGGCTGCGAGCGGCAGGCCGCCGGAGATACTTTTGCCGTAGGCGCAAATATCGGCCTCCACGCCAAACCATGCCTGGGCACCCCGCTGGTGGAGCCGGAACCCGTTGATGATTTCGTCAAAAATAAGCGCCACGCCATGCTTTTCGGTCATTTTTCGGATGGCACGGAAAAGCTCCGGGTGTTGCCAGTGCGGGTTTTGGGCCTGCACGGGTTCAATGACCACCGCCGCCAGTTCGTGGATGTTTTTTTCGAGTTTTTCCAGCACCTCCGGGTCGTCGTAGTCCAGCACGAGCGTGTTTTCCACCAAAAATTTCGGCACGCCGGGCGAGCTTGGCATCGTCTTGTTTTCGCCTTTCAGGTGGATGCCCCGCACCATGAACTGGTCAATCATGCCGTGATAGTCGGTGTCGAAAACGGCAATCCGGTCACGCCCGGTCACGGTGCGGGCGGCACGGACGGCACCGAGCACCGCCTCCGTGCCCGTGTTGGCCAGGGTTGCCCGGTCGAAACCAGACAACTCGCAAATGATGCGGGCCACGTCGGTTGCCTCCGGCGGCAGCAGGTCGATGGAGTTGCCCCGCTTGAGGGCAGCGGCCACCGCCTCCTCCACGAAATCGGGCATGTGGCCGAACAGCGCCACGCCGTAACTCATCACGTAGTCCACGTATTCGTTGCCGTCCACGTCCCAAATTTTCGACCCTTTCGAGCGCTCGTGGGCAATCTGGTAACAGATTTCTTTCCATAACTTGCTAAACCCGGTCACGCTGCGGGGGTCGGCGTACCATTGGCGGTGGCGCTGCGCCAATTCTTTCGATTTGGGGGTCATGGCGGCGTAGCGCCACATGAAGTCTTCGAGGCCCTTGCGCTGACGTTCGGTGAGGTCGTCGCCACCGGATATTTTTTTGTAGCTGCTCAGTTTGGCGGTCACACCCTTCGCATTTCGCTGAATGTCAGACGCTTGTGGTTGGGAATTGGGAATTGGGAATTGGGAATTGGGAATTGGGAATTGGGAATTGGGAATTGCCGGTTGCGGAGGCTCTACTGCCCACTGCGGACTGCGGACTGCCAACTGCAAACCACCTCCCTGCAACAATGCCAACTGCTGTTGCATGATTTGCAACTGCTGCTGGATGAGTTGCTGGATGACCGGAGAGCTTTCAGCCACCTTCGCCAAATCGTTGAGTTGAGGCGGAATTGGCGGCCAAACTTGTCCGTTCGGGGTACCATCTGAGTAGCCATTTTGCACAGGTTGGTTTGTCGGCGCAGTGGTGCTGACACGTTTGGGAACTGGTTGGAACAATTCCGCAGGAATGGCCGAATCTACGTATTCCGCCAGTGCTGCAATCGTCGGCGCATCCTCGAAGAGCATCCGAAAACTCAGGTCCAGCTTGAACTTGTAGTTGAATTTGATGACTACCTGGCTGAGGAAGAGGCTGTCGAAACCGAGTTCGAGGAACGAGGCCTGTTCGTCCATGTCGGCAGGTTCCAGGCCGCTGAGTTCGTGAAGGGTTTGCTTGATTTCGCCCATCAGGATAGGCAAGCGTGATGTTGTTTCTGCCATAGTCTGAAATATGCTGCCGAGTTCGTGCCCGACAGGTTGGAGGGGGAGGTTAAATTGTTGAAAGTCAATGTCTTGTACTTGTTCTTCTTCGTCAAACCAGGGCTTGACGGTGTTTTTCGGAGGAATAAAAAATTTCCTTTTTTCAAACGGATATGTTGGCAACGGAATCCGTTTAAATCGCCGGCCACCGTAAAAAGCCTGCCAGTCCACCTCCACGCCGCTCACCCAGATTTTGGCGACGGTTTTCAAAATGAACTCCACGTCGTTGCGCACCTCCTTCGGGTGCCGCACCGATGCCAGCACCAGCCGCTGGTCGGCGGCGGGCGTGGGAGTGGCCCGGGCAAACGTGCTGAGGGTCTGCCCGGGGCCCACTTCGAGGAAGATACGATTCTTGATTTCGGATTTCGGATTTCGGATTTCGGGATGGGTTCTCCCGAAATCCGAAATCCCAAATTCGAAATCAGATGGCATCAGGGTAGCCAGGCCGTCTGCAAAGCGCACGGTTTGGCGGAGGTGGCGCAGCCAGTAATCCACTGAGGTTGCTTCCTGCGCCGTCATCCAGGTGCCGGTCACGTTGGAGACGATGGGGATTTTCGGAGCTTGCAGTTCGATTGTTTCGAGGTATTTCCGGAATGCCGGCAAAATCGGTTCGATGAGCGGCGAGTGTGCCGGGACTTTGATGTGGATGTTTGAGCAATCCACCCCATCGGCAACCAGTAGCTCCTGCAGCCGGTCAATGGCTACCGCAGTGCCACTGACCACAAGGTTGTCCATCTTGTTGATGACCGAAATCGTGTGGTCGGCATCGAGGTAGGGCTGCAGTTTTTCTTCGGTCAACGCCACGCTCAACATGCCGCCGTCGCCGTCCAGCGTCTCAAACAGCTTGCCCCGCACGGCCACCAGTCCCAGCGCATCTTCCAGCGACATCACCCCGGCGATGCAGGCTGCCGTGTACTCGCCCATCGAGTGCCCGATAAGTTCGGCGGGCTGGATGCCCCAGTGTTGCCAGAGTTTGGCCAGCGAATATTCGATGGTGAAAAGTGAGGCAAGGGCGGTGGCGGGGCGCTCGATTTCGGATTTCGGATTACGGATTTCGGAGGTTGGGAAGATAATTTCACGAATGTCCAGCCCATGATTTTTCTCTAAAATATCGAAACAGACATCTACTTGTTGCCTAAAAAAATCATTCGATTCGTACAGGTCACGGGCCATGCCTTCGTACTGGGCACCGCCGCCGGGGAACATCATGACGATTGACGATTGACGATTGACGATTGACGATTGGGCGGAGATGGCCTCTGGTTTTTCTTTGCCTTCGGCAAAAAGCAGGGCTTTTCTTTTTGAAAAATGAGGCCGGCCAACTGCGAGCGTGAAGGATGCATCGGCCAGTTTGGTTTCAGGATGTTTTTCAAAAAAATCAAGCAGCCGTATGCTCGATTGCTCCAATGCCTGTTCCGTTTTCGCAGAAACCAGCATCAACTGCGGCAATCGTAAATCGTCATTCGTAAATCGTAAATCGGGGCTTTCCTCCAAAATGATGTGCGCATTCGTACCGCCCAACCCAAACGAACTCACGCCCGCCCGCCTCGGTTCGGCTCCCCGTTCCCAGGGCCTCAGTTTGTTGTTCACAAAAAACGGCGAGTTCGCAAAGTCAATCTGCGGGTTGTTTTTTTCAAAATGCAAGGTTGGCGGCAGCGCCTCGTGGTACAGCGCCAGTGCCGTTTTTATCACCCCCACGATGCAGGCCCCGGCATCGAGGTGTCCCACGTTCGTTTTCACCGATCCGATAGGGACGGTATGCTTCCGAAATCCGAAATCCGAAATCCGAAATCCCTCCACAAGTCCCTGTATTTCAATGGGGTCGCCGATGAACGTGCCGGTGCCATGCGTCTCCACGTAGCCGATTTGGGCAGCGGTGAGTCCCGCTTTTTTGATGGCTTCACGGATGACGGCAGCCTGCCCCCGGCTGCTCGGAGCCGTGATGCCCGTCTTGTCCGAGCCGTCGTTGTTGATGGCGCTGGATTTGATGACCGCCCACACGTGGTCGCCATCCTCGATGGCCCGGTCGAGTTTTTTCAGCACCAGCATTGCCATGCCGTGCCCCGGCACCATGCCGTTGGCGCTGGCATCGAAAGCCCGGCAGGTGCCGTCGGGCGATAGCGGCCCGCCTTCCACTGGTTCGTAGCCGCCGAGCACGGGTGCCTGCACACGTCCGGCACCCACAACCACCATATCGCTGTCGCCGTTGAGCAAACTCTGGCAGGCGAGGTGGATGGCCACGCCACCCGTCGAGCAGGCCGTCTGGACATTGACGGCAGGGCCTCGAAGGTTCAGTTTGTAAGCTACCCGGCTGACACTGAAGGTGGAGTCGCTGGCGAGCATCTCCTGGTACCAGCCGCCGGAATTTTCGAGTAACTCCTTGTTTGTCAGGAGGTTATTGGTAAAATAGGTGTTCCTGGACACACCGCCGAACACGCCGATGTTGCCTCCAAAACGGTACGGGTCGTACCCGGCGGATTCGAGCGCTTCGTAGGCTGTTTCGAGGAAAATGCGGTGCTGTGGGTCGGTCATTTCGGTCTCCTTCGGGTGATAGCCGAAGAAAGTTGCATCGAAGGCGTAGGGGTCGTCGAGAGCATAGGTTCGATTTACGATTTGGGATTTACGATTTACGATTCCTTCGGCTTCGAGGTCGGCATTGCTGATTTGGTGGCTGACATCTTTGGCTTCGAGGAGGTTTTGCCAAAATTCTTCGATATTTCGGGCACCGGGCAGGCGGCAGGCCATGCCGATGATGGCGATTTCGGATTTCGTCCCGATAGCTATCGGGATTCGGATTTCGGAGGTGTCCAGCTCGGTGGCTACGGTTTCGAAGTCAGGAGGCAACTTTGATTTCTCCCCTGACTTTGAATCGTAAATCGTAAATCGTAAATCGTAAATCGCCTGATAGCCAAGCTGTTCCGCCACCTCCCAAGTTTCATCCGACAAGAAATTATCTTCCAAAACGCCCTGCCAGTCGTCGGCTTTGGCGGCATCGATTTTTTTCTTTTGGTCAAAATTAGTGTCGCCCATCGAGCGGCTGTCGTGGTGGATGCCGTCGGTCATTTTTTTGTCCAAATCCCGGTAGGGGTCGAGCAGGTTCTCGTGGAACGGGATGCCGAGCGTAGCGCACATCGTCCGCATGACCGGCTCCGGTTTTTTCACCAAATCCTCGTACACCATGCGGAACTGGCGGTCGGCAGGGATTTTTTTCAAAAACTCCTGCGTGTTCCGATGGCTTTGCCACCACACCAACTCGCCCAACTGCTGGGGCGAGTACTCGTGCGGGTGCAGGTACAGCACTTGGTCCATGTGGTACTTCTCGAACGACTTGACCATGCTGTACGGGTGGCGCACGAGGTGGATGAAACGGGCATTCGGGAAATCGGCGGCAGCTTTTTCGAGGGCCAGCGGGTCGAGTGCGTAGCTCGGCG
>JACRAN010000012.1 GCA_016234735.1 Bacteroidota bacterium | reverse complement strand
GTATTTCAATGATCTCGGGGTCATATCTTCATGTCGCATTTTGGGGTCATAACTTTAGGGCGCACATGATATCTTGAAGATTTCGGAAAACTGGCATTACCCAATTGACCCACCACCAAGATTTTCCCCCTTAGACTTCCTGCCCTTCCAAAATCACCCTACTTTCCACTCCACCAATACCCATTGCCGCAATGGCCATGCTGATAGCCATCAGTGGAAGGGACATTCCCGCCAAAGCGATGCGCATAGTTGATACAGGAATGCGCATCGTTATCAGGGAAATGCTACTATTTATCAGGGAAATGCGCATTGCCCTGATAAATAGTAACGTGTAAATATATTGTTGGAACATTGCCGAAGTTATAATGCATTGGTTATCAAGTCATTACTGAAGATGTGCAACCGCAAGGCTAAAGACCCCTGTGAGGTGGGGCGGTGGGAGAAGAAAATTACATATTATAATTATTTGGCATGTTAGTTGCCGCTGAATCATTGATTTTTGATTAGCAATTTTTTTTCAACAGTGAGATGCATGGGCATTGAAAGTTGAGCAAAACCCGGATTTCAACCCTGGCACCTTGCGCAAATTTTCTTTTGGTTATGGTAATAATCAATAAAGTGAACCGTCAGGACTATCGCCAAAAAGGAGACAGCCCATTAAAGAGTTTTGCCAGCACGGTAGTCGAAAAAGGGAAAGGGAATCCCGATTACACCGGGCAGTCTGCCCAGGTTTTGGCAGTGGAGGCCAAAAGCCTTCTTTACAATGAAAGTCTGTCCCTTGCCGAAACCTACGGCGGCACGGACCGCACGACCGACAAAGACAAATGTCGCAAAGACCTGTTGGATGTCCTCGACCTATTGGTGGAGGCATTGGAAGCAGTGATGGGTTCCAAGCCAGACCCTGCGGCGTTCATCCAGTTCCTCGGCTTCGTGCTGGCCAAGATTCCGAGCCGCAAGACGGGCGTAGTGGCTTTCCCGGTGATAAAAACCATGAAATCGGGTGGCGATGACCCCCGTCGTGGTGTGGTGAAATGTGTACTGAAAGCCGACGACCCGCTGGAAATCAATGCCATTGTGGGCCAACGTTCCGATGACAACGGCGAAACCTGGACGAACGGCCTGATGTCCACCAAACTCGCTTTTGAAATGACCGGTCAGCCCAGTGGCGTGAATGCCTTGTACCAGTTCAAGTTCATCGCTACCAACAACCGAGAAAGCGATTGGTGCCCTCCGAAAGCGGTGCCTGTGGTGTGAGAAGTGAGAGAGGTAAGAGGAGTGAGGGGTGAGAGGTGAGAGGGGTGATGTAGAATTGATTGATTGATTGGAAAAGGGAAGTGGCATTTGCTACTTCCCTTTTTTTGTTTGCACGCCGATTGAAATCAGCGGTTACATAATCTTGTGAATCCTGATTCTGACCCTGATTGTATTTTGGATTAAACAGCAGCTTGTGCTGCAAACTTTGAGCACCAAAGTTAATCAGCAATCCCTTCGGGAAGTCATAAGCGACAGTGTAATTCTTTGCCTGTGCAATATGTACCGCCTCTAAGTTGACCAAGGCTTTGATTTCCACGACTACCTTATTTTCTACCACAAAATCAGCCCGCCTCGTTCCAACTTCCGCACCCCGGTAGAAAATAGTATGCTCCTGCTCCCTTATGATACTCAGTCCAGCATCATGAAACTCGATTGCTAAACACCGCTGGTAGATTACTTCTTGAAATCCCGGCCCCAAGATTTTGTGCACCTTCATGGCACAGCCGATGATTTTGTAGGTGAGTGGATCGTCTATCATAGTTTGTTTGTTTGTTGTCAGGATGTTTGTTGTCAGAATCAGAATTTACAGAATTTTAGAATTTACTGGATTCGTGCAACTGGCGATTCTGAAAATTCTCTAATCTTGTAAATCCTGATTCTGACGGTGTTTGTCAGAATTAGAATTTACAGAATTTTAGAATTTACTGGATTCGTGCAAATGTTGATTCTGAAAATTCTCTAATCTTGTAAATCCTGATTCTAACATATTGTCTCAGCCCGAAGCCACCCCCGCCCTCCAATTTCTCAATTTCCAAATTTCGTCATTTCCTTTTCTTCGGCTTCCTCACCACCGCCACCGGGCGTTCCTTCGCATCGGCTCCTGGCAGGTTCCCCGGCTCTGGCAGTTCGTAGTGTCTGGTGAACCAGTAGATGCCCCATCCTGCCAGCAACAGCACCACCAGCGCCGCAATCATGGTAATCGCCTCGCCCGTGTGGTAGGATTTTGGTGAAAACACCATCTTCAACTCGTGCTGACCGGCAGGCAGTTTGGCACCCCGCAGCAGGAAGTCCACTTTGATGAAATCGTCCGTTTTCTTTCCGTCTAAGTACATGCCCCAGCCCTTCGCAGGCGGGTAGTAAATCTCGGAGAACACCGCAAACTGGTCGCTGGCTGCCGAATAGGCGTAGGTCAGTGTGTCAGGATGGTAGCGGGTCAGGCGGATGGTGGCCGTGCTGTCGAAGCTGGGCGTGAAGCCTTGCAATGTACCGGCGAACGATTGCTGCACCACCGCCTTCTCCTTCGGGCGAAGGTCGGCGAGGGCCGCAATTTCGGCATCACCGTCAGCCACGGTCTGCACCTCCCGCACGAACCACGCATTGCCGCAGGTACTTGGATTGGTCAGCGCCTGGTCCTTGTTGTTGATAAAATACTTGGCGTTCAGCATCCCGTAAATATGCTGGCTCGTGGCCGGGTCGTTGAGGTAGCGCTCGACGACTTCCTGGTAGCGCATGAGTTTGGCGGCGTGGTAGCCCCCGACGCTCTTGTGGTGAAAGCCGGTCAGCGCATTGGAGAACGGCATACCCCGCCGGAAGTCCGCCACCCGGAAGTGCGGGTCTTTGTCTTTCAGGATTTCCTCGTCAGCTTTGGTCGGGGCCGTGAACGATTGTTTGGCAGTCGTAGTCACGTAGTCCTCGTCCGTGAGCATCCGGGCGCCCACCGCCCAAATATCGACCGTGGCCAGCAGCCCAATGCCGAAGATGGCGAACACGGGCGAAAAACTTTTTTTCAGCCAAAACCAGAGTATGCCGAAGGCCAATCCCGCGAACACCAGCGTACGAAGCACATCTGCCCGCAACAGCGCAGCCCGGTCCTCGGCAATGGCGCTGGCAATGGCTGGCGGCAGAGCCTGGCCTTCCTTCTGGTAATCCAAAGTGAAACTTAGCAGGAAGCCCAGCAAAATCAGGCCCCCGGTGATGGCACCACCCATCAGCAGCGCCCTTTGCCGTTCTTTTCTGTCGATTTTTTTATCAAAAAATGCCTGCAAACCGAGGATGCCCAGCGTCACCAGCAGCACCGTGCCGACGATGAGAATCATTTTCGGGTCCCGGAACTTGTTGAACATCGGGAAGTGGTCGAACAGGAAGTAGTTGAAAGCCGGGAAGTTTTTGCCCCAGGCCACCATCACGGCCAGCGCCAGCGAGACAATCACGTACCAGCGTATCGGTTGTTTCACCAAAAAAGCCCCCATGAAAAACAGCAGCACGAACACCGCTCCCATGTACAGCCCGCCGCCGACGAAGGGCTGCGACCCCCAGTAGTGCGAGGTCTGCTGCGCAAGTTGTACGGCCTCGTCCGAGTTTTTCATCGACCGCAAGGCAACGATGGTAGCGCTGTTGGGGTCGCTGGCGAAGCCTTCGGAACTGCTGCCGCCCATGAAATTCGGGATGAGCAGGTTGTAGGTTTCGAGCATACCGTAGCTGTACTGGAAGGCGTAGGTTTTGGACAAACCGCCGCCCTCCTCCGCTGTGGAGCCGCTGCTGTCGGTTTTTTTGGTCAGTTCCGACTGTCCCCGGATGGTCTCGTCGGCGTATTCCTGCGTGGTCATCAGGCGGCTGGCGTTGGTGGCCACGGCCAGCCCGACCGCCAGCAACGATACGCCCGCTGCCGTCCAGAAGCGGCGCATCCAGCCGTTTTTCAGCGCATCCCACAGGTACACGATGCCGAAGATGAGCAGTGTGACGAACAGGTAGTAAGTGATTTGGACGTGGTTGGCGAAGACTTGCAGAGCGGTGAAAAGCGCCAGCAGGCCGCCACCGAGCCAGTATTTCCCCCGGAAGGTGAGCACCAGCCCCGCCAGTATCGGTGCGATGTAGGCCGCTGCGATGATTTTGGTGGAATGCCCGGCCTGCACCAGGTCCATGTTGTTGGCCGCCAGGCCGAAGCCGATGGCCCCGACGATGCCCAGCCGCCAATCGACCCGCAGCACCACCAGCAGCAGGTACACACCGAGCATCATCAGCAGGATGCCGGTGTGCGGCGGGGCCATGTCGTTGCCCAGCAGGAAGGTTTTGAACACATATTTGATGGGGTTGCCGGTCGGGTACAAAATCTGGTAAGCGGGCATCCCGGAGAACGGGCCGTTGGTCCAGAGCGGGTACTCGCCGGTCTGGTCGTGGATTTTGCGCATTTCCGCCTGCATACCGAGCGCCTGGAGGTTGTCGCTCTGTTGCAGGGTTCTCCCACCGAAAACGATGGGCGCAAAACGGGCGAATGCCACGATGAGCAAAATGAAAAAGGCGATGAGGTGGGGAACGAGTTTCTTGAAATTCATTGGTGTGTCGTGATTCGTGACAGGTAAGTAGTACGCTGGTTTTTCAATTGTTCTCTGTGCCTCCGTGCCTCTGTGTTGTTAAAAATAAACACAGAGGCACAGAGACACAGAGCGGCAAACAAGTAGTCAAAACTAATTTGGTTGATTACTTAGCTTGATGTTTTGCGCCAAAGGTAACGAAACTTGGAATATGGAAAAGTGGTGGGCAAAAAGGTGAGTGAATGACCCATGAACCACGCATGACAGGATTGGAGAACGGATGAAACGGATACAACAGATTTGAACGGATTTCTTGGTTTTATGTCAGGTCAAACAAAAAAAATCCGTTTCAATCCGCCAAATCCGTTTCATCCGTTCTCCAATCCTGCCCCGAAAACAAAGCAGGCGGTTCAGGTTTCTTATTTTTGCAAAAAAATTGCCCGCATGTCTCAATCTCTATTGGTCACCAACATCCACCAACTCGTGCTCGCTGAGGAAACCCCTCGAACGAAGCCGCTGCGGGGCAGCGAATTGGCGCAACTCCCAGTCATCGAAAATGCCTGGCTGCTCGTTGAGAATCAACGGATTACGGATTTTGGGGAAATGGAAAACTGCCCCGAACGTGCCGACAAGATTCTCAATGCCACCGGGCGGTTTGTGCTGCCGTGCTGGTGCGACTCGCACACGCACCTTGTCTTCGCCAAAAACCGGGAGGAGGAGTGGGTTGACCGCATCAAGGGGCGGAGCTACGAGGAAATCGCCGCACGGGGCGGCGGCATCCTGAACTCCGCAGCCCGCTTGCAGGAAACGCCGGAGGAGGTGCTGTTCGGGCAGGCGCAGGAGCGGTTGCAGGAGGTGCGAAAATCGGGCACGGGCCTTCTCGAAATCAAAAGCGGCTACGGCCTCACGGTGGAAAGCGAACTGAAAATGCTGCGGGTCATTCGGCGGCTGAAGGAGGCAAGCGATGTGGGCATCAAGGCCACATTTCTCGGTGCCCATTCCGTGCCGATGGCCTACCGGAACGGCAACCGGCAGGGCTACATCGACCTGATTATCAACGAGATGCTGCCGAAAATCGCCGGCGAGGGACTGGCCGACTACATCGATGTTTTTTGTGAAAAATTAGCATTCAGCGTGGCCGAAACGGAGGAAATCATGGCGGCAGGTGCCCGCTACGGCCTTCGCCCGAAAATCCACGTCAATCAGTTCAACTGCATGGGCGGGATCGCAGCAGCTGTGCGCCACGGGGCCGTCTCCGTGGACCATCTCGAAGTGGTGGACGATGCCGACATCGAGGCTTTGAAAAACAGTGAAACCATCGCCACGCTGCTCCCCTCCGCCCCGTTTTTCCTGAACGACGACCACCGCCCGCCCGCCCGTGGGCTTATCGAGGCAGGCATCCCGGTGGCACTGGCCAGCGATTTCAACCCCGGCACCTCGCCCTCCGGCAGGATGCCGTTCGTGGTTTCACTGGCCTGCATCCAACTGAAAATGTTGCCGGAGGAAGCCATCCAGGCCGCCACGCTCAACGGCGCTTTTGCGCTCGAAGCGGCGGCAAATTACGGCTCCATCGCCCGTGGGAAATTGGCCAACTTCCTGATTACCAGGCCGATGCCTTCGCTGGCGTACCTGCCGTATGCATTTGGGAGCGATTTGGTGGAGCGGGTATTTTTGAAAGGAAAAGAATGAGTTTGTCCCTGGCTTACCTGTCCGCTTCCAACAGCCTGTTTTCCAGGATGAATGCTGCCAGTGCGGTGCCCAGCAGCCGGTGCCCCTCAACGTTCAAGTGGTCATCGAGCGTGAAATATTCCTTCGCCGTCAGGTGCTCGTGGGACGGGAACAGCCAAATTCCTTCCATCGGATGCTCCGTCATCCATGCCTGGAATTGCTGGAAAATGGCGGGCGTCGTCTCCTGAACGCCCGTGTGGAAAACCACCACCTGGCCGCCGCAGCGCGCTTGAACACGCTGGAGGATGGAGAAGAAATCGGCAACGCCCTGCCCGGACATCCCGCCTTCGGGAACTGCCTCGCCACCCGGCGAAGCAACGATATTCACCAGCAATTCCTCGACGTTTTGCACCGCCCAGGTGAGCAGGGCATGGCTGTACTTGAGCGGGAACCAATGCTCCGCCACACTGCCCCAGCGCACCTCCCGCTGAAAAACTTCCGGCTTCGATACTTTCAGCCGGAAGCCGTTTTCCACGAACGAGCGGTTTTCCGCCTCGTCGTTGAGGCAAAATTGGAGGACAACCAGCGGGCAGCCGTCAAACTGCAAGCCTTCCAGCGCCAGCAGTTCCCGCGCCGTGCCGTAGGAACTGACGCCTGCGTTCAGGGTCCGCTTTTGAAGTTGCGTCCCAGCTACTTCGGCGAAAGTTTCCGGTTGCTCCACCCCCCAGCCCATCGTGTAGGAGTCGCCGAGGAAGATGATTTCCGGTGCTATCAGGGCGGTTTCATCGTCCCGGAAACCGGCACTGTTCACGTCGAAGGTGGTAGAAAACTCGCGGCTGCGGTACTCAAACATGCCGGGGCGCAGGGTGTAAAACAGCCGCTCGTCCCAGCGTCCGTGCTGCTCGTGGAAGACGATGTTGCCCCGGTCGTGCCGGATGTGGACGTACCGCATCAAATGCGTCAAGCCAGGCGGAAGCTGCGTCCCATCCGCTGTCAGTCGGAGGGCAACCGCAACGCCCATTTCCAAAAAAACCAGTGCGCCCAACGCTGCCCAAACGCCCTTTTTCCCGAAAAAACTGCCCAGAGCACCTGCGGTGAACACCAGCGCACAGGGAACCAGCGCCATGTAAAACCAAGCCCCAAAATAGAATTGTGCAAACCATTCCAGCCGGTAGATGGTCGTCAGTACGAGCAGTATGCCGAGCAGCAGGCAGATAATTTTTTGGTGGAGCCGAGGCATGGTCAAATTTTAGCAGTTGCAAACAGTGAGGAGGTGAAAATCAAAAGCCCGTCCCGAGTGTTCGGGAGGGCTTTTGATTTTCACAAAAACACCCCTTGTTTAAAAATTATACCGCAAGCCCAACTGCGCCTGCCAGCGGGAAGCCAGGCTGAAATCGTTGAAGAAAGTTTTGTCCAACGAAGCATCGAAGCTGTACGTCGGGGTGCCGGTCGCACCATCCACCGACACGCCGATGGGCTGCGCAAGGCCGGTGGAAGTCGCTGCCTGCCGAACGCCCCACTTTGAACTGAGGAGGTTGCCAAAGTTCAGCACGTCGAGGCTCAACGAGATGCTGTGGCCATTGGAGAGGCCCAGTTCCTGCATCACCCGGAGGTCAAAGCGGCTGTACCACGGGCTGACGGCACCATATTTTTCTGCAAACCCGCCCCGGTTTTCGCTCAGATAGTCGTCCTGTGCAATGTATTTTTTGAAGGCACCACGTTGTGCCCCGGCATCGCCTCCGAAGTTCATCTGGTCGATTTCCGAGTCCGTCGGGATGTAAATCAGGTCGTTGAGGCCGGAGCCGTCGTTGTTGATGTCGCCCGAATACGTGTAGCTGTACCGCCCTCCCTGCACGTACTCCATGAACAGGGCGATGTGCGTGGCCATGTTGCCGTAGCTGAATTTTTGGTACAAACTGCCCACCACCCGGTGCTTGTTGCCGTAGAGCGACGGGGCCAGTACCGGCGTGTTGGAATGCTCGACATTGGCCGGGTTGCGGTCGTAGGCATCGGAGGAGATTTCGGCATCGATGGAGGCCGCATCCTGCGCATCGAGGTAGTTGTAGGCCAGTGTTGCCCGCAGGCCGCTGTCGAAGGTTTTTTCCAACTGAACGGCTGTGTTGAAAACACGGCCCTCATCGGTGTTGGTGAAAACGTAGGCGTTGGTGGCCCCGCCGAACACCTGCGCACGGTCTTCGAGGCGGTAAATCGGGCGGCTGCCGGGGCCTTGCAGGGTACCGCCGGGGAGGCGGAGGCCGTAATTTTTCACCATGGCAGCATGGACATCTTTGGTGTAAATCAGGTCCCAGGTAAACGTCCAGCCCTGGCCCAGCTTGCGGTCGTAGCCGAGGTTGGAGCGCCACACCTGCGGGTACTTGAAATCAGGATCGGTCACACAGTAGAAGAAAAAGTTGGGGTTGGCCACCTGGTTGCCAATCCACACGAACGGGAAGCGGCCGGTGAAAAGGCCAGTGCCGCCACGCAGTTGGGCATTGCCTTCGTCGCCGATTTCGTAGTTGAAACCGAGGCGGGGCGAGAGCAGCGGTTTTTGCTCCGGCAGCACCGTGTGGTCGAAGTTGATGGCATCGCCAGCCTCGTCGTAGTACGTGATGGTCGGGTCGTAGCAGCAGTTGCGGGCAATGTTTTCCTCAATTTTTTCTTTGGTGTCGAAATACAGCGGCACATCTGCACGGAGGCCAAGCGTCAGGGTCAGTTTTTCGTTCACGCTCCATTCGTCCTGGGCGTAGAAGGCCCACTGGCCCATGTTCGTTTCCGCCAAGGCCCAGGTGTTGTTTTTGTTGTTGTTGTCAAATGCTGCGCGGGCATCTGCCACCTCCTGCGCAAATTCAGGAGAGTTGATGAGGGCTGCCGCATCGGCAATGTCCACATCCGGGAAGAATACCCTGGCACCGTAGCCCGTCAGGTTGAACGAGTTGTTGAAATCGAAGCGCTCGAAACTCGTGCCGAGGGTCAGGGTGTGGCCACTGAGGTAGATGTTGAAGTTGTCCTTCACCTGGATCACGTCCTGGTCCAGCACGTTGTGGACGGAGAACGGCTCGTGGCCCGCCACGATGTAGCGGACACCGTCCTTGCCGATGTTCAGCACCGGGAAGGGGTCGCTGAACGGATCACGACTGTCGCGGAAGGCGGTCAAACCTGCCTGGAATTTGTTGGCGAATTTGTTCCCGAAAATGGATTTCAACTCCACGAGACCGGAGTAGAGTTTGTTGTTGATACGGTAGCCGGAGTTCTGAAACTGCAAGGTCTGGAAATCTGGGCCACGCCGACCGATGGCCGAAGGGTGGGCCGGTTTTTCCCGAAAAGCATCGAGGAAATTGAACGTCGTAGTCAGCTTGTGGGCTTTGCTCAGGTTGAAGTCGAGCTTGAAAATACCCTTCTGGTTGTTGGTTTCATGCTTGTAGTTTTCGTAGTCGCCTGTCTCGTAGCCATGCACGCTCCGCAGCAGGTTGGAGATGTTTTCGAGGTCGGAGGCCAGCACCCTTGATTCGTTCCCGGCACCCGTGCCCCGGTTGGCATTGAAGTACGAGCCGAGGTCGCTACGTCGCTCCACCTCTAAGTTTGCGAAGAAAAACACCTTGTTTTTGACGATAGGGCCGCCGATGCTGAAGCCGGTTTGCAGTTGGCTGAGGTCGCCACGGGTCACATCGGTGCCGTCCACCTTCACACCGACCATGTCCTTGTTGCGGTAGTAACCGAACACGGAACCCATGATTTTATTGGTACCCGACTTCGTGACGGCATCAATGGATGCACCAGTGAAGCCCGATTGCGTCACGTCGTAGGGGGCGATGTTTACAGTGATTTGATCGATGGCATCTAATGAAACTGCTTGCGCATCAGCCTGGCCGCCGGGTGTGGCGGCGTCGAGGCCGAAGGGGTTGTTGAAAATCGAACCGTCGAGCGAGTAGTTGTTGAACTGGTCATTGCGGCCAGCGAACGAGACGCCATCTGCCGACGTTGCCGCCATGGGGTTGAGCCGGGTCAGGTCAGCCGTGGAGCGGGTGATGGTCGGGAGCGTCTGCAGTTGTTCCGTGGTGATGTAGGATGCGGCACCAGTGCGGTCGGCGTTGATGGTGGCCGTGCGGTCACCCACCACTTCTACCGGGTTGAGTTCAACGCCCGCTTTCATCGCGAGGTCGAGTTTGCGTTTTTCGCCCAATTTCAGAAAAAGCTCATCCTGCGTGTATGTTTGATAGCCGGTAAACGAAGCCTCGATTTTGTAAGGCCCGCCTACCCGGACGTTGGGCAGGGTGTAGCCGCCGTCCTCCCTGCTGACGACGCCGTAAAAAGTGCCGGAGGGCACGTGCGTGGCTGTGACAGTGGCTCCCGGCAACGAGTTGCCGGATTCGTCGCTCACGGTTCCGTAAATGGATGAGGTGGTCACTTGCGCCGACAAGCCAACAGCCATTGCCTCGCAAGCTGCGATTGAGTAAATGTGTCTGAACATAGTCCTGAAGTTTAGTGAAAGTGAAAGGTTAGGTATAAATTATGGCAAAGTTAATTTTCAGTCTTTGGTTTCCAAATGAAGTTTAAAAAGCTGTGTATTGATTTTTTACCTTCGCCGCCATGTTGGTCCGTCCGCCCCTCCTCAGCATCATCACCGTCGTCTTCAACGGCGGCTACTACCTCGGTGGCACCATCCGCAGTGTGCTGTCGCAAACCTACCCGCACATCGAGTACATCATCGTGGACGGTGGCTCCACCGACCACACGGTCACCGTCATCCAACTGGCAGAATTGGCCAACGAGCGATTGCTGAACGCCAAAATCCTGCGCTGGGCCAGCGAACCGGACCGGGGGCTGTACGATGCCATGAACAAGGGCCTGCGAATGGCCACGGGCGATTTCGTCTGGTTCCTGAACGCCGGGGACGAAATTTTCAGCCCACAGACCGCCGAAAAAATGATGCTGCAAACCACACCGGACTCGGACGTGCTGTACGGCGAGGCCATGTTGGTGACGTTCACCCGCCACCACCTCGGCACCCGCAGCCAACTCACCACCCAAAAACTGCCGGAAAACCTGACCTGGGAGCACCTGCGCATGGGCATGGTCGTGTGCCACCAGGCATTCGTGGCGAGGCGGGGCGTGGTGCCCGGGTTCATCGAAAACAACCTCGCCGCCGACATCGACTGGGTGCTGGATATTTTGAAAAAAAGCAGGAAAAACGTGGACACCCACCTCGTGCTGGCAGAGTACCTGACGGGCGGCATTTCAAAGCAACGGCACCGCCAGTCGCTCAAAGACCGCTACGGGGTGTTGAAAAAGCACTTCGGTTTTTGGTCAAACCTGTGGGCGCATGTGCGCATTTTCTGGCGGGCGTTTTTCTCCGATGCCAGCTACTGACACCTGATAATTAACTGAAAATCAATCTTTTAACTGGTTGACAATGCCCATCAAATCCAATTCTTGCCAACTCCGGTAAATCTTCCCGTCCCGCATTTCATAAAGTACAATGCCTGTTGAGGTGAATTTTTTGCCGGTGGCAGGGATGCCGAAGGCATCACCGTGGTGGGTGGCTTCTACCTCGTAGCGGATGGCCGCATGGGTCTCATCGGCAATGAGGTGGGTGATGGTGAAATGCGCATCGGGGAACGCATGTTTGTAAAACTTCACCGTTTGGTACATGCCTTCCAGCCCCTCCGTCTGGTCGGGGCGGAGCGGGTTGCCGTCTGACCAGTCGGGGTGAAAAACCTTGGGAATGAGTTCCTCGTTTCGGTTGTGGTTCCAGCCTTCTTCGTACCAGAGGCGGATGGTCTCGATGTTCTTCTCGGATTGTTTGAGCTTTTTGGCTGAGGTACAGTTTGAGAACATGAAAAGTACAGGAAACAGCAGCAGGAAGTAGTGTTTTTTCATGGTCTTAAAATTTAGCGTTAGGGAAGAAAAGTCAGGCAATGTAAGAAAACTGCCAGGATACTGATAATTTCGGGGCTGCATTTTCGCAAGGCACCGAAAATTAAGCAATCCCCGCTTTGCCACAACAATTTGCGGGTTAAAGCGTACAATCAACCGCCGCATTCAAGTCGCGTTCAAACATCCGACATGCAATTTTTATATCCGACGTTCCTGTTCTCTCTGGCCGCACTGGCCATCCCGATCATCATCCACCTTTTTTATGTCAGGCGGTTCAAAAAAGTCTATTTCACCAACGTCCGGTTTTTGAAAGAGGTGAAGGAGGAGACCAGCGCCCGCCAAAAACTGCGCAACCTGCTGGTGCTGCTCATGCGCTGCCTCGCGGTGGCATTCCTGGTGTTTGCGTTTGCGCAGCCGTTCATCCCGCAGGATGTGGAGGTGAAAAAAGGCGAGAACGCCGTGAGTGTTTTCGTTGACAACTCGTTCAGCATGAGCGCCTTGAGCGAAGAAGCGCCGCTGGTGGAGAAGGCCAAGCAACGGGCCAGGGAAATCATCAGTGCCTACGCCATCGAAGACCGGTTCCAGGTGCTCACCAACGATTTCGAGGGGAGGCACCAGCGGCTCGTGAGCAAGGAGGAGGCCATCGGGCTGGTCGAGGAAATCAAAACTTCGCCTGCTGTGCGTTCGCTGTCGCAAATACTGGCGAGGCAAAAACAGGCGCTCGGCAGCGGCAAGGAATCGAACAAAATCTCCTACGTCATCTCCGATTTCCAGAAAAACATCAGCGACCTCGAAAATTTTAAAGACACACTGCTGGCCGTGAACCTCGTGCTGCTCCAGGCGGTAGTGGAGAAAAACGTGAGCATCGACAGCGCCTGGTTCGAGGCCCCGGTGCAGATGTTGAGCCAGCCCAACCCGTTGGTCATCAAGGTAAAAAACTGGAGCAACGAGCCTGCCGAAAACGTGCGCCTCACGGTGAAATACGATGGCGAAACCAAGCCCGTCGGCGAACTCAGCATCCCCGCCAACTCGTCCGTCATCGACACGGTGGTGGTGAACATCCAGCAGCCCGGCTGGCACGAGGCGGAACTGGCCATCACCGATTTCCCCGTGCAGTTCGACGACCGCTATTTTTTCACCTACAACGTGGCGGAAGCTATCAACGTGCTGGTTATCAATGAATTGTCGCCCAACAACTCCCTCGACGCAGCGTTCAGGGGCATCAGTTTTTTCAAAGTGAAAAACCAACCGGCGGGGCAAATCGAATACTCCACATTCCCGACCTGCCAACTCATCGTGGTCAACGGCCTGGGTTCGATTTCGAGCGGGCTGGCGCAGGAATTGAAGCAGTACGTGGCCAACGGCGGCAACGTGCTGGTCTTCCCATCGGCCACCGCCAACACCGGCTCCTACAACGCCTTCCTCGCAAGTATTCCGGCCAACGAATTGCAGGCTTTCGAGCAGCAGGAGCGCAACGTGGCCGACGTGAACACGCAGGAATTTGTGTTCAAGGACGTGTTTGAAAACAAATCGGCCAACCTGAAACTGCCCGTCACGAAGGCCAACTACCGCCTGAGCACCCTCGCCAGCCGGGGCGAAGAAAAACTGCTGACGTACCGGGACGGCAACACCTTCCTCGGCAAATTCAAAAGCGGGCAGGGCATCCTCTACCTCTGCGCTGCCCCCCTCGACGAAAACGTGAACAACCTCGCAGGCAGCGGTGAAATTTTCATCCCGATGTTGTACAAAATGGCGATTTCGAGCGCTCGGGAACGCCCCATCGCCTACACCATCGGACGGGACGAAACCATCGAAACGGACAACCTCGTGCGGGGCGGCGAGAGCGTGTATAAAATGAAAGGCGGCAGCGCAAACGGGGGTAACGGCACAGTGTCGGAGGAGTTCATCCCGCAACAGCGCATCGTGGCATCGAAAGTGTTCCTCGGCGTACAGACCCAAATCCTTGATGCGGGCTACTACGACCTGTTCCTCAACGCCGACTCGACGCTTTCAAAATTTGCCTTCAACTACGACCGTCGGGAG
>JACRAN010000107.1 GCA_016234735.1 Bacteroidota bacterium | reverse complement strand
TTTCGTGAGCCGGAAGTTTTTTACGGAGAGGCGGTACGGGAGGTCAACGTGGCCGTCCACGATGATGAACAGGTGGGCGAGTTCGTCGGCTTTTTGGCGAAGGCTCTCCTCGGGCAGGGCAGGTTGCGCCAACAGGTTGATTGTCATGGAGATAGCGAAAAATGTGAAGAGGAATTTCATCGTGAAATAATTTTGCAAGCGGGAAAGTTAGGCAGTTTGGTCGAAAATAAAATCCGATAGTTTAACACCCCCTTTAATTTTTCCCTCGAAAAATGACCTTAATTTCGCAGTCCCGTTGCGCCCTGCGCAAAAAGAACGGATGAATGTATGATGCACTTCAAATTGCCCGGCTTACAAATCCTGGTTTTCCTTTGCTTCGCAATGCCTCGGCTGTCGGCGGCCCCTGCCAACGACCACTGCTCGAAGGCGTTCGTGCTGAAGGACGTGACGGGCTGGTGCAGTTCGCCCCGGCAGTTCACCAACTACGCCGCCACGCCTTCCGGCGCCAACAATCCAATCTGTTTTCCGGGTTTCGTCACCGATGCGGACAACGATGTCTGGTTCAAGTTCACGGCAGTGGCCACCGTTGCGAACATCAGCGTCATCGGCGCCATCAAAAACAACCCCGGCGGTACGCTGCAAAGCCCGCAATTTGCGCTCTATCGGGGGGAATGTTCGGCCTTGCGGGAAGTGGCCTGCATCTCGGATGGGCATGGCTACAACATCGTGGAGACCTTCGTTGGCAACCTCGTGGTCGGCGAAACCTACTACCTGCGGGTGGATGGCCGCAACAATAAATCCGGTACTTTTCAGCTTTGCGTCAACAATTTCAACCCCGTTCCGTCGCCGTCGTCGGACTGCCCGACGGCGGTGGTGCTTTGCGACAAATCCGGTTTCACAGTGCCGAGCATGATGAGCGCCGGGCGCAACCGGGCCGAGCTTCCGAAGGGCATCTGTGTGCCGGAAGAGTCGCAGTCGGCCTGGTACAAATGGACCTGCGAGGAATCAGGTACGCTGACTTTCACGTTAAGCCCCATCAAGCCCAGCGACGACCTTGACTTTGTGCTGTTTTTGCTGCCGAATGGCGTGACGGATTGTGCCATGAAAATCCCGATACGCTGCATGGCCGCCGGTGAAGATGTGGGTGCGCCCTTTTCTGCCTGGCAAAAATGTTCTGGCGCTACCGGCCTCGGTCCGGCTTCCACCGACATTGTGGAAAACCCCGGTTGTGGGGAAAACAAGGATAATTTTCTGGCACCGCTGCGCATGGAGGCTGGCAAAAGCTACGCCCTCATGGTGAACAACTACCAGAACACCGGCAACGGTTTTTCGGTGGAATTCGGTGGCACGGGCACCTTCGTGGGGCCGGTGGCTCATTTCACCGTGAGCAAGTTAAAAATCGAAAAAAGCCAAAAACTGACCATCAAAAATGCCAGCACCTTCCCCGGCGGCATCAAAAAATGGGAGTGGAATTTCGGCGTGGGTGCCACGCCCCAGCGGGCGACCGGGGCGGGGCCGCACACGGTCAGCTACGGTTCGGCGGGCAAAAAATCCATCTCGCTCTCCATCGAAACCAGCAACGGCTGCCAGGTGACCAAAGTCCGCACCATCGAAGTGACAGCACCGCCGCCCAAGCCACCCAAACCGGCGGAGCCTGTGCGGGCGAAGGAGCCGGAAATTGTCAATCAACCCGCCCCTCCCGGTTTGGAAAAAGCGACTGCTTCCACTTCCGAAAACACGGAGTCGATGGCTCCCGACGTTGGTGGCCCGACGGCTGCCCCGACGTTGGAGGAGGTGAACGAAGCGTTGGAAATCCCGCCCTCCGAGGCTGCCTCTCCCACCGATACCACGCAGAAAACCGTCGTTTTCGATGTGAAATACGTGGCGACGATTTACTTCAAGGCCGATTCTTTTTCGCTGGAGCCAAAGGACTTTGAAACCCTGCAAAAAATCGTGGAATTCCTGCGGGCGAGCCCCCGGCAGATCGTCATCGTGGAAGGCCACACCAACAACATCCCTACCGACGACTACTGCCTCAAACTCGGCTCCAACCGGGCCGATGCCGTCATCGGGTACCTGACAAGCCAAGGCATTGACAGTCAGCGGATTACCCGCAAAGTTCTGGGTAAAAAAAGCGTTGTCACCAAGGACATCAGCCACCCAAGCCGCCGCAAGAACCAGCGGGTGGTGATTAAACTCCTTCAGAAGACGGATTAGGCATCGGATTCGGAAATTGCATGGGTTTTTCAGTTCAAAATCTATTTTTACGCTGAAATCCGAAATCCGAAATTGAACAATGAATGCCATCCTCGCCATTTTAGCCGTGACTGTCGGCTATGTCATTTACTATTTTGCCTGGAATTCCGTCTCCCTGCGGGCTGTTTTTGTAAAAAAATGGGGCGGAGAAAGGACCAAAATCTACTGGATTTACTTTGTCAGATGGCTGGGCGTATTGGTTTTTGGGGTGGTGCCTGTGGTCATTTGTCTGGTGCAAGACGTTGATTTTCAGTCAATTGGAATTGGTTTCAAGAATTTCACCCCAACGGTTTTGTGGACGCTCGGCCTGGGTGCCGTCATGGTGGTGGTGAACTACTTCGCAGCCCGCTCCCCGGACAACCTCGCCATGTACCCGATGATTCGGACAACGCCGCCCTGGCCAAGAAAAGTGCTCATCGGCAGTGCCCTGACCTGGGCAGCCTACCTGTTGGCTTACGAATTTCTCTTTCGGGGATTCCTGTTTTTCAGTTGCTACGAAGAAATGGGCCTGCCGCTGGCCATCACCATCAATGTTTCACTCTACGTCCTCGTCCATGTGGCGAAGGGTTGGAAGGAGGTGGTGGGGGCGGTGCCGCTCGGCATCGTACTCTGCCTGCTCACCTTGAAGACTGGCACCATTTGGATAGCCTTCTTGGTCCATGTGGCGATGGGATGGGCAAACGAGTGGTGGTCGTATTATTACACAAAGCGGTGATAATCAGTGCTATTTTGTTTTGAAGCCTTATTCCAGTTCGGCGATTTTTTCACGGAGCCAGTTTAGGCTGGAAATGTCCTGATTTTGCTCAACTTCCTCTCTTAGAACTTTTATCGCTTTGGCGTCTCCGGGAACAATTCTACTTAGCTTTTTTACGAATTTTATTAAATTCAGGTAAGGTTTCCTTTTGGCAGTAGAAATGTCTTTGTGGCGATTTAGGTAGGTTCTGAAACTGTCCATGAGAGAGTAAAGGGGTTCGATTTCATCTATTTCATAATAAGTAGACAACAGCATAGTCTTTGAATTCAAGTTGTAAGTGATGTCTTCATATTCAACTGTTCTCAATAATTCAATTACTCTTTCAAACCTTTTTTGCGAAAAAAACAATTGGGCAGTATTGAAAGAAACTGCATTCTCCCTCATTGTCTCTGGCAGATAAGATTTGTATTCATGTATAAATTTTTCTGTCCAATCAGTTTTTCCAAGTCTCAATGCAATTACTACAATATTCCTAAAATGCCAAGGAGATAGTTCTCCATCAGTTAGCAAAAGTTCCTTTTCTAAAAGAATTACGAATACATTGAAGTACTCTTCCAAAAATTGCCTGCTCCCTTGATTCAATTTTTTTACGCAATAATTTAATGCGGCTTGATAGATGAATTCAGCTTCGTTTCTGGGAAAAACATCCCCGTATTGTTCAAGGATTTCCATCAATTTGAAATAGTGGCCTGTGTTTTCTGAATCTTTGTAGGTTAGAAAAATTTGATAGTAAACGGCGATTGGTGGGGCATCGTCAAATTTTTGTTTCTCAACGAGTGCCGCTATTTCATCAATCAGCAATTGATTGTATTCATGGGAGGCTAATATCTGTTGGCTGAGGATGGAGCAACTGAACCGCAATTTTTCGGCAATGAAAAACCGGTCCAGGTTGCTCAGGATTTCTTCCTCATTTTTTTTGGCGGTCCGGTCATGCTCCAGCACCAGCAAGTCGTAGTAGTTTTTCTCTACCTGGTATTGCGACAGGTAGTAGTCGGCTGTTCGGAAAAGTTGTTGCCCCGTCAATCTCCTGGCAGACCTCATGGTGCTGTTGTAGAGTTTCTCCATTTTTTTCTTTGTCACGGCCTCAATCAGGTAGGTGGCCTGGTGGATGGGGTTTGCTTCGTAAATTTCCTGAGCCAGAAAGTTTTCCACCAATTTGAGCAAGTCGGAACAGTTTTTTCTGAACAGCACATCGTCGTAGGAATTGTGAGGGTACAATAGCGGCCAGATTTCCTCTTTTTCCAGTTCTTTTGGTGGCTTCTCGTTGATATGACCGACAAGGGTGTCAAAAAGCCGGACGAGTGCCTCGTTCCGGTTGAAATAGGGGGATGTCAGAAATTTTTTGAGACGATTTTGCTCATATTTGTCAAAATTCTCAAGTATGGAATACAATTTGCTATTTTGCATTTTGAAAAAAGTTTCTAACTTTAAGCCTTGAAAATCTTTGATTCTGCGGTGGGATGTCGATTTGAAAATTACAATCCGGTTCCCGTCCGTTCAGAAACAAAATTTTTCAAAGAATTTCAAAAATAGGGAAAAATAAAAATTTCACACCCGTTTTTTGAAGGCAAGAATTTTTTGTTTTTAACTGATTGAATGTCAGGCTTTTAGAAGTTAGTTGGATTTTTCACGAATATTGAATTTTTACCCACAACCGGACTTTTTTGTGTTTGGTTTTTTTTGCAATCCGGTTTAAACTTGTATCCTGAAACAGGGTAGGTTGTTTTGCCCGACAAGAAGATGGCAAGTTTGAAACACTATTTTAATTAGCAATGAAAATCCACGAATCCATGAATGTAGCGCTACACAATTACAAAAAAATTCCCCTGCTGCTGGCGGCAGCGTTTTTTCTTTGGGGAGGTTCTAAACTGGAGGCTCAGACGCCCACCATTCAGGTGCTGAACGTGACCGTGATGAAAAATACGGTCTATCAACACACTTTCTACCATTTCAGCTATGCGACGCCTCCTCAAATCAACAACGAAGTCAGTCACGGGAAAAACTATTTCACCCCTTCCTCCTGTTGCAACGAGTACGGACAGGGGAAAGGTAAAAAGGGGGTGAGTGGTTGGAACAAACTCAACAATTTTTACTACGAACCTGACAATGGGTTTGTGGGCCGTGATACCGTCATCATCGGGTATTGGTTGCCTTACGGCAATGGCGGCAACCAACAAGCCTACAAAATCATCAATTTTCTCGTTGTTCCCTCCAACCTTTCGGCAGCGGACGATTATGCTACAACGCTTGCCGGGCAATCCATTGAAATCGATGTACTGGCGAACGATACCACCAACGGCACCAATTTAGTGATTGCAAACATCCCCAACGTGAACAATGGTACAGCGGTTGATACAAATGGGCACACCAAAATACTTTTTACGCCTGCGGCAGGTTTCACCGGGATTGCCAACCTGAATTATACGATTTGTGATGCACAGGGTTCTTGTGATGTTGCCACCGTGAGCATTTGTGTCAACCCGGCCACGCAACCCGCTTACGATTCTGTTTTTATCACCACTAACAAGAATGTACCGCATGTGCTGTTGCTGGACATTGATACCTCCTACTCATTGGTGTTGCCACCTGCCCACGGTGACCTCGATACGACCATGGGAGCCTTGACGTACGTGCCTGATGTCAACTACGTCGGGCTTGACAAGGTAATTTATGAAAATACAGCTGGCGATGTTCGGATAGCCGAGATAAGGGTATTGAACGTGAAGGGGCCTAACACCTACCTGTTCGATGATATTGTGGGTACCCCTCTTGAGGAACAAATAGAAGAAATACACCTGTTGGACAATGACAATGGCAGCACTTACCTTGTAAATGTAAGTGTACCGGGCTATCCAAACACAGAAGAAGGGGGTGCGTTGGTGTACTTGCCTCAGGTCGGGAAAGGGGTCTATCGCTATACCCCACCTGCCGGTTTTGAAGGGGTTGACAGGTTCAAATACAGGGCGATGCCGCCCAACGGCAGTTATGATACGGCCTATTGCTACATCGTGGTCAGTGACTTGAATCCGGCAATTCCGGAATTCAATATGATTACGCCAAAAAACACCCCGCTGGTGCTGGGAGACCATCTTCCTTTTCAAAATTACGAATACACACAAATCAGTGCTGCCGATTTGGGGGTAGTGACTTTTTATCCCGGCTACAACACGGTGACGAGCCAGCACGGCCAGACTTTTTCAGGCGTGAACATGCTGGTGTATGAACCTGATGTGGACGCAACAGGTGCCGATGAGTTCGAGTTTGAGTATTGCCCCAGCGGCGACCCGGGGAACTGTCAGTTGGTAAAAGTATATCTTGAAATCGTGGATATCCCTAACCCACAGGCACCTGTTCTATGTGCGGGCAACCAGTGCGTCTGGCCCGGCGATGTCACCAGGGATGGCAAGGTAGATGTCAGGGATGTATTGCCCATTGGCCTGACGATGGGCGAGGTTGGTCTGACCCGGACAAACGGCTCGGTGAACTGGTACGGGCAACATGCCACTAACTGGAACAACCTGTATGTCACAGGTCTGGGTTACGATGTCAAATACGTTGACACCGACGGCAACGGGATTGTAAGTTCCGTGGACACGACCGCTATCGGTCAGTTTTACGGAAATTACAATAACCTGACTCCGGAACCTGCCGAGGCCATCGGCGATTTACCATTCTTCATCGAAGAACCGGTGTTCCCGGAGAATCCTTCCATCGGTGATGTTTTTTATGCGCCCATCCATTTGGGCAACTACGCCAACCCGGCGGTCAACGCCTATGGCCTGGCCTTCGAGTTGTTGTACGACCCGGCCTTTTTTGAGGTCAACGTCCATTTCAACGACAATGCCTGGATGGACTACAATTCACCCATCCTTTCGATGACCCACAAGCCCCTGCCCGGTAAAATCGATGCAGCATACACCAGGACAAGTGGCTTGGCTGCCAGTGGGCATGGGATTATTGGTGTGGCGGAGTTCATTGTGATTGATGATGTTAACGGTAATCGTCCGAACTCTAGCTCGACTAAAGTGACCCTCAACCCACTCGGTCTGATGAACGGCAGTGGCCAGATGTCTGGTCTGGAAGGCAACAGCTTTACACTTGAATTTGGTCATGACGACAACACGGGTGTGCAGCCAGTGAATGAAAGCCACCTCGTCGTTTTCCCGAACCCGGCCAGCGAAGATTTCACACTTCACCTCAATGGCATTGGCCACGAGATGGAGCGGGTGATGTTGTACAACATGGTCGGCGGGCTGGTGTATGACTCCGGCAGCATGACCGCTAAACGCATGATGGTGGATGTATCCACTTTTACGCCGGGTGTTTACACTGTGAAAGTGCTTGCAAACGGTGAAGTACTGAGCAAGAAGATTGAAGTAATCAGGTAAGCCTGAAAATATTCCAGCAAGTCCGGGCGTTAGGAAAGCCGGACTTGCTGGCAATCACTACCCCAAAGCACAAAAGAAGTTATTCATATTCGTGGAATTTTATCATTGCTAGTGAGTCGCACCCATTCAAGTGCGACTTCTTTTTTTTAGGTATTTCCATCAACTCCGCACTTTTTTCACACCATTTTTGAGAATTTCCAATCGAAAAATTAACTTTTCCCTCACAAATTTTACCAAACCTGCTTGTTTAATCAGGTGTTTTAGATTGCAAATCAGGTCTCTATTTCAAAAAGAAGGAATTGATTTAGAATAAAATTAATATTACAAGCTTGAAATTTTGTCTTTGTTCAAGGCATTCGGCCGTTGCATATTTGTATCGTGAAAGTTGATTAGCGGCGGCAAGGGCAACATTTCCCGCACAAAGAGGCGGGATCACAAATTTGAATATGTTCATGGGATTATAATTTGTTAATAGCAGGCCGCAATTTTTTGGCGGCTTGCTGTTTTTTCACCTGTAAAGCAGGTGAGTCAGGGCGGAAAGGCGGTAAAGGAATCGTGAGGAGAGGTTTTCAGCCCGTTGAAATTGTATATGTTCATGGGATTATAATTTGTTAATAGTGGGTCGTCCCAACTTCTGTTTCTGGGGCGGCTCCCTATTTTTGAGTAGAGGAAGTTCGGACTCATTAATCCCGGTACAAAATAAAAAAGGCTGACTTTTTGAAAGCCAGCCCTTGTTTTAGGACATGTTCATGGGACTATAATTTGCAAATAGCAAGCGTTCTGTGAAACAGTAGAAACTGATTTCGTGCGCTAAGGTAAGTGCATTTGTCTGACTCCACCAAACCTTTCATCCACTTTTTGAATAAAGATTATTTGTTTTGGATATGTTCATGGGATAATAATGTTAAGAGTCGTCCTTGGTGGGCGACTTTTTTTTTTTGCTAAACCGAACCTTTTGAACTCCCAAACGGTTATTTCGGTAGTTCCACCGGTAAAATCTTGAAGAATTACTTGGTTTTTAGTTGGTTTTGTTTGTTAGCAAAGGGTGCGGTAAAAAACCGTACCCTTTTTTAGTTCCTGCCTTGCAATTGCCTTTCTTTGCCCTTTTGAAATTACATTTCCAATGAAAGCACTTGTTTTGAAAGAAAAGAACCAGCACCCCGGTTTGGAGGAAGTAGCCAACCCAAAGGCTGGCCAGTCCGAGGTACTAGTGCGGATGAAAGCAGCAGCTCTGAACCATCGGGATGTTTACATTATGCAGGGGTTGTACCCGAATGTCCGGTATCCGCTCATTCCCGGTTCTGACGGTGCCGGCATAGCCGCCGATGACCGGGAAGTGATTTTCCAGCCTGGAATCCATTGGGGAGATGATGAACGGATGCAAAGCAGGGATTACCACATACTGGGCTTACCTACGAACGGCACTTTTTCGGAGTACATCGTGGTGGGGGAAGGGCAAATTTTCGATAAACCCACTCATCTAACCTTTGAGGAGGCTACAGCGCTTCCTTTGGCTGGACTTACGGCTTTTAGAGTGCTTTTTTCGAGGTGCAAATCACAAAGTGGTGAGAAGGTACTGATTACCGGGGCTGGTGGTGGAGTGGCTTTGTTTTGTTGCCAGTTTGCCTTCGCCGCTGGCTTGGAAGTATTCGTTACTTCTGGCTCGGAGACTAAAATAGCGAGTGCCTTGAAACTTGGCGTTCTTGGCGCAGCCAACTATAAATCACAAGATTGGCCTGAAAAACTAAAGTCTCAAGCAAGCGGGTTTGATGTAATAATTGACAGTGCAGGGGGGGATGGCTTTGCTGATTTGATAAGACTTTGCAACCCAGGTGGAAGGATAGGTATCTATGGAGGCTCGAACGGAACCGTTTCAAATTTCAGCCCACAGCCCATTTTTTGGAAGCAAATTTCCATCCTCGGCTCGACAATGGGCAGCGACCAGGATTTTGCCGACATGCTTGCATTTGTGAACCATCACAAAATAGTACCGGTTGTAGATTCTGTTTTCAGCCTGGAAGAAGGAGCCAAGGCTTTTGAAAGAATGGAAAAAGGAGAACAGTTCGGTAAAATCGTGCTCCGAATAAGCCAATAAAAAAATCCCCTGCTGCATGGCCACAGGGGATTTTTTGAACAAAAATATTGCGCAAGCGCAAATTACTTCTTACCAGCAGTAGCCGGAGCGGCGGCAGCCGTGAACTCGGCAAACATTTGCTGTGCTTTGGCAGCAGCGGCTTTCACTTCTTCAAATTTGGCTTTCCAGCCTTCCAATTTGGAAGCGGCATCGGTGGAAGCGGCAGTCAGGTCAGCAACTTTGGAAGCAACATCACCTTCGATTTTACCGGCTGCGAGGCCATCGTTCAGTGCCTTCATTTCGTTGCTTTTTTCCGTCCAGGAAGAAACGAAGCCATCAAGTTCGGTAGCGATACCGGACAAACTCGTAGTGCTGGTCTGAGCGGCGGTGGTGATTTCAGTGTACTTGGCTTTGGCGGCGTCGTCCCACTTTGTCATAGCTTCGGGAGCTACCTGCATCGTGTTCATGGCGTTCATCCAGTTGGATTGCTCCGTTTTTACGGTCGTGGCAAATTCAGTAACTTGAGAAGTTGTGCTGTCCCAGGTTTTTGCCAGTTCTTCAATTTGTGGTTTGAATTTGGCAACGCTGTTGCAAGCAGCAAGGATAAGCGCAAAAGCAGCGAAGGTTAATACCTTTTTCATAGTCTAATTTTTTAATTAAGTAATGAGTTAAATGGTTGTAGTTGAAAAAAATTGCGGCGCAAAATTAGCAATCTTGCATAATGTCCGTTAACAAAGTGAAATTTTATTTTGTTCGGCAGAACACTTTGGTTTCAAAAAAAAATTATACTTGGTTCTTAAGTTTTTACAAGGCGGAAGTGCCGGACCCAAATAATTCCGACAGGAAGACCATTTTTCGAAAGAGGATTGAGCTGAAAATTTTTAAATTTGCCGTCCCGAAGGGAAAATGCGGGAACGAAAGCGTTCCGTTTTTGCTTTTCCCTTCGGAAACGGCTCCGTAGTACAATGGATAGTATGTAGGTTTCCGGAACCTAAGATACAGGTTCGATCCCTGTCGGGGCTACTAAAAACAAAGCCGCAAATAGCTGATAACCAGTTGTTTGCGGCTTTTTGTTTTACAAGTTGGGCAACTGTCGTGAACAAAAAAAACCGGCAGGGATTCTTCTCCTGCCGGTTTTTATCGTAAAAACAAACCTGTCGGTTAGTTGGAAATCTGGTGGATATTGCCAGTTTTCGGAGACGGCTTGGCCTCGGTGCGACGGTTCTTGGCTTTGTTTTCTTTGCTGTCGTTCGGTGCGGCAGGGGTGCTGTCGCCACGGCCTGCAACGGTAAGTTGCTCCGGTTTCACGCCCAGTTTGATGAGCCTTTTCACCACGTTCATGGCACGGTCAACACTCAGGTCCCAGTTGTTGTAGCCGTTGCCCGGGTACTTGTCGGTGTCGGCATGGCCCTCGATGAGGAGGTGCATGCTTGGGTTGTTTTTCAGTGTAGCAGCCAGTGACTCGACCGCTTTGCGGGACTGGCGGTTCAGGCGGGAAGAGCCGCTGGAATAACTGACTGGCTCGGCCAGTGTCACGGTGAGTTCACCGTTTTGGTTGGTAACGGCCACATCGCTGCCGATTCCGAAGGCATCTTTGATGTCTTTTTTCATCTTGGCGATTTGAGCGTCTTTGTCGGCCAGTGCGCCTTTGGCTTTGTCAGCATCCATTTTGGCGGCGTCCACATCTTTGCGGAGGCCAGCAATGTCGCCTTCAAATTTCGTCTTTTGGTTGGCCATGTCGCCTTCCAAAGTGCCTACTTTTTCCTCCAGCATGTTTACTTTTTTCTGGCTTTCAGCAAGCGAGTTGGCCATAGCGGTTTTCTCGTCCTCCAGTTGCTGAAATTTTTTCTTGGAAACACAAGAAGGGAGTGCAACGGCTGTCACCATCACGACGACGAGCAATCTCAGTGTCAAGTTCATACTCATGTTAAGTTTGTTTTTGATGAAAGATAGAATTGGCTTTGGGCTGTTGAAAACAAGAAAACGGCGAATCCGCGTGAAAGTAACACGGCTGATTTCGGACATTTTCATTTCCCCATGAAATACTTGTTTTCAAAAGCCTGAAACCCATTTGTTAGAAGTAGCCTTAGCTACCTCATTCAGCAAGCAAAGGTAAAAACTGAGGGCAATTTTTATTACCTCCCCAAAAAATAGTTCATTTTTTTATAAAAATTGTTGGTGGTTAGGGCCGAAAAGGGCTATTCTACGAGTTGAAATATGCGGGTAACGTACAGGAACCTTCCGTTGTCCTGTACGGAAGCGGTAATGGTAAAAGTGCCGCCGTTGCGGGCTTTTTCAACGACAGCGACGAGGTCGTCACTGATGCCCCCCCGGCTGCTGGCGGTGAGTTGTCGTTTGTTGCGGGCGAAAGTGAAGGCCAGTTCGTCCACGTAACGGCTGTCGCCCTCCGGGCCTCGCACGTACACGGGGAAGGGCAGGTTGCGGCGCAGGCTTTGTACCGTGACGGAATCCCCGACGATGTCGCCCCAGGTGATGGTGAATCTTTCGGTCAAATCTTTTTCGGCATTGCGGAGCGAAAACTGGATGGGCAGGTTCAATTTCACCCGGACAGGCTGCCCCTCATGCAGGCCCGGCTCCCAACCGGGCATGGCTTCCAGCACTTTCAGGGCGGCCTCGCCGCACCCGCCGCCGATGTCCAGGAGCAGTCTGGGCGACTGCACCCGGCCGGTCTCGTCCACCACGAAATTGACGTACACCGTGCCTTCGGTGCCGGTTGCTTTCGCTTCTTCCGGGTAAACGAGGTGGCGGGAAATGAACTGCACCAGTGCCCGGTCGGAGCATTGCCGATGGGTTAGGCTACCAGGCTCCAGCGACCCGCAGCCGGGGAAGCAGGGCATGATTTCGGCGTGTGTAAAAACGGTGTCTGCTGGAAACTGAGCCCACAGGAAGTGGCAAACGAGCATTGCCGACGTGAATGCGATGGAAGTTTTTCTCACAGTCTTGTCCTTGAAAAATGAAGAAATGCCGATCCGTGGGTGCCTCGTTCGTGGTGTTTCAATAGCAAAAATATTAAATACATGGGACTACGTTTCTATTCGGGGAAAAATTATGCCACTTCGACGGTGTAAAAATTTGCGGAGCCAACCCTCGGTTCGCTAACTTCGCTGCCCGTCCTCCCCATTGAACTGCCAAAAATTCTCAATTTCCATGGAAAAAACCATCAACTGGGGCATCCTCGCCCCCGGCAGGATTGCCCACAAATTTGCCCACGACCTCCGCATGGTGGAGGGGGCCAGGCTCCATGCAGTCGCTTCCCGCTCCCTCGAACGGGCCGCCGGTTTTGCTGCGGAATACGGCGCTCCACACGCCTACGGCAGCTACGAGGAACTGCTCGACTGCCCCGGCCTCGATGTCGTGTACGTCGCCTCGCCGCACACCGGCCACTTCGGGCACACGCTGCTCTGCCTCGAACGGGGCATCCCGGTGCTGTGCGAAAAACCGTTCGCCGTCAACGCCGCCCAGGCCCGGAAAATGGTCGAAACAGCCCGTGCGAACAACACTTTTTTGATGGAAGCACTCTGGACGAGGTTCATCCCATTGTTTAAGGAAGCGCTGCGGCTGCTCGACAGCGGCTACATCGGGGCGCTGAAAACCATCCGTGCGGACTTCGGTTTTCGGGCAAACTTTCCGCCGGAGCACCGGGTTTTCAACCCTGCACTCGGCGGCGGCTCGCTGCTCGACGTAGGCATCTACCCGGTTTTTTTGGCCACCCTGCTCTGGGGGAAACCGGAGGGGGTGATGGCCAGTGCCGTCTTCGGGGCCAGCGGTGCCGACGACAGTTGCGCCATGATTTTAGAGTATCCCGGCAACCGCCTGGCCATCCTCGACTGTTCGCTGGTGGTGAGAACGGAAATTGAAGCCTATTTATATGGTGAAACCGGCACGATGTGCCTGCACAACCGCTTCATCAACCCAGAGGAACTTTCCATTTCATTTTATGAAAAAAGCGCCGAACATATCGCCATGCCTTGCGTCGGGCACGGCTACTACCATGAAATCCTGGAGGTGAACGAATGCCTCCGGCAGGGCAAAAAAGAGAGCGGAAAACTGCCGCTCGATTTCAGCCTGCAACTGATGGAAACGCTCGACCAGGTGCGGCGGGAGGCAGGGATTGTGTATCCGGGAGAGCAGGTTTGACGGGGCATTTCAAAATAATTTTCGTAAGTTTGATTGATTTTAAAAAAGCAAAGCAAAATGGTTTTAACAGCAGCAAAAAAAACGGAAAAACGGAAGCAGGAGGTCGAATACCTGACGCTGGTACTGCCGAACGGTGGCTTCACCGACAGCCAGTTCTTTGAATTTTGCCAACTCAACGACAACCTCAGAATCGAACGTAACTCAAAAGGAGAAATCATTATCATGCCACTCACAGGAGGAAAAACCGGACAAAGAAACGCCGAACTTGTCATCGAGTTTGGTATTTGGAACCGCCAGAAAAAAGGCGGGATTGTATTCGACTCATCCACCGGCTTCAAACTGCCCAACGGTGCTACCTACTCGCCCGACCTTGCCTGGGTGAAAAACGAGCGCTGGCAGGCGCTCACGCCAAAACAGCAGGAGCGGCACGTGCCGATTTGCCCCGATTTTGTGATGGAGCTGCTCTCCAGCTCGCAGGGCGTGGAATCATTGAAAGCCAAGATGGGGGAGTTCATGGAGAACGGCTGCAACCTCGGCTGGCTCATCGACCCGTATGGCCGCACGACCTACGTTTTCCGCCCGAAAATGACGGCGGAGGTGGTGCCGTTTGCGCAGGAACTTTTCGGCGGCCAGGTGTTGGAGGATTTCAAAATCAAACTCTCGGAAATTTTTTAAGCAAAAACAAATCTAACCATGCGGCCATACCTCTCTTTTTTACTGCTCTTCCTGGGAAAAATCTCGCTCCTCACCGCCCAGGTGCAGTTGGAAACCTCCAACCTGCCCATTTTCGTCATCACCACCCAAAACGGAGCGGAAATCGTGGACGAACCCAAGAGAACCGCCCACCTCGGCATCATCTGGAACGGCGACGGTGCGGTGAACAACATCACCGACCCCTTCGGCGACTACGACGGTCAAATCGGCATCGAAATCCGGGGCAGTTCCTCGCAGTGGTTTCCCAAAAACAATTTTGCCCTGGAAACCCAAAACGCCGACAGCTCGGCCAACAATGTGTCCGTGCTCGGTTTCCCTTCGGAAAACGACTGGGTGCTGCACGGCCCGTACAGCGACAAAACCCTGATGCGCAATGCGTTAGCGTACACGATGGCCGGTTGGATTATGGACTACGCCCCCCGTGTCCGCTTCTGCGAAGTGGTCATCAACGGCGACTACCGGGGCGTGTACGTTTTTACCGAAAAAATAAAACAGGACGCTAACCGGGTGAATATCAGCACGTTAACTCCCGATGAAAACACCGGTGACGACCTCTCCGGCGGGTACATCCTTAAATTCGACAAGTTCGACGGGCTGGTTTCCGACGGATTTCCGTCTGCCTACCCCTCCATCCCAGGCGGAACGCCCGGCGGCACCGTTTACCAGTACCACTACCCCAAGCCCGACGAAATCACCCCGGAGCAGAAGGCGTACATTCAGGGTTACATCGGCAATTTTGAAAACGTGATGTGGTCGCAGGGCTTCGCCGACCCGCTCGACGGCTACCGCAAGTACCTCGACGTACCTTCTCTCATCCATTTTTTGTTCATCCAGGAAATCGGGCGCAACGTGGACGGCTACCGCCTCAGCACCTTCATGTACAAAGACAAAGACAGCAAGGACAGCAGGCTGCACCTGGGGCCGATGTGGGATTTCAACCTCGCCTTCGGCAATGTCGATTATTGCATCGGTCCCGGCACAGTGGGCTGGGCACTCGACTTCAACAGCTTCTGCCCTGGTGACTATTGGGGCATCCACTTCTGGTGGAACCGACTCTGGGGCGACCCCGCTTTTAGGGGGGAGATGAAGGACGAGTGGGTCAATCTGCGGGCCACGATACTCAGCAACGAGCGCATTTTTCACCTCGTCGATTCGCTGGAAACCATGCTGGCCGAGCCTTCCCAACGCAACTTCGTACGCTGGCCCACGCTCAACGAATACGTGTGGCCGAACCCCATCGTCACCGGCAGTTACCAGGGCGAAATGAACCAGCTCCGCTACTGGCTGACCAACCGCCTCGAATGGCTCGACGGCTCCTTCCAGGAGTTATCGGACACCAATTTTGTGCCGCCATCTTACAAGTTGCCGCTGGTGGCACCCTCACCTTTCACGGATGAAGTTACTTTTTGGGTAAAAGCTGTCGGCTTCAAACCTGTGGTGGTTCAGGTGTTCGATGCACAGGGGCGGCTGGTGCATGAGGCGAGGAATTACTACGAAAAAACCGGCATCGAAGAAATCAAGTGGGACGGGAGCGACGCTCCACGAGGCGCATATTTCTACAAAATACAGGTTGGAAAAGACAAACCGATGAGCGGCAAGTTGATAAAATGGTGAACGAAAAAAAGAGCGTCCAAAAGGGACGCTCCTTCTCGTATATGGCTATTATTAACTACTCTCTAACTTAAGCACTTCATTATCAGGAGGTTACTGGATAAAAGTCTGTTGAACCAATTCCAGTTTACCTTCGGAAACTTCTTGCGGGTACGCTACCGTGAGGCCATGCCCGTCAACCTGTTCCACTTTCACAACGATGGTTTTGGTGACAGCGCCCGATTGGGCAGCCGTCAGGTGCAGCAGCAGGTACTGAGCATCCGGGGTCACTTCCCACACCCCCGATTCATGGTTCAGCAGGCCGGACTTTACGCTGAAAGTGCCGTCCGCCTTGAATTTCAGGCACCCGAAAGTGCCGGTGGCCCGGCTGACGTTCGTCCACTCACCGATGAGGTTGGCCTTCAGAGTGTTCACCCGGATGTGGTTGGCGAACGGTTGGTATTTCAGCAACGTTTCTGCCTGGCTGAACACATCGGTCAGCACGATACCCTCACAGGTTTGCTTCACCCGGTAGAGCTTTTCCGATTTGCGGGGAGACTCCGTCAGGACGAGGAAAGCACGTCCGTCAAACTCCTCCACCCGCCAGAACATGGTGTTGAAAATAGTTTGTCCGTTGGCATCCTGTTGAAGGATGTCGGTCATGCCGGAGTCTTTGAACAGGTACACCTGCTCGCCGCCATCGGCAAACGGCAGCGACCAGAGGCCGCTTTCGAGGTCGGTTCTCACAATTTGGGCAGTGGTCAGGCCGAGGTCGGTGTTGAGGACTGTTTTGCGGCAGTCCGATATTTCAACCGCAGGGCTTGCGGTTGCGAAATGGGCAATGACAAACAGCGATAAAAAAACAAAAAACGCAGACCGTTTCATGGTTGAAAAAATTTTAAAATCTTTCAGAATGTGCGTCAGGTTTTGGGGTGGCAGTGGGGCAGTCCGGTGGGCGGAAAGTCAGTCAGGTTGTAAAATCGATTTTTCATAAATCATTGAAACCCAAAATTTTATCAAACAACTTACCTGACCGAACTGCCCACTGCCGTTTTATTTCAGGTGATTTCTTGCTTACAGGGACAAAGGTATGCCCCAAGGGTTGCCTCTTTCCAAACGCCGCTGGAGTTGCGTAGGCGGATACTCGACGAACGGAGTTTTTCGCCCGCTGAGACGGTGGCTTCCTGGCTGGCGGTTTGGATTAACTTTGCCGTAATCTTTTTCAATCAACTAACTTCACCCCCTCCGACGCAGCCGTGTTGGAATTGGTTACAGCCGGAAGAAATTTTAAGATTTGCCGATGCTCATCAAAACCAGGGGAATCGTTTTCAAAGCCAAAAAATACTCGGAAACCAGCGTCATTGCTGATGTTTTCACCGAGGAGAAAGGCTTGCGTTCGTACCTCGTGAGCGGGGTGCGCACGCAGCGCCCCACCGTGAGCGCCGGGCTGCTCCAGCCCATGGCCCTGGTGGATTTGGTGGCCTACCACCACGACGACCGCGACCTGACCCGGCTCAAGGAAATCAGGGCGCTGCACGTTTACCAGTCCATTCCGTTCGATATTCGGAAGAGTGCCGTGGGCGTGTTCATGGTGGAAGTGGCCCGGAACACGGTGCGCGGGCACGAGGCGCAGCCTGACTTTTTCGGGTTTTTGCTCGACAACTTCATTTTTCTCGATGAAACGACCCGGCCGGTCGCCAACCTCCACCTGCACTTCCTGCTGCATCTGACGGAGTTCCTCGGCTTCCTGCCGGGCGGTGTTTTTTGCGAAGCGACCCCGTTTTTTGACTTGCAGGAGGGCGTTTTTTCGGCGGAAAAACCGTGGCACCACCACTGGTTGTCGGAGGTGGCGAGCGGGAAGTTTCACCAATTGTTGCAGTTGGAGAAGGAGCGGTGCCACGAGGTGGTTTTCAATCGGGAAGAGCGCAAGTTGTTTTTGAAAAACCTGCTTGATTTTTACCGGCTGCACATCGAAAATTTTCCGCCGGTCCATTCGCACGAGGTGCTGGAGGAGGTGCTTGGATGACGTGGGAAAATCGGAAACAAGTAAAAACACCACCGCTCCGGCACTGATTTTTGCTTCCCTGCCCGCAAAGAAAAATCATTTGTAAAAAATGGGCAGTGCGGGATTTTTGTTCAAAATTTACCGCCCCAAAAAGCTGATTTTTTTCATCAAAAAAAACAATGTTGACGATGAACTTCCAACTCAAAACATTTGAAGAATACAAAGCGGCCTACCGCCGAAGCGTCGAGGACCCCGAAGGTTTCTGGGGCGAAGTGGCGGAACATTTTCACTGGTACCGGCCCTGGAAATCGGTGCTGGAATGGGAATTCGACACCCCGGACGTGAAGTGGTTCAACGGCGGGAAAACCAACATCACCTACAACTGCCTGGACCGTCACCTCGACACCCGGGGCGACCAGGTGGCCATCCTCTGGGAACCCAACAACCCGCAGGGCGAAGCTATCCGGCTGACTTACAGGCAGTTGTACCACGAGGTTTGCCGCACGGCCAATGCCTTGAAGTCACTTGGCGTGGGAAAAGGCGACCGCATCTGCTTCTACATGCCGATGGTGCCCGAACTGACCATCGGGCTGTTGGCCTGTGCCCGCATCGGGGCGGTGCACAGCGTGGTGTTTGCCGGTTTTTCTGCGCAATCGCTCGCCGACCGCATCAACGACTCCGCTTGCAAATTGGTCATTTGCTCCGACTACAATGCCCGTGGCGCAAAAAATATTCCGGTGAAACAAGTGGTGGACGATGCGCTCGCCATGGGCTGCCCCAGCATCGAAAAAGTGATGGTGCTGCGGCACACCGGCGAAAAAGTCAACTGGGACAACAACCTCGATGTCTGGTGGCACGATGTCGTCAGTGGCCAACCAGCCGCCTGTCCTCCTGCGGAAATGGATGCCGAAGACCTGCTTTTTATCCTCTACACTTCCGGCTCCACCGGCAAGCCCAAGGGCGTGGTGCATACGGTCGGGGGCTACATGGTGTTCGCAGCGTACACGTTTTTGAATGTGTTCCAGTATCAGGAAGGTGACGTTTTCTGGTGTAACGCCGACGTGGGTTGGATTACCGGGCACAGCTACATCGTGTACGGCCCGCTACTTTCCGGGGCCACTTCGCTGATGTTCGAGGGGGTGCCTACGTACCCCGATGCAGGGCGGTTTTGGGAGGTTTGTGAAAAACACCGGGTCAACATTTTTTACACCGCCCCCACCGCCATCCGTGCGCTGATGGCGATGGGCGACGAGTGGGCGGAGGGCCACGACCTCAGCAGCCTGCGGGTGCTCGGCTCCGTCGGCGAACCCATCAACGCCGAAGCCTGGCATTGGTACCATGAAAAAATCGGGCGAAAAAACTGCCCCATCGTGGATACCTGGTGGCAGACCGAAACGGGTGGCATCCTCATCTCGCCGTTGGCAGGCCTGACACCGTTGAAACCGAACTACGCCAGCTTGCCGCTGCCCGGGGTGCAACCCTGCCTCATTGATGCCAATGGCCAGGAAATCGAAGGCGATGGAGTGGAAGGGATGTTGTGCATGAAATTCCCGTGGCCGGGCATCCTGCGCTCCACCTACGGCGACCATGAGCGCTGCCGTCAGACGTATTTCGAAACTTTTCCGGGCAAATATTTCACCGGCGACGGTGCCCGGCGCGACGAGGACGGCTACTACCGCATCATCGGGCGGGCCGACGATGTGATCAAGGTGAGCGGCCACCGCATCGGCACCGCCGAGGTGGAAAATGCCATCAACGAGCACGACCTCGTGGTGGAAAGTGCCGTGGTGGCCTTCCCGCACAACATCAAGGGGCAGGGCATTTACGCCTACATTATCACAGACAAGCCTGTGACAGATTTTCCCAAGTTTGAAAGAGAAGTGCTGGCCACCGTCGCCCGCATCATCGGCCCGATTGCGAAACCGGACGTGATTCAGGTGGTGCCGGGGCTGCCGAAGACCCGTTCGGGGAAAATCATGCGCCGCATCCTGCGCAAAGTGGCCGAAGGCGACACGTCGAACCTCGGCGACACTTCGACGCTGCTGAACCCGGAGGTGGTGGCGGAAATCATTGCGGGGGCGAGGCGGTGAGGAAATTTCGGGTTTACGTTTTTGAAGGCAAACAAAAACTGCACTTTTTGATGGGAATTGGATAAATTTGTATTGAACGCACTTGAAAAACCAGTTATGGCCAGAGACAAATTCCACTATGAGTTCCGACATGCTTTGGAAAGCGAAGGTTGGACGGTAACGGATGACCCACTTTATTTGAAAATCGGGAAAATCCTCGTCCACATTGATTTGGGTGCGGAGAGGTTGATTGCGGCAGAGCGGCAGGGTGAAAAAATTGCAATTGAAATAAAAACTTTTGGGAATGCATCTTTCATAACGGCGCTGTACGAGGCAGTTGGGAAGTATATCGTCTATCGTAAAGCACTTGAATTGTTGCAGCCGGAGCGTTCATTGTATCTGGCGATTCCTGTTGACACCTATTTGGAATTTCACAAAGAGACAGTCGTAAAAGATGTTTTTGAAGAGCAGGTTTTTAAAATCGTCCTGTACGACCCGGACACAGAAAAAATCGTATCATGGATAAAGTGAAAAAATATGAAACGGCCATTCTGAGTATCTTGACCGAGTACGCCAAGGTGAAATATGCCAACATCAAGGGAGAAAACAGCTTGGTGGCCGACAAGGAGAACCATCGTTACCTCATTCTTACGATTGGTTGGGAGGAAAAAAAATTTATCCATGATTGCCCGATGCACTTCGATATCTTGAACGGCAAAATCTGGATACAAAAGAATTGGACAGAGTGGGAAGTCGGTGAAATGCTGGAAGCCAAAGGCGTTCCCAAAGAAGACATTGTGATTGGGTTTCTCTCTCCAAAAATGCGGGGATATTCAGACTATGCCGTTGCGTGATTTTCTTCGTTACTCCCCAAAATACTCCACATAAATATTCTCCGTTTCCCACAATTTGATGCAATGCAGTTGGCAACCTGTGATGTGCGGGGCGAGTTGCTGCCAAAACAGGACGGCGAGGTTTTCGGTCGTCGGCTGCATGCCCTTCGGAATGAACAGCACGTCGAGGTTGAGGTTGGAGTGGTCCACCTCGTCGATGATGGCCAGCTTGATGAGGCGGCTCAACTGCTTCACATCCATGACGAAGCCGGTGACAGGGTCGGGTTGGCCCTTCACGGTTACGTAGAGGTCGTAATTGTGGCCGTGCCAGTTGCGGTTGGCGCACTTTCCGAACCACTCCTGGTTTTTTTCCTCGCTCCAGTCTTCCACCCAAAGTTTGTGGGCGGCGTTGAACCGTTCTCGTCTCGTCAGGTAAACCATTGTTTCAGTTTGCAGCAGGCAGTTTGCAGTTGACAGCGGGCAATGACAGGAATCTACTGAAAACTGCGGACTGAAAAATTCGGGTCGCAAATCTACAAAAAATCAATTTTCCCTGCTTGTTCCCGGCCTGTTTCATCCTGCATGGCTGTTTTCTTTGCAGCCAATCGGCGCAGTCGGCTTTTTCATCTAAATATTTGTCGGCCTCTCTGGCAAAACCGCCAACATTGCAGCACGATTTTGGAAAAAGCCGCTAGATACCCAAGCCAGTTTTTTTCCTTTTTTTAATTTGTACTTTTTCCATGCGATGACTTTGAGCGAAAACATCACAAATCGGTTGCTGCGGCTGGCCTCGAAACGGCCTGTGCGCCACTCGCTTTTCTGGGCGGGGCTGTTCGTGCTGTATTCGCTGGTGGAGATGTTTTTCACGCAGCAGGGTTTTTTTTACACGTTGAGCAACAACGTCGTCCGGTTGATTTTACTCGGCATGGCCGTGTACTACAATATTTACGTGCTGATTCCGAGGTACCTGGCCGGTAAAAAATTCATGCCCTACATCGGTTTTTTATTGCTGACGGTGTTCATCGTCACGCCATTGGAGGCATTCCTGATTTATGCCAAATCGGGCAGCCAACCCGACATGCAGGCCACCGTGCTGGGCAGCCTCAACTGGTCGTTCCTCCCCAATTTTTTCATCCTCGGAACCTCCACCGTCGTGAAAATCACCCTCGACTGGTACACCAACATCAGGGAACGGCAGGAACTCGTGACGCAAACCATGCAGTCGGAACTGCGGTTTTTAAAATCCCAAATCAACCCGCACTTTCTGTTCAACACGTTGAACAGCCTCTACGCCCTGACCCTCAAAAAATCCGAACTGGCCCCCGACATCGTGCTCAAACTTTCGGAAATGATGCGCTACATGCTCTACGAATGCAACGAAAAATGGGTGCCCCTGAGCAAGGAAGTCAACTACATCGCCAACTACCTCGAACTCGAACGCCTTCGACAGGGTGGCCGGGTGGACATTTGCTTTGAGGTGCAGGGCAGCGTCAGCGACCAGAAAATAGCCCCGCTGATGTTCATCCCGTTCATCGAAAACTGCTTCAAGCACGGCCTTGGCAGCCAGCTAACCAGGGGTTTTGTCAACATCCGCCTTGAGGTCAGGGGCAACGAATTAGATTTGCAGATCGAAAACAGCAAGGCGGAATCGATGCCCAAGCCCCTGCACCACCGGAGCGGTGGCATCGGCCTGGTGAACGTGCGCCGCCGCCTCGATTTGCTCTACCCCAACCGCTACCAATTGAACATCGAAGACAGCCCCAACAGCTACAGAGTGAACCTGAAATTATTGCTTGAATAATAATTGAGAACGGGGAATTGAAAATGGAAAATCCGACGGATTTCACTGCTAATCCTGATGGTTGTTTTCCATGGTTCATTCTCGGTTTTCAATTTTCAATTTTCAATTTCCATGATAAACACCATCATCGTTGACGACGAACCACTGGCACTCGACGTGCTGGAAACCTACATTGAAAAATTGCCCGACCTGCACCTCGTGAAGCGTTGCACCAACGCGTTCGAGGCAAACGAGGCATTGAAAAACCACGACATCGACCTGATGTTCCTCGACATCCAGATGCCGCAGCTCACGGGCATCGATTTTTTGAAAACACTCACCGACCCACCGCTCGTCATTTTCACCACGGCCTACTCCAACTACGCCATCGAAGGGTTCGAGTTGAACGCCACCGACTACCTGCTCAAGCCCATTTCGCTGGAGCGGTTCATGAAGTCGGTGAACAAGGCCGTTGATTTGATTGAACTGAAACGCAAGGAAAATGCCCACCATGTGGAAATCGGCGACGCCGAGGATTTCATCTTCGTGAAGGCCGACAAGAAATTTGTGAAGGTGAAATTTTCCGAAGTCATCTACATCGAAGGGCTGAAGGATTACGTCATCATCCGCATGGAAAAGGGCCGGGTCATCACCCTGCAAACGATGAAAAGCCTGGAGGACAAGCTGCCGTCGAAGATTTTCCGCCGCATCCACCGCTCCTACATCGTGAACATCGACAAGGTGGAAGCCATCGTGGGCAACATGGTGGAGGTCATCGAAAAAGGCCAGCCCAAGCACCTGCCCATCGGCAAAAACTATCGGGATGAGTTGCTGGAGTTGGTGAATGACAACAGGCTGTGAACCAATGGAAAGCCAAGTCCTCAGATGTACTGAGCACAATTTTATAAAAAACGCTGAAGGCACAGGCTTGAGCTACGACAAGGCTACTTTTGGCAGGTGGCTGCTGCCATTCAACGGAGGGGAGGTGACGGTCACCGGCCACACCATGCCGCTCGCCGGCAGGAACGCTGACCATGTGTTGCTGGAAGCAGCGCCGATTTGAGAGGCTGCTTTCCGTGTTCTTTCCTGTTGTCATTTTCACCTGAAAAAAATTGCCAACCTTCGCGCATTCCGTGAACCTGCGGAAGCTACCTGAAACTTGTTGAAAATGAAGTGGTTAACCTGTTTTTTTCTCCTGCTGAACAGCATCGGTTGCTCGTCAGTCCTTCGATACGCTGGCAGCAACGATACCATCCGGCAAGCCCGGCAACTTGTGGTCGTCCTCAGCGCCCACGATTCCGACACGCAGGCGCAGCTCCGACGTTTTGAAAAAAAAGGGAAAAAATGGCAGCCCGTCGGTAGGCAGGTGCCCGTCACATTGGGCCGCACGGGGCTGGCCTGGGGCAGCGGCCTCCACAAAGCGCAGCCCGGTCGGCAAAAGCGGGAAGGCGACGGCAAATCGCCCGCCGGTGTTTTTTCTTTCGGTAAAATATTCGGCTATGCAACGCCGTCGGAGGTGCATTTCAAGATGCCCTACGTACTGGCTGACGAGGCACTGGAATGTGTGGACGACAGCGGTTCGAAGTTTTATAACCAGTTGGTGGACAATCGTTTAACACAAAAAGACTGGACGGGCAGCGAGTTCATGCACCGTGCCGACGAGCAGTACCGATGGGGCATCGTGGTCAATCACAACACCCCGGCGCAGGCGCAGGGCGGCTCCTGCATTTTCCTGCACATCTGGAAAGAGCCGGGTGCCCCGACTTCCGGCTGCACGGCCATGTCGGGGGAAGACCTGCTGACCCTGCTCCACTGGCTCGACCCGGCGGAGCGGCCATTGCTGGTGCAGGTGTTGGGGCGGGAGTATGATATTTTTCGGAAAAAATATGGACTGCCGGAGTTGCCGTGAGGGGAGAAATCGCCATTTTTTGACAGAACACAAGGCAGAAAAAATAAACGAAGTGTTTTGCCGTTCTTTGTGCCGAACGCCCACCAGAAAAAATTGGAGTTAATTTTGCTTGGGGAATAGTAAATACCGCTTCGGCGACAAATTTTCAGGTTTAACAACCAAATCCCCTCCCAATTTTCCCGGATTCACTATCATTGCATTTCGTAAGGTCCTGTTGGTTAAAAATATTCCCTCGTTTTTCAGGATTTTAAACATTTACACAATGAAATTCAAACATTTACTTCTTGTCCTTCTCATCGGAATTGGGTTCAGCGTGAATGCGCAAGACATTCACTTTTCCCAGTTTTACCTCTCCCCGCTCAACCTGAACCCGGCCATGACCGGCTTGATGAATTGTAATATTCGTCTGACGGCCAACTACCGGAACCAGTGGGCCAGCGTTTTGAAAAGCAACGCTTACTCAACTTACAACGTCTCCTACGACCAGAAAATCCCGGTAGGGCGCTACGATTATTTCGGCGTCGGCGGTACATTTTGGGGCGACCAGGCCGGTGAAGCCAACTTTGAAACCGTGACCGGAAAAATCTCCGGTTCGTACAGCAAGCGGATGGCTGGCAGCCGCAAAGAAGCGCACTACCTCGTGGTGGGTGCTGAGGTCGGCCTTGCGCAGCGCAGCATCGATTTCCTGAAATTGCGTTGGGGCACGCAGCACGACGGCCAGGGCGGTTTCTGCAACGGATGCCCTTCGCTCGAAGAAAATATTCAGGACAATTTCCTCTTCGCCGATGCATCGGCAGGCCTGCTGTGGTTCTCCGTTTTTGATGAAAACAACAACTTCTACGCCGGTGCAGCCTACAGCCACCTGAACCGGGCCAATCAGTCGTTCTGGTCAGGCGAAAAAGACTTTCTGTACAGCCGTTTCACCGTCCATGCCGGTGGCGAATTTGAACTGGCACCCCGTTTTGGCCTGGTGCCGGGCGTGATTGTGATGAAACAAGGCCCGTCGTTCCAGGTAAACTCTGGTACCAGCTTCAAGTTTCTGTTGGGCAGTGGCCGGGGCAATTTCAGTAACTACCAGGCATTTCACCTCGGTACCTGGGTGCGTATTTCAAACAAAGTGCAGACAGGCATACTGACGGATGCAGTGATATTGTCCACCCGCTTCGATTACAACCAGTTCACGCTCGGTTTCAGCTACGACGTGAACGTTTCTGCCCTCAAACCGGCGAGCAACAGGAACGGTGCATTCGAGTTTGCGCTGGCTTACAAGTTCTGCGGGAATGAGCGCCGTGGCGTTTACTGCCCGAATTTCTGATTATCGGGAAAGGCAACTTTTCAAAAGTTTGTCGAACAAAACATCCCGCCGGGACATGATTCCGGCGGGATGTTTTGTTTTGCAAGGTTTATCCGGCCCAGGCCGGATAAACGGATAAAATACCTGTCCACAACGGTCAATTTTTTTTTCATCCCGTTCATTAGGAAAAGAAAAAATGCTATCTTCGGCTTTCTGAACAGTCTTTGAGAAAGCCCACAAACATCACATTTAGGCTTCTGAAATGTTTTTTTGCCTCATTTTCAGGTGGTCAGGAGCAGAAACCGGCAAATTTCCGGGGGAACAATATCATTCAAAATCTCAATCCTATGTTTGGAAGCAACAAAAACAAAGACGCCGCAAAGGCAGGGATCATCATCCCATCTGCATCATCGCATTCACTGAACAGCCTCGTGCAGGGTACTTCCATTGAAGGCAAAGTGAAGGCCACCAACGACATCCGGGTGGACGGTAACATCAAAGGCGATTTATTTTGCGATGCCAAAGTCATCATCGGCCCAACAGGGTTGATTGAAGGTACCGTCAAATGCCAAAATGCCGTGATTGAAGGCCGCATGGACGGCATCCTCGTGGTGACGGAGTTGCTCAACATCCGGGAAACCGCCAAAGTGACGGGCGAAGTCACCTACGGAAAATTGATTGTACAGTCCGGCGCTGTGATCAGCGGCTCGTACAAAGTAGGCGGTGAAAGCGCGAACGGCTCCTACAAATCCTCATCTTCAGACGTTAAAAAAGTTGTCGCAACAGAATCGGACACGAAAGCCTTCTCCGGAAAAGTCGGCGAATTCGCCGAAGCCAACTAACGTTGCGCTGAAATATTCCGGCATGGCATTTCAAATGGCTGCTTTGTTGGCCATCGGGGCGTTCATCGGAGTAAAGTTGGACAAGTATTTTCAAACAAAAACTCCCTACCTCACTGCGTTGAGCGTCCTTGTTTTTTTGTTTGTTGCCTTCTACGCGACACTGAAGGATTTCATCATCAAAAAGAAAGATTGAGCAGGGAAGGTTTGGGATTGAACCCACTTTTGCCTTTTCACTTTTGCCTTTTCACTTCCAACCTGTATGAACCGGCGCCGTTTCTTTTTTCAACTTGCCCTGCTGACTTTGGGCACCGGTGCAGTCCTTTTTTTCCTGCAGATTTTCGCACCGTTTCAACCTTTCAAAGACTTTTCCTCCGTTGGCCTGTTATTTTTTGCGCTGCTCTCGGTGGCCATGTATTTTCCTGCGGCCAAGGCCGCTTTCAGCCCTGACAAAAATGCCTTCACCCGGTTGGTGATGTTGTTTACCTTCGGGAAAATGTTCCTAACAACGGCGCTCATCGTCGGCTACCACCGGATTTTCAAGCCTGAAAGCAACCTTTTTTTAATCCCCTTTTTCTTCACGTACCTCGTTTTCACCATTTTTGAAACGATGTACATGTCGAAATTGGGGAAAATAAAAGCGAGGTAGTCCGGCGCTAATCCGTTGATTATCAAAAAGATATTCCAATAAATGCAAGAAGAAAACTTTCACCTCACCGTCAACGACAAAACGGAACTTGACCTCGCAGGTGCATCTGTCGCAACGCTCGATGCCGTGCAAACGGAAGCTGGTAAATTCCACATCCTGCAAAATGGCAAAGCCTATCGGGCCGAGGTGGTATCCCTCGATTTTGCGGCCAAAGAAGTCCGCCTGAAAGTGAACGGCAACCTGCACGAGGTGAAAATCCAGGACAGCTTCGACCGGCGAGTGAAAAAAATGGGCCTGAAATCGAACGTTGCCCATAAAATCAGTGCCATCAAAGCACCGATGCCGGGCCTTGTGCTCAGTGTGCTGGTGGAGCCGGGGCAGGAGGTGGTGCATGGCGACCCGTTGCTCATCCTGGAAGCGATGAAAATGGAAAACGTCATCAAATCGCCGGGCGAGGGCACCGTGAAATTGGTGCTGGTTACCAAAGGGAAACCCGTGGACAAGGGCGAAGTGCTGATTGAACTGGCGTAAAATGCTACCCGATGCCTGGGAAAAAAGCGTCCCGGATGTGCTCGACCGTGTAATCGGTGGCATTTTTCATCAAAACCGACACCACGTCGAAACGCATGGCCCAATCGTGGCCGGACTTTTCCATGTAGGCGGCGGCGGCTTCGGCGAGGCGGCGTTCCTTGGCAGGCGTTACGAACTCCTCCGGCCTGCCGAAGTAGTCGTAGCTGCGGGTTTTTACCTCCACGAACACGAGCGTTTCCCCTTCTTTTGCAATGATGTCCACCTCCAGACGGCGATACCGCCAGTTGGTTTCGAGGATTTGGAACCCCAACCGGAGCAGGTGCGCCGCCGCAATTTCTTCCCCGTGCCGCCCGGTTTCAAGATGCTTTGCCATAAATTTTGATAACTTTCGCCGCCTTTTTTGAAGGACGGAAACGATTGTTTTGCCCAAAAATACGGCGGCCAATCGTCATAAATTTTTGTTTCGAAAAATGAAAAAACTGACTTTCGACTACTCCTCCGCACAGCCCTACGTCCTGCCGCACGAAGTTAGCCAAATGGCCGCTCCGACGGAAGCCGCCGCCAAATTGCTGGAAAGCCGAAGCGGTGCTGGCAGCGAATTCCTGGGCTGGCTCGACCTGCCCGTGCAGTACGACCAGGCAGAGTTCCGAAGGATAAAACTGGCCGCCCGGCAGATTCAGCAACAATCTGAAGTGCTGGTGGTCATCGGCATCGGTGGCTCGTACCTCGGGGCGAAGGCGGCCATCGAGATGCTCTCGCACACGTTCCACAACAATTTGCCGAAGGAAAAACGGCTCACTCCCGAAATCTACTTTGCGGGCACCAACCTCTCGCCGGTGTACCTCCGGCACCTGCTCGATGTGATTGGCGAGCGTGATTTTTCCGTCAACGTCATCTCCAAATCGGGCACGACGACCGAACCTGCCATCGCTTTCCGCATTTTCAAGCAAAAATTGGAGGAAAAATACGGCTTGGATGGAGCCAGGAAGCGCATCTACGCCACCACCGACAAGGCTCAGGGGGCGCTGAAAAAATTGTCCGACGAGGAAGGTTACGAGAAGTTCGTGGTGCCCGACGACGTGGGCGGCCGGTTTTCGGTGCTGACGGCAGTGGGGCTGCTGCCCATTGCCGTGGCCGGAATTCCCATCGACGAACTGATGCAGGGTGCGGCGGAGGCGCTGAAAGATTTGAAAGCGCCGTTTGACCAAAACGCCTGCCTGCAATACGCTGCGCTGCGCAACATCCTGTACCGGAAGGGCCTGGCGATTGAGATGCTCGTCAACTACGAGCCTCGCCTGCACTACGTGGCCGAGTGGTGGAAGCAGCTTTTCGGCGAGTCGGAGGGCAAGGACGGCAAGGGGATTTTCCCGGCCAGCGCCGACTTCACCACCGACCTGCATTCGCTGGGCCAATACGTGCAGGACGGGCGGCGGCACCTGTTCGAGACGATGCTGCAAATCGAAACGCCGACGTGCGACCTCGTGCTGGAAGCAGCAGCCTCCGACCTCGACGGCCTGAACTACCTCGCCGGAAAAACGATGGATTTCGTGAACAAAAAAGCGGCGGAAGGCACCCTCCAGGCGCATGTGCAGGGCGGGGTGCCCAACCTCCTCCTGCGGCTGCCGGAGGCGACGGCGTACCACCTGGGCTACCTGTTTTTCTTTTTTGAAAAAACCTGTGCGGTGAGCGGCTACCTGCTCGGCGTGAACCCCTTCGACCAGCCGGGCGTGGAAGCGTACAAGAAAAATATGTTCCGGCTGCTCGGGAAATCGTGATTTTTTCTGCAACGGCAAAATTCAGCCGGGAAGGTTGGTCGGAGGCCGTTTTCGCTTCCAGCGTCGGTGCGACCAGAGCCAGTCCGGCGGATTCCGGCGGATGGTAGTTTCCAGTTTTCGGGCGAATATTTTGGTGATTTCACCTGCTTCGGCTTCCATTGGATTTGGGCAAAGTTCGCTAAAAACAACTTCGTAAAACCCCCGCCGCACCCGCTTGATTTCAAAGTAAAAAACCGGGTAGCCTGTCTGCCGGGCGAGCTTGTCCATGCCGGGCAGGAACGGTGTGCCCTGGTGCAGGAACTCCACCCAGTGGGCATTGTTGACATCGGAGGGAGTCTGGTCGGCAATCAACACGAAGATGCAGGGTTGATTTTTCATCTGAACGACGGCCCTGCCTGCCTGTGCCATGTTGGCGAGGTGCAGCCCCCACTGTTTCCGAAGGTGGTTCAGATGATTGTCTAAAACCTTGTTTTTCAAGGGTTTGTAAATGCCGGCCACCTCATGCCGGACGGCCATCGGGAAGGAAAGCACCCCCCACTCCCAGTTGCCGTAGTGGCTGCCGAGCAGGATGGCGCTCCGGTTTTTTTCAAACAGCGGAAGGAAAATTTCGGGGTTCCGGTACACGAACCGACGCTGCAATTCGGCTTTCGGCAGGGTCAAACCTTTGATGCTTTCCAGCAGCACGTCGCAGAAGTGGTGGTAAAATCGGGCGGCGAGTCGATTGATTTCGGCAGGTGTTTTTTCGGGGAAGGAATTTTGGAGATTGGCGAGCACCACTTTTTTGCGGTACTGAAACAGGTGCTTCAAGAGGAACCGCAGCACGTCCGATAGCAAAAACAACAGCCAAAACGGCACGAAACGGAAGCATTTCACCAAGATTTTAAGGAAGAAAGCACCGGCTGGTTGCATGATTTGTTTTCTGAAAAACCGGATGAAGAAATGGTTATGTTTGCATCTTCACAGCAAAACTACTAAACATGTTTACGAGAAGAAATTTTCTGAACCGTGCGGCCTTGGGTTCTCTGGCGGCAGTGAGTGGGGTGGGTTTGTCGGCCTGCTCGGATGCCCATGCGAAGGAAGAAAAACCGGCCGATGCGGTGAAGCCGCTGGCGATTTCCACCTGGGATTTTGGCACCAAAGCCAACGAAGCGGCCTGGGCCATCCTCACCACCGGCGGCAAGGCGCTCGATGCCGTGGAAGCTGGCGTGATGGTCATCGAAGCCGACCCGCTGAACACGTCGGTGGGCATCGGCGGAGCACCGGACCGGGACGGGCATGTGACGCTGGATGCGTGCATCATGGCACCGGACGGTGGCTGCGGTTCGGTCTGCGCGCTGGAGCACATCGTCCACCCGATTTCGGTGGCGAGGATGGTGATGGAGAAAACGCCCCACGTGATTTTGGTGGGCGAGGGGGCGCTGGAGTTTGCGCTGGCGCAAGGTTTCAAAAAAGAAAACCTGCTGACGGAAGCCTCGCGCAAGGCATGGGAGGCGTGGAAAATCAACGCGAAGTACGAACCGAAAATCAACGTTGAGGTACATGATACCATCGGGATGCTGACCATAGACCAAAACGGCGACATAGCCGGGGCCTGCACCACGAGCGGGCTGGCGTACAAAATGCGGGGCAGGGTGGGGGATTCGCCCATCATCGGTGCCGGGATGTTCGTGGACAACGAGGTGGGCGGCGCTGCGGCGACGGGGCTGGGCGAGGCGGTGCTGCGGACTTTGGGCAGTTTTCTGGTGGTGGAACTGATGCGAAATGGGAAAAGTCCACAGGAAGCCTGCGAGGAGGCAGTGGCCAGGATTGTCAAAAAGCACAAAAATTACAAGGATTTCCAGGTGGGTTTCATCGCCGTGAACAAGCAGGGGCAAACGGGCGCTTTCAGTGTGCAGCCGGGCTTCAATTATGCGTTGTTTGCCAATGGCGAAAATAAAGTGTACGATGCTGCTTGCTCCATGACGAAGTGAGATTTTCACCAAAGCGGCAGGGACGTTGAGCAGAAAGTTTTTGCCCACCCTCCGGGTAAATGGGTGCAGTAATTTCGGCCTTTCTCAAGGAAAATTTTCCGACACATTATTTATTTTGAATTTTAATTCCTTCCAACGCTGGACTGGCATCATATTTTCCTTTTCCAAAATCTGAAAGCAACTTTCTGAGCAAAAGAGGAAACAACATATTATGATGAAACTACCAGAACTGAAGGTTCTCCTTGCCGATGACCACCAGATTTTTATCGAAGGACTTAAAGTGGTGCTTGGCAGGCAGGACCACTACACGATTAGCATTCAGGCGGAAGCCAATACCGGCAACAGTCTTTTGAAAATGATAGGCCAGTTGGAGATTGACTTGTTGCTGTTGGATTTGAACCTCCCGGACATGGATGGTATCGAGGTAATCACCCAACTGAAAAGTATGGGCACTGATTTCCGAATCATCGTTTTGAGCATGTACGATGAGCCGAAGGTGGTGAAAGCGGCCTTCAAATCCGGCGCTGACGGGTACGTTTTGAAAAGCACCCACATTTCAGATTTGTTTCAGGCCATTGAAAAAGTGATGGAGGGTGACACCTACATCAGCGTCGGGCTGTCGTTGACCAACCGGACGGGCATGAACTCCAGGTTCATGCAAAACGGGAAACTCACCGTTTCCTACGATGACAGGATCATCCGAAAATTCAATTTGACAAGGCGGGAACTGGAAGTGTTGAAGCTGGTGGGGATGGCGCTGACCAACAAGGAAATTGCGGGTGAACTGTACATCAGCGACCAGACTGTCAGCGTTCACCGCAAAAATATCATGCGGAAAATGGGGGCTTCCAGCACGGCCGGCCTGATCAAGATTTCGTATGAAAATAATTTATTCTAACTGTGGTTGAAATCGACAGATTGGCACAATGGTTGTCGATATTTGAACATCAGCCTCCTTTCAAAAAAGACGTGATGTACAGCGTTTTTTCTGTCCAATTTCCTCTGCAACAATTTTTTTTGGCGTCAAATTTTGACTGCCTTGTTTCAAATTTCAAATAAACCACTTACTTTTGCCCGAAATTGAAAATTCCGATTCCCATGAACTACGACAATTACACAGAGTCCTCGCTTTCTATTCCTACCCTACGGCATTCAGCCAATTGTTTTTTTCAACCAACGGATTCAGGTCTGTTTTTTAGTAGTCATTGAGAATCGAATTCAGGATAATTTGGTCATGCTCAGGCAAAAGTTTGTTTTTTTAACTAAGTTCTTTGTCAGGTTACCCGGTAACCAAGACTTACGCAAAAACAATAAAAGTCAGGCTTGGAAAGGGTTGTGAAACCTGATTCGAGGTGTATTTTTATTTTTTACAAATTATAATCCATGATCAGAACGAATTCTACAAAATTGCCGGTCTTCAATTGGGCATTTTTGTCGCTGCTCCTGCTCTCTGTGAGCGCCCTCAAAACGCAGGCCCAGACAATGGTCTGCAACAATCTGGTTCAGGTTTCGGTGGACAACACGCCGAACGCTTGTCAGGCAATTCTCAATGCCGACATGATTTTGGAAGGGAACCCCCTTCCCGGCCACGATTACCTCATTGAAGTTTTTAACTATCAAACGCCTGTGGCATCTGGTGTCAACCAAGTCACCATCTCCAATGCCAGTCAGTATTTTAACGTCTATCTGACGGTGAAAATCACTGACCAGACTTCCGGCAACTCCTGCTGGGGTCAAATGATTTTGGAAGACAAACTTGGCCCGGTCATTACCTGTACCAACGTCACTGTCAATTGCTCCGACAATCTCGACCTCATACCACTTCCTACGGCGGTGGACAACTGTGACCCGGACCCTGAAATCAACCTGACCAACGAAGTCGTCAACTCCACGGGGCTTTGCACCAATGGGTATGCGACCATTACCCGCACCTACGTTGCCATCGATGACTATGGCAACGTTTCCGCCCCATGCAACCGGGTAATTACGGTCAATCGGCCAGCAATCGTTGACTTTCCCAACGACATCATCTGGAATTGCGAACAATACAGTGCGTATCCGAACATCGTCGCTGCAACACCCAAGCACCCTTACGTGGGTGACTCCAAACCGGCGACGTTGTTGGTCATTGACGTAAACCTCAACCCGGACTGTGATGACAACGATGCACCGGTCACCGATATCGCAACCATCAACAGCACCAACGTGCCGAATGGTGGTTTGGGTTGCCCTGGCAACGGTTTGGACGATGCCGATGTGCTCCAGTTGACCGGCTCTGGTATCGTGGCCAACATCGTCGGGCAATACTGCAACTACCAGCAGACGCACAGCAATCAGGTGATTATCATTTGCGGTGCGTCCTTCAAAATCATTCGCACCTGGACCGTACTGAACTGGTGTACCGGTAACGTCGTCCTGGTAGGAGTGGGCGGCGAAGACAATATACAGGTGGTAAAAGTGTTGGATGACAAAGTGCCGGTAATCACCCGTGCGCCCTTCACGGTTTCCGCAAACATACCCGGTCAGCACCCGCAGCCATGCAAGTCCCAGGGATTTTTGCTACCAGCCACCGTATCGGACAATTGTAGCACCTGGACGACGAAAATCATCACTCCCGTTGGCGAAGCGATTTATATCAACGGGCCGAATGGCGGCGGTTTGATTCCCCCTCCCGGCCTTCCGTTGGGCGTTCACAACGTCACCTACCAGGCAACGGACGCTTGTGGAAATCAAGCCACACTGCTTGTCCCTGTTACGGTGGTTGATGACATTGCCCCGACAGCCATTTGCGACGAATACACGGACGTCAACATCACGTCAGGCAGTTTTGCCAATGTGTTTGCCACCACATTTGATGACGGCTCTTACGACAACTGCTGTTTTGACCACTTTGAAGTACGCCGGATGGAAGACCCCTGCAACGATGGCCACAACGACCTCGTTTTCGGCCCATCTGTGGTTTTCTGCTGCGAGGATATTACCAACAGCCCCGTGATGGTGGTTTTCCGTGTGGTTGATTGCTACGGTAACTACGGTGAATGTATGGTGCAGGTGTTCGTCAACGATAAAGTTGCCCCGACCCTCGTGAGCTGCCCGCAGAACCAGCGGATTACTTGCGACTGGTACGCCAACAACCTCGAAACACAACTCGCAGGTTTGAGCGGTGCGCAACAGTGCGGCTACCTCAACGCAACATTCGGCACGGCAACTTACTACGACAACTGCCAGGCCATTGTGACCTGCAACGCCAACATCAACCTCGACCAATGCCTCGAAGGCACAATTTCCCGTACGTTCTCGGCGACTGACCCAAGCAACAACAACTCGCCCCAGTCTTGTACGCAAACCATTTTTGTGGACCATGTTTCCGACTGGGTGGTGGAATTTCCGGCTGACATCACAGTGAACTGCGGCACGACCCCGCCTGATTTCGGTGAGCCTGAAATTTTCTACGAAACATGTGAACTCATCGCAGCTTCGTACGATGATGTACTCTACACCGTCGTACCGGATGCCTGCTATAAAATAGTGCGAACCTGGACCATCATCAACTGGTGCGTGGTAGGTACGAACCCCGGCCTGATTGACCAGGAGGTGGCAGAACAACCGGAGAATGCCCTCGGCCTGCCTTTCCCGCAGTGCGATGTGGACAGCGACGGCGACTGCGACAACCGCACCTTCCGGGACAGTTGGAGAAGCGGCTCGCCGGCCAACCTGCGCCGCCCGTCGGTCGTGGATGCTATCCGCACCACCGACCCGGACGTGGACCTCGACAGTGACCCCTGGGATGGCTACATCACCTACCAGCAGGTCATCAAGGTCATTGACACGGTTGACCCGGTGTTCACCAATAACTGCCAGTTGCCTGATGTTTGCATCGAAGGCAGCACCTGTGGTGTGGATTTGATTTTGCCCCTGCCGGAGATTGACGAATGCAGCCCGAACGTCACCGTGACGGCGGAAATCAACTTCGGCGGCACCTGGTTCTCCGGTTTCGGCCCCTACAACAACGTTGCCCCCGGCACCTACCCCGTGCGTTACGTGGCCGCTGACAACTGCAACAACCAGACGCAATGCACGACCACCATCACGGTGAAAGATTGCAAAAAGCCAACGCCCTATTGCAAAAATGGCCTCGTGGTGGAACTGATGGTTCCGTCGGGCATGGTGGATGTTTGGGCGGTTGATTTGAATGCAGGCAGTTTCGACAACTGTCCCGGCACCCTGAAATTTTCCTTCTCCGCCGACGTGAACGACCTCGGCAACAGCTACACCTGCGACGACCTCGGCCAGCAGCCGGTAGAGATTTGGGTGACAGATGCCTCCGGCAACCAGGATTTCTGCGAAACTTTCATCATCCTCCAGGCCAACATGGGCCAGTGTGGCAACAACCCGCTGGTGGCCAACGTCGGTGGTGCCGTTTCAAACGAAGCAAACGAATCCGTTGAAAACGTCACCGTTAACCTTAGTGGCGAAAGCTCAGGAACAGTAAATACGACCGCCAACGGTGCCTACGTTTTCACAGCAATCCAGGCTGGCAATGATGTGACGGTAACGCCGGAGAAGGACGACGACCAACTCAACGGCGTCACCACCTACGACCTCGTGCTCATCAGCAAGCATATTCTGGGCACGGCGTACTTTGATTCCCCGTACAAACTGATTGCTGCCGATGCCAACAATTCGGGCAGCGTCACCACTTTCGACATCGTTGAAATCCGCAAGCTCATCCTGCAATTGGTCAGCGAGTTCCCCAGCAACACCTCCTGGAGGTTTGTGGAAAAATCGTACGTGTTCCCGAATCCGGCCAATCCGTGGGAAGCACAATTCCCGGAGGCTGCCAGTTTCAACGATATTCCGGCAGGTGCCAGCATGGCTGATTTCGTTGCCGTGAAAATCGGCGACGTGAACGGCAGCGCTGCCACCAACCTGACCGGCGGCAACGACGACCGCAGCAGCGGCACCTTCCTGCTGCAAACCGACGACCGGCCCGTGACCAAAGGCGAGGAAGTAACCGTGGAATTTACAGCAGAAGAACTCGACGTTTTCGGCTACCAGTTCACGCTGAACTTTGACACCAAATCGCTGGAGATGGTGGAAGTGCAACCTGGCGTGGCGACAGAACAAAACTTTGGTTTCACCTTGCTCGACAAGGGTGCCATCACGGCAAGCTGGGATGGCTCGGCGAATGCCAATGACCTGTTCAGCATCGAGTTCCATGCCAAAGCAGACGGCAAACTGAGCGACATGTTGAGCATCAATTCCCGCTTCACGGCGGCAGAGGCGTACCGGACGAACGGCGACTTGCTGGATGTCCAGTTGAGTTTCAAGACCAGCGCAGCGCAGCGTTTTGAATTGTATCAGAACACGCCGAACCCGTTCAAAGGCAGCACCACAGTTGGTTTCAACCTGCCCAGGGCCGGTGTCGCCTCCCTCACGATTACGGATGTTTCCGGGAAAGTGCTGAGAGCGTTCGAGCGTGAATTTGCTGCGGGCTACAACGAAGTGCAATTGTCCAGCAACGAACTTCCTGCTTCTGGCATTCTCTACTACACGCTGAAATCAGCGACGGAGACCGCCACGAAGAAGATGATTGTTGTGGAATAACAGAGAAGTGAGAGGTGAGACGGCGAGAGAGTGAGATTTTTAATTCAAATCAATTTCTCAAAACGACTCACGTCCCAATATTTTGAAAACAGATGGATGGAAGATGACTGGCGGCTGATTTTTCCGGCGGCCAGTCATTTTTCGCTTTTTCCCGATTTTTGGCAAACAACTTGTATAACCGATTATTATGAAGAAAAATAATGTTTACTCCCTCCTGCTTGCGTTTTTGTCGGCCTTCACCCTGGAGGCTCAGACCGTTTCGCTCACCATACCCGACATGACCGTTGACCCTGGAGAAACATTCAACGTGGATGTGCAGGCAGCCGATTTTTACAACATTGCAGGGATGCAATTTGCCTTGACCTGGAACCCTGACATCATTGAGTTTCAGTCCGTCGGCGGGTTCCAGAACCTTCCTGATTTGACCGTGGAAAATTTCAACGCCATGTTTGCCGCCGATGGCAAAATGCGGATGTTGTGGTCGTGGATTGACCCGAATACAAATATTGGTGTCACTCTGGCCGACAACTCGACCCTTTTTTCCATCACGTTCAAAGCCGTTGGGGGACAGGGTACCAACACCCTGGTTGAAATCACCAGCGATACCATGAACCCCATCCTCCCGATTGAAATTTCAACCACGAACGAGGTGCTGGATGTGGTGATTGACAATGGCAAGATTACCATTTCGGGCACGAACGCCAGTTTTGAAACGCAGACCAGCGATTTCATTTTATTTCAAAATAATCCGAACCCTTTCACCGAATTAACGTACATCTCCTTCAATTTGAACGAAGGTTCCGATGCCCGCTTGACCGTTTACGACCACAGCGGCAAGACCGTTTTCCAGCAACACCAAAAATATCCTGCGGGGTTGAGCAGAATACCTGTTCGCCGGGATATGTTTCAGAGCGCAGGTTCGTACTTTTACACCCTTGAAACCGAAAGAGCTTCTGCTACAAGGCAGTTGGTTGCGCAGTAGTGTGCAATTAGATTGAAAGCCCTGGTGGAATTACAGGCTTTTCAATTGTTTTCCGATTACATTTTTTCACAATTATTATCCCAATTCCGAACATATGAAAAGACCGATTACCAATCTCGTCATTGGCTGTCTGGCATTTTTTGCTTCGCAACTTGCCGCCCAGCCCACCTTCACCGTGTCCCCGCAATCCATTACGGCCAGCCCGGGACAGACTATTTCAGTTGACATCGTTGTCACGAACTTCACCAGCATCGTCAGTTTCCAGTACTCCATGAACTGGAACCCGGCCGTGTTGCAGTTTCAGTCACCGGTCACCAACATCACCCCACTGTTGGCGGGGTTCACCTCTGCCAATTTCGGGTTGACCCAAACCGGCAGCGGCATCCTCACACTTTCGTGGTTCGACCCGCCGACAACAGGTGCTACACTTGCCAACGGCACCGTGCTGTACCGCCTGAGTTTTCTCGTGCTGACTTCCACGCCCACCAATATTTCATTTTCGGGCAACCCGACACCGATTGAAGTCGTGGTCGCACCCACTAATATTGTAATACCGGTGATGCAGGGTGCTTCCGTGAATGGTGGCTCCGGCGGCGGCGGTGGAGGTGGTGGTGGTGGAAACAACCCGCCTGTGACAGGCTTTGCCGTCATTGCTTCCGATGAAATCGGTGTCTCCGGTTCGCAGGTTTGCGTGGACGTGAGTGTGAACGATTTCGACGACATCGTTTCCATGCAGTACACGATGGAATTCGATGAATCGAAGTGGCAGTATTCGACCATTCAAGGTTTCAACCTGCCAGGCTTGTCCATCGCCAATTTCGGGACTAACCAGGCAGGCACCGGAAGAATTACCATTTCATGGTTGGACCCAAATGCAACGGGGATTACCCTGCCGGATGCGACGGTCATTTACCAGGTTTGCCTCACAGCCATCGGCCCGAACAACTGCGGCAGCACGACACCGTTCCAGTTCAATAGCAGCCTGACACCTGTGGAAATAACCAATGGTGCCGGGATGATTGTCCCCTTCCAGGGCATCACCGGCGACCTCGAAATTTGTGGCACCGCCCCGCCGCCCCCGGCTGGGCTGACCATCACGGCCTCTCAGGAAACTGGGGTTCCGGGTGCGCAGGTCTGTGTCGATTTTACGGCAGATGATTTTGATTGTATCGTCAGTGCCCAATTTTCCATCCATTTCAATCAAAACATACTGCAATGGGGTTCGGCGCAAGGCTTTGGATTGCCGGGATTGGTGGCCTCCAATTTTGGAACTTCCCAGGCAGGCTCCGGCACCATTACTTTTTCGTGGTTTGACCCAACGACGAACGGCGTAACGGTGGCCGACAGTACCGTCATTTTCCAATTGTGCTTCAACGTGATTGGCACAGGTGGCCAATCAAGCCCCATCACCTTCAACGGAACGCCAACGGCCATCGAGGTGACAAACTGCAACAACGGCCAGGTCGTGACCCCCACTTTCGTGGCAGGTTCCGTGACGGTGGCCAGCAACACCTGCAACGGCCCGGTGACCATCACCAATAGTTCGGTTACGAACGTCAACTGCTTCGGCCAAAGCACCGGTGCCATCGACATCACCGATGCGGGCGGCAGTGCCATCAAAACTTACGTCTGGAAAAATGCCGCCGGGGTTACCGTCGGCACGACCCAGGACTTGTCCGGTCTGGCTGCGGGCACGTACTCCGTCACCGTCATCAGTTGCAGTGGCAGCGAGACGACGACCGGCAGCTACACCGTCACCCAACCGGCTACGGCACTCAGCTTCAACTTCCAGGCAACCGATGTGGCCTGCTTTGGCGAAGCTACCGGAGCCATCGACATCACCGTGACGGGCGGCACGAACAGCGGCACCGGCTGCACCGGCTACACCTACGCCTGGAGCAACGGCGCTACCACCGCCGACCTCACCGGCCTCGACCCCGGCACCTTCACGGTCACCGTGACGGATTGCAAAGGTTGCCAGATAACTTCCAGCACCATCACCATCGACGGGCCGCCTTCCGCTTTCAACTCAACGGCGACAGGTCACGATGTGAAATGTAACGGCGGCATCGACGGCTCCATCGTGATGTCGGCCAGCGGCGGCACCCCTCCCTACGAATACATGCTGGGCAACGGTGCCTGGACCACCACCAGCACCTTCACGGGCCTGGCGGCAGGTAGTTTCACGGTGAAATCCCGTGATGCTTTCGGTTGCATCAAAACTGCGAACGTAGTGGTTGGGACACCGACTGCCATTGCTGTTTTTACTGTGCCGACCAACCCGACGGCTGGCATGAACAACGGCTCCATCGCCACCACGGTGACGGGTGGCGTTCCTCCGTACACTTTCAGTTGGTCAGGCCCGAACGGGCCGATAACTGGCAACCCACAGAACCCGTCCGGCCTGTCGGCAGGCACGTACTGTGTGACGGTGACGGATTTCAACGGCTGCACCAAACCCAAGTGCCAGTTGGTGAGTGCTCCGATTACCGACAATGGCAGCACCCAGATTAATGCCTGTGTGGGTGTTTGCAGCGGTGAAATCGATGTGCAGATAATTGGCGGCGTGATGCCTTACACGTACTCGTGGACGGGTGGCCTCATTGGCCCGAACCCCACCGATGTTTGCCCCGGCGACTACACTGTCGAAGTGAAAAGCATTAGCAGTGGGCAGACGTTGGTGTTGAATTTTACGGTCACGCAGGCGACCTCCTCGCCGCAGGTGGTCAGTGCCAATGTGGATGACCCGACTTCCACCGCCCTCTGCACTGGTGAGGTAACGCTGAACCAGACGGTTGGTGGTTTTGGCCCGCCCTACACCTACCAGTGGAGCAATTTACAAAGCGGAAACACTTCGTTCAGCCTCTGCGATGAAGTGACTTACACCGTCACTATTTCGGATGCGAACGGTTGCACGGGCACGGCGCAGTACACGCCGGATTTTGAAATTGTCCCAATCATTGCGCAGTCCGGCGCCACCAACTCCTGTTCTACCAGCAGCGACGGTACGCTGACGGTGACGGTGGCGGATGGCGGCATCGGGCCGTTTGATTTCCAGATTTCCGGCCCGTCCGGCACACTGTCCGTGTTCAACGACCCGGATGGCCAGCATACCTTCACCGGCCTGGCCGCAGGCGATTACGGCATCACCATCACCGACAACGGCACGGGGGTTGACCAACAAATCATCACGGGTACGCAGACGGTACTTTCTACGAACTTGACCATCGACCCGGTCGATGTTTACCCGGCCACTTCAACCAGCAAAGGCAAAATCACACTGACCCCCGCCGGTGGTCAGATACCTTACTCCTTCTCTTGGAGCAATGGTTCTCACGCCCAGAACCCCGAAGACTTGAACCCCGGCACATACACGGTCACGATTGGCGACGGCAGCGGATGCTACCAGGTCTATCAGGTGCAGGTTACGCTGTTTTCTGTTACCGACAGCAACCTGAACCAGCCGAGCTGCGCCGGCCAACTCGGCTCCATCACCGCCACTGCTACCGGCAGTCCGAACACGCCCTACGATTATGTTTGGGAAAACTCGTCGGGGTTCGAAGTGGGAGATGATGCTACCGTGGATAATATTTTACCCGGCACGTACTTCGTGACCATCACCGACGCACTCGGTGTCACCATCGTTGAAACTTACCAACTCGATGCCTTGTCGAACCTTTCCGGCAGCATCGATGTCACGAGCAATTACAGCGGCTACGACGTGAAATGCAACGGCGACTCAAACGGCATTGCCCTGGCGACACCTATCAATGGTGTAGCGCCCTATTCCTACCAGTGGAGCAATGGTGCTACGACCCAATCTACTACCGGCCTTTCGGAAGGCACTATGTTTGTTTTCATAACAGATGCCCAGGGTTGTGGGGTGGTTCTGTCGGACAGCGTCATTGCCCCAGGCCCGCTGACCGCTCAAGCCGATGCCGTGAACCTCGGCTGCGCTGATTCGAACAACGGGCAGGCAACGGTCATCGTGTCCGGTGGAGCCATACCGTACTACTACCAGTGGAACGATCCCGACGGCTCGAAGACGCCGACAGTTTCACAATTGGAAGGTGGCAGCTACCGGGTGACGGTCACGGATGCCAATGGCTGTACGATGGTCAAAAATGTGTTCATACCGGTGCTGACACCAATGGTGGTCGATGACAACTCAGTCCCGGACAGTGGCGGCCCGAACGGACAGGCCATTGCCACGGTGAGCGGTGGCACTTGGCCCTACGAGTTCACCTGGCAAAACAACAGCTTCGATGTGGACAGTATCCTGACGGAACAGTACCCGGGCATCTACTTCGTGATAGTGGAAGATGCCAACGGCTGCCAGGTTACAAAGTTCCTCAGAGTGGAGGACGAAACATTGTGCGGGGAAGTTCTCACCGTCTTCACCCCGAACGGGGACGAGAATAATGAAGAATTCAAAATAGGTTGTCTCACCCGTTTCTCCGACAATATCCTCGAAATCTACAACCGCTGGGGCCAGCAGGTGTACCAGACTGACAATTACAACAACGACAACCTCTGGCGGGGCCTCAACAGTGCAGGCGAAGAGGTGCCCGATGGCGTGTATTTCTACGTCTTCGATTACCTCGACCCGGCCACCAATGTGAGGGTCACTAAAAAAGGAAGTGTGACTGTTCTTCGAAAATAATTGAAATTGGGAATTAGGAATTGGGTATTGATTTGACGCAATACCCAATACCCAATTCCTAATTTCCACCAATCACCGATTCAATCCTTGAGCATGAAAAAGATAATTTTACTCATAGCCGCTTTTGTTTGCATCCTTCAGGCAGCCTGGTCACAGGAGCAAGCGGCCGTTTTCTCCCACTACCACATCAGCCCGATCCTCATTTCACCGGCGGTGGCAGGTTTTTATGAAAACCATCAAATCCAGATGAACATCCGCAGCCAGTGGACGGGCTTCACGGATGCACCCCAATCTTACGGCATCGGCTACAACGGCCCCATCGGCAAAACACTGGGCATCGGCGTGGGCGTGATGTCGGAGAACCTCGGCAATATGACCAACACCCGTTTTCAACTCAACTACGCCTTCCGCTACGAGTTGAAAAACGTGAAATTTGCCGCCGGTTTTTCCACGGAGTTTATTACCAAGCGCTTGGCGGGGTCAGTTTTGGACAATCCACTTTTGAGTACAGTACCTGATGAGACCATTATGGATGCCATTGATGGCAACAAAATTTTTGATGCCTCGCTCGGCTTCTGGGGCACGTTCAAGAAAAATACCTTCATCGGCATCACCTTCCCCAACCTTGTGGTGACCAAAATCGGCGAGATTGAGACAGGCAAATCGGAAGGTGCGTTCAAGTATTCCATCCTCCATGTTGGCCACGAATTCGACATTGAGCCATACAATTTCAAGCTGCGCCCCTCGCTGATGGTGCGTAAACTCAAGGACACACCGCTCCAGGTGGACTTCAATATGCTTGGCTCGTTCATCAACGACAAGTTGATTGCCGGGGTGTCCGTCCGCACGGGCCTTGGCGGTGCTACGGGCATCCTCTTGGGCACGAATATTGACGTTTTCCGTTTGTACTACAGCTACGACCTGACGTTCCAAAAAGTGCAGCAGTACAACGGCGGTACCCACGAAATTACCATCGCCTTCAGCTTCGCCAACGGCAAAAAACGTTTTGACCGCGGGTGAACAAGTTTTTTTTAAGTGAAGATTTTATGGCTCATTTCGGTTTAGGATGAGCCTCAAAACATAGATGTCCTTTAACAATTGGTTTTTGGGATGGCCCCCCTCGTAAAGTCGAGGCGGGGCTACTTTTTTTGAAAATGGCAGTCTCCGATTGGGCTGCCGGAGATGAAATTTCGGAGGCACTACAATCTTTGTAAAATTCTGAAAAGAAAGTACCTGCCTTCCCGCTGCATTCGTTACTTTTGTCATTCTAAGCAAGGCAAGAACGTCCCCGGCAACCGGCCGGGGACGTTCTTGCCTTTTAGTTTGGCAGCACCGGCACAAATTGATGACGCCTGACCCGCCCTCGCAAATTGTACACAGGGTGGCGTTGGGCAAATCCCAATTTTTTTCCTGTTTTTTGATGAAACGCCGCCTTTTTTCGAGGCTTTGACCTTGAAGAAACAGGCTTCGTCTCTTTGAACACCGGGATTGCGCAGCTTAAAATCGAATAAAATCAGGTATCATGAATCATACTTACTTGACCCAGGAAGGACATGACAGGCTGAAATCCGAACTGGATGAACTGAAAACCTCTGGCCGCCAAGAGGTTTCCCGATCCATTGCGGAGGCTCGTGACAAAGGCGACCTCTCCGAAAACGCCGAATACGCCGCCGCCAAAGAAGCCCAAGGCATGTTGGAACTGAAAATCAATGAACTGGAAAAAGTGATGGCCACCGCCCGCATCCTCAACGAGGAGGACATGGACACCACGGAGGTGCGCCTGCTCACCAGCGTGACCATCCGCAACAAAAAAAGCGGCAAGGAAGACACCTACAAACTCGTCTCCGAATCGGAGGCCGACCTCAAGACAAAAAGAATTTCCGCCAGTTCGCCCATTGGCAAGGGGCTGTTGGGCAAAAAGCCCGGCGAATATGCCTCCATCACCACCCCGGCGGGCCTCGTCGAATTTGAAGTCCTCAATATTTTCATCTAAACACGGCAGACGGTGGACGGTATGAAAAATGCCAGCCGTCCACCGTCGTCCGTCCACCGTCCACCATGTCAAGTATTTTCACCAAAATCGTCAACGGGGAAATCCCCTGCCACAAGGTGGCCGAGTCGGAGGAGTTCCTGGCTTTCCTCGACATCTCCCCGGTGGCCAGGGGGCACACCCTCGTCATCCCGAAAAAAGAAGTTGACTACCTGTTCGATGTGGACGACAACACGTTGGCCGGGCTGATGGTCTTCGCCAAAAAAGTAGCGAAAGCGCTCGACGCCACCATCGAGTGCAAGCGGGTAGGCGTGATGGTCGTCGGCACGGAGGTGCCACATGCCCACGTTCACCTCATCCCGTTCCAGCGGGAGAGCCAGGTGAGCGTCACCTCCCCGAAACTGAAATTCTCCAACGAAGAAATGGCTGAAATCGCAAGCGCCCTTCGGGCGAACTATGAACTATGAACGATGAACATTTCGAGCGTTCATCGTTCATAGTTCTCAAAGTTCTCAAAGTTTCTTCCCCGGGTTTTCCTTCACAAAACTGGACCAGTCCTTGAATTTTTTGCCACCGCCGGGCAGTGCTTTTGATTGGTAAAAATGGCAGACCGCCGTGGCCAGTGCATCGGTGGCATCGAGGTATTTTTCCTCCAATTTTAATTTCAGAATCGTCTCCAGCATGGCCGCCACTTGCTCCTTCGAGGCATTGCCGTTGCCGGTGACGGACTGCTTGATTTTCTTGGGCGAGTACTCCGTGATTTCTACCCCGCTCGTGATGGCTGCGGCGATGGCCACGCCCTGCGCCCGCCCCAGTTTGAGCATCGACTGCACGTTTTTGGCGTAAAACGGCGCTTCGATGGCCATTTCGTCGGGGGCGTAGCGCCGGATGAGCGCTTGCAAATCTTCGAAGATTTTTTTCAGCTTGTGCTGCTGCTCCTCCAGATGCCCCATGGTGATGACCCCCAGCGCCACGAGGCTCATCTGGCGGTTTTCCACTTCGACGATGGCGTAGCCGAGCACGTTGGTGCCGGGGTCAACCCCAAGTAGGCGATATTTTTTTGTATCTGTCATTGCGGAGCAAAGCTAACTTCGCCGCATGGTAATTGGGAATTAGAAATTGGGTATTCGTTATTGGGTGCCCGGATAATTTCTAATACCCAATTCCTAATTCCCAATTCCTAATACCCAATTCCAATCACAACTTTTTCCAAAAAATACCTCCTCAACGGCAGCGTGAAACTGCTCATTGCGCTGTTGCTCGCCTGGGCCATCTACCGGCAGGTGTTCGCACGGGAAAATGGGGCGGACCTCTGGCGGGCGTTCGTCGTTCACTTCAAACATCCGAACCTGCTGTGGCTGGCGGCGGTGCTGCTGCTCGCCCCGCTCAACCTCGCCCTCGAAGCAATCAAGTGGCGACAACTCATCCGGGGTTTTTCAAAACTCGGTTTTTGGCGAACGTTTCAGGCGGTGCTGGCGGGCACCACCATCGCCATTTTCACGCCGAACCGGGTGGGGGAGTACGGCGGGCGGGTGCTGTTCGTGGAGCAGGGGCAGGGCTGGAAGGCGGTCATCGCCACCATTGTCGGCAGCCTGGCGCAGATGCTGGCCATTTTTTCGGTGGGGCTGCCGGGGGCGGCCTGTTTTTCGTTGAAATTCATGGAGCCGGGGCCGTACGTGGTGCCGGTGGTGGTGAGCCTCGGCCTGGCGTTCGTCGGGCTGTTGTTTTTCAGCTATTTCAACATCGACATCGTGGTGCCGCTGGCCAGGCGCATCCCGTACATCGACCGTTTCAAAAAATACCTGCGCCACCTCGCCGTGCTGCGCCACTACCGCCGCCGGGAACTGGGCCGCTCGCTCGGCTTCGCCTACCTGCGCTACTTCACCTACGCCACGCAGTACTACCTGCTGTTGCAATTCTACGGCATCCCCGTCGGCTGGGTGGACGGCATGACGGGCATCGCTGCCATTTTTCTGGTGCAGGCCAGTGTGCCGCTGCCGCCCGTGATGGGCCTGCTGGCAAGGGGCGAAATTGCGCTGTTCGTCTGGGGATTTTTCACGGCCGCACAGGCGGACATCCTGGCGGCCACGTTCTCGCTGTTTGTAATAAATATCGCCGTTCCGGCGTTACTCGGCCTGGCGTGCATCGTCCAGGTCAACATCATAAAATCATTGGGTTATGAAAACGGCAAGTCCGCCTAAAATCTTCTTGTTCAGCCTGTTAGCGCTGCTTTTTCTTTTTCTGAATTTCAAAAACACCGAAATCCAAATTCCGAAATCCGAAATCGCCTCCCCCTGCCAGACCGACAACACCACCTTCCTCAGCGGCGAGGAACTGACCTACAAACTTTACTACAACTGGAATTTTATCTGGCTCTCGGCGGGCGAGATGACCTTCCGGGTCATCGACGAGGACGACCAGTACCACTTCTCGGTGGTGGGGGAGACCTACGAGAGCTACGATTGGTTCTTCAAGGTGCGGGACTACTACGATACCTGGGTGCAGAAGGACAACCTGCTGCCCATCATGTCCATCCGCAACGTGACCGAGGGCAAGTACCGCCTGTACGATTACATCACTTTCGACCAGAGCCGCCAGACCTGCGCCAACGAGCGGGGCAAGGCCAAAAATGACATCCGGGAGCGGAAATCCTACCAAATCGACCCGTGCATGCACGACATGGTGAGCATCCTCTACCACGCCCGCAACATCGATTTCACGCAGTACAAAACCGGGCAGTCGTTCCCCATCAAAATCTTCGTGGACAAGGAAATGTGGCCGCTCAACGTCAAGTACAGCGGCACCGAGCAGGGCAAGGAGGTGCGGGACCTCGGCACGTTCAACACCCTGAAGTTCACGCCGGAAGTCATCCCCGGCAAGGTGTTCCCCGAAGGGGCAGAAATCAAGGTCTGGATAACGGACGATGCCAACCGCCTGCCGCTCATCATCGAGTCGCCGCTGTCGGTCGGCTCCACGAAGGCCATCCTGAAAAGCCACAAGGGGCTGCGCTACCCGCTGTCGGCGAAGGTGAAATAGAGATTTTAGACAGGAGATGTTAGACTTTAGATGTACTAATTTGTTAGGTTGTACCCGTAAATATGCTCAAAAACAAGTTTTTTTTTTGTCTTTGGAGCATAATTCGAGGGGAATAACCTAATCAATCAGTACATTTAGACGGCAGACTTTAGACATTTGCGTTGATGCGCCACTTCTAAAATCTAAAGTCTATCATCAAAATCTCAACCCGGCCATGCAAACAACTTCCACATCAAAATACATCTGGGCGATTGCCCTCGTGCTCACTTTTGCCCTCGGCATTTTCATCACCCGCTGGTTCTACACCCGTGCCGAAACGGTGGAGCAGGAGAACGGCGTGGTGCTGCTGGAGCGCATCAGGCAGGTGGCCAAATTGGTGACGGTGGAGGGCTACTTCTCCGAGATTTACGACTACCAGGACTACTACGGCTACGACCTGAGTTTTTTCAGAAAAAAAGCCCTCATCCGGGTGAAGGCGAAAGTGTCGGTCGGCTACGACCTGGAGAAAATGAAAATCACTGCCGTGCCGGAGACAAAAACCATCCGCATCAGCGGCATCCCACCTGCCGAAATCCTGTCCATTGAGCATGACCTCGACTACTACGACGTGCAGGAGGGCATCTTCAACGAGTTCTCCACGGAGGACTACAACAAGCTGAACCAGAACGCCAAGGAGTTCATCCGAAAAAAAGCGCTGGAAAGCGACCTGACGAAATCCGCCGCCGCCCACCGCAACACCCTGCTCGAAACCATGAGGTTCATGGCGGAAAGTACCGGCTGGAAGCTGGAAATCGAAGGAACGGAGGTTGGCCCTGCGCCGGAAAGTTTGCCCAACTGAAAGTTTTAGCGAAACAAAATTCCGCTGTTTGGGTATATCATTTCAAATTTAATATACTTTTAGCCGGTTTTTGGCAGGCGTGGTATTTTACAAAAACCCTGGTTTTTTTCAAACAAAACACGGTAGCCTGGCGACTTGAGGCCAACGGGGTTTCGAGGGCAGGCGTCCCAAACTAAAAACAGTAACATGGATTTCGCAACAGGTTTACTCGTCTTCGGATGGTTGTTCGTGCTCGTCTGGGTGCCGCTGGTGGTGCTGTCGCAGCGCAAGACGCACCCGAAAGCGCTTTTCACGCTTTTCTTCACCGAACTTTGGGAGCGGTTTTCCTTCTACGGGATGCGCTCTTTCCTCGTGCTCTACATGACGGGGGTGCTTTTCAAACAAATGGTTCAGGGCGAGGCCGATGCGCGGGCCTACGGTATTTACGGGGCGTTCAATGCCCTGCTGTACGCTGCGCCGGTGATTGGCGGTATGATTGCCGATAAAATCCTGGGCTTCCGGCGCACCATTTTGCTGGGGGGGATTTGCATGGCGACGGCACAATTTATCCTCGCCGCCAACGCCGCTTTCATCGGCAGCGAAGCAGTTTTCTTCACCGGCCTGGGCCTGCTGGCAGTGGGCAACGGCTTTTTCAAACCTAATATTTCCAGTTTCCTCGGTACTTTTTACGATAAAAACGACACCCGGAAAGACGGTGCCTTCACCATTTTTTACATGGGCATCAACATCGGTGCGTTCCTGGCACCCATCACCTGCGCCTTTTTGGCCGAACGGGTGGATTGGTCGCTGGGCTTCCTCGCCGCCGGTGTGGGTATGTTGGTCGGTATCGTTGTTTTCTGGAATAACATGTCGAAATACGAAGACAAGGGCAACCCGCCCAACCCGGCTTCCCTCAAGGACGCTGTGTTTGCAGGCATGACCCGCCAGTCGGTCATCATTCTCTGCTCGCTGATTGCCATCCCGCTTTTTGCGCTCCTCATCGACTTCGAAGTGGTCACCAACTATATTCTCGTCATTGGTGGCCTCGGGGTGTTGGGGTACGTACTTTACCACGCGATCACCGATAACAACCGGGAAGATGGCCAGCGGCTGCTGGTGTTCCTGGCCCTGTTCTTTTTCCACATGATTTTCTGGACGCTGTTCGAGCAGGCCGGTGGCTCGTTGACCATCCTGACGGACCGTTTCGTGAACAAACACGGCATGACGGCTGGCCAATTCCAGTCCGTGAACCCGTTGTTCATCATGCTTTTGGCACCGGTCTTTGCCTGGGTTTGGCTGCGACTCGCCAAAACCGGCAAGGAGCCACGCACCCCGATGAAGTTTTTCTACGGCCTCGTTCAGATAGCCATTGGTTTTTTCATCATCGTCTGGGGGGCGAGGAGCGTGGCGGAGGGTGCAAACGCCGGTGCGTTGATTCCGTTGATTTTCCTCATCGGTATGTACCTGCTCCATACGACGGGCGAGTTGAGCATTTCGCCGGTGGGCCTGTCGGTGGTGACCAAACTGGCCCCCGCCAAAATGGTGGGCTTCATCATGGGGGCATGGTTCCTTTCCATCGCTTTTGGCCACAAAGTAGCCGGTGAACTGGGCAAGGCCATTGCGTCGCCGGGCGAGGGCACCGATGCGGCTACGGCGCTGAAAGCCTTCGCCGATGTGTACATGTTTTGGGGCGTTTACGTGACACTGGGGGCAGCAGCGCTGTTGTTCCTGTTGTCGCCGATCCTGAAAAAGTGGATGCACGGCATTCAGTAAGCCGCTTTTTGAAAATCATCTTTCAAAAACAAAACCCTTCGCCATGCTGTGTGGCGAAGGGTTTTTAATAAAACGCTGACAATGAACCGTTCACAACAACCCGTTACGTTCAAGCAAATCCAAATCCTGTTCTTCGCACTGCTGGCAGGGCAGGTGATGATAGGTGCTGTGTTGTTTTTTGTACTCACCATCGACGGGGTGGAATCGTCCGCCGGGGGCAGTGTTTTCAAATTCATTATCCCGGTGGCGGTTTTCGGCAGCATCTCCGCCTCGGTTTTCATCAACAGGTACTTTGGGGAGCAGGCAGGTACACAGGCCAACCTTCAAGCGAAACTGCAACATTTCCGAACCCGCAACCTCTTCCGCTGGGCCGTGCAGGAAGCTGGCAACCTGGTGGCTATCGTGCTGGCCGCCCTCGATGCGAACACCCTGCTCATGTTCTGGTTTGCTTTCGGTGCGATGGCCTTTGCAATGGCCAGGCCGTCGCTGGACAAGTTTTTGGAGGAGTACCAACTCACCAACGCAGAGCGGCAGGAACTGGAGCTAAATCCGTGATTTTTCAAATTGCGATGGTAAACCGCTAAAGTGTTGATGTTTTTTTGATGGACGATTGACGATTACATGATTGTTGATTGAGGATGGAATGGTGGATTTTTTGATAGCTGATGCGGGTGGCACGGCGGGAAATCGTCCATGAAACATTGATAAATCGCCCATCACCCCAACAATCATGTAATCGTCAATCGTCCATCAAACCGTAACGATTCTGATCGGTTGACTACCCAAGTTACAACTTCGCCAGGATGTGGTTCCAGAGTTTTTCGTAGGGCACCAGTTCCAGTTCGGAGAGCCGGCCCCGGTAGAAAAAAGGCCGTTCGACCAAGGCGTCGTAATGCTTCTCCGTGCTTAATATTTCGCTGATTTTGAAGTTGACTTTCGCCAACTGTTGCAACAGGCGGATGAAATGTATCATGCGGAAGTTTTCGTCCTTGTCGAGTTGCTTGGAGGCATAGCTTCGCAGGCGGTCGATGGATTCAGCGGCTTCGGGGAAGGCCCGCTTGTCGAGCAGGAACAGCACCTGCGCAATTACCATGTGGACGGTCAGCACCCGCTGGTCTTTCGGGTAGAGGATGGGGTCGTTCAGGAAGCGGCCGAGGCGGAAGTTTTTGGTCACTTGCTGCTTCAGGTCGTCTATCTGGCCGGGCTGTTTTTCGAGAAAATAGTTGAGGTACACCTCGTAGATTTTCCACTTTTCCCTCGAATCGGCATCGATTTTCTTGAGCCTTGGATGTGATTTTGCCCGGATGAAAATGGCAATGGCGTGGATGAAATTGTCTGTGTGGAAGGCCATCAACAGGTAGTATTCCATGAACCGGAACCAGGTATCGCTGCCTTCGGCAAAGTGTTGGAGGCATTTCTCGGCGTTGGTTTTACCATTTTTAAAATCCCGCAAGTGCAGGTAGGCCATCATTTTTTTGAGTTGGAAAGTGGCTAATTTTTCCTCCTGCACAAAATTGGGGTGGTGCTCGATGTACTGCTCTGCCCGGCCACAGACCTCCAGCATGGCCTCGTAGTCCTGCACCAGTTCGTACCGGTAGGTCCACACTAAAAACATGTTGTAAAAAACAATGGGCGAATCGTAGATTTCTGAAAGGCCGACGAGCGCATCGCAGTAGCTTTGAAGCTGCTCTCCGCCGCCCCTCAACTCCCAGGCAGGCTTGCCGTAGGCCATCAGTACCCGTTGAAAAAGTTCCTCTGAACGGATTTCGGCACCCATAACGTCGCTGTACTGTTTGATGAGCGAGTCAAATTCTTCAAACTCCTTTTCATTCCCGTCCTCGGCGGCAAATTGGCGCAAAATGCGGGCACAGTTGAGTATCACGTCCGCAAATTTGAATTTCTGGGCCACCGTCAGTATTTGTTTGGCGAGGTCTTCAGCGGTGAACCTGGCATCGTTCGCCATCAAAATCTTCACCAGCGTCCAGTCTTTGTGCGTGGAAAAATAGGCCCGGTCGTAACCCGGTGCCCCCGGCTGGCCGATGTCGATGAAGAACAAGGTGTTCAGCAGGCGCTTCCTGAAACGCGATTTCAACTGCCGGTACTTGTCGTCCGTCGGGCTGCAAGCGTAGAGGAGGGTGGCGGCATCCCGGTCGTTTTTGAACCGCTCCGACATCAGGGCATCGTAAAATTCAACAAACTTGCTGTTCTTGCTATCCAATATGGCACCGTCAAAAACTTCGATTTTCCGTATTTTTTTCCTGGTGACGATGCGGGAAATTTCTATCAGGTTTTTCATACATTTTTTATCGTTGAGAGGTGGTCAGGCGTGATGTTCAAAGTCTTGAAAATCAATCATTTCCAATGCAGTTCGGGGTCATGGCACAGACAGCAATAATTGTTCCTTTTATTATTTTTCCATGTCACAGATGTTCCATTTCGGCACAGGGTGTGCCCGAAAAAACGAAAGGGTTCAACACGGGAATTTCCTGTGTTGAACCCTTGAAAAGTTCCTGAAAACCGGAGGTGGGCCTACGGCTTGTTGGCCCCTTCCAACCACTTTTCGACATCAGGGCAGCCGAGATACCCCTGGTCGATGCGGATGTAGGTGGACAGCACCGTTTGCTCGATCCATTCCGAAATGAACGCCGAACGCTTCTCGTCGATGGCCGCCGCCTGTATTTTGGAGTAGTCTTTTTCGAGGCTGGCCACGTGCGGTTCGGAGCGGCTTTGGAGTTGTATCAGCCGGAAAAACTTCTCGCCCCGCTGGTCGGTGAAGTAAAATGGTTGCGAAAAACTGCCGACCTGCATCGTGTCGATGGTAAAATAAATGGCGGGGTCGAGGTCGCCGATTTCAAAGAAGGAATTCCCGCTGGCCGGGTTGATCATCTTGCCGTCGTTGTTGTAGCTCTGCACCTGGTCGTAGCCGTAAGTTTTCACGGCTTTTGAAAAAGTGAGGCTGTCGGTGAGCAGGAGTTGCTGCACCGAGTCGAGCTTCGTACTGGCCAGGTCGAGGTCGGCATCGGTGATTTCCGGCTTCACGAGGATGTGGCGGGTGCTGATGCTGTTGCCCCTGCGGCCCAGCAACTGGATGAGGTGGAACCCGAATTCCGACTCCACCACCTGCGAGATTTCATTCTCGTCCAATTTGTAGGCTGCCGCCTCGAATGCCGGCACAAACTTGCCCCGTTTGGTCCAGCCCAGGTCGCCGCCGATGCGGGCGCTGGCGAAGTCGTCGGAATATTTTTTGGCCACTTCTTCAAACGCCTCGCCGCCTTCCACGATGCGTTTGCGGAGCGCCTCCAACTTCTCGATGGCCTTGCGGCGCTCGGTTTCGTTCACTTGTGGCTTGTAAACTATCTCGCCGATCTCCACCTCCGAGTTGAAGTAGGGCAAGCTGTCGCGGGGTATTTTTTTGAAAAACGCCTTCACTTCGGAGGGTGTCACGCTGATGCCTTCCATCACTTTGCTCCGCATCCGCTCGGCCAGCAACTGGCCCCGCAGGTCTTCCCGGAACGACTCCTTCACCTCGCCGATGGACTGGCCGTAGTATTCCTCGAACTGAGAAACATCGCCGCCCATGTAATCGAGGATTTGCTCGATGCGGGCGTTCAACTGCGCCTCCACCTCTTCGTCCTTCACCTCGATGCTGTCGATTTTCGCCTGGTTGACCATCAGTTTTTGCGTCAGCAAATTGTCCAGCATGATGCACCTGGCACCGGGGGGCAGTTTGCCGCCCTGCTTCTCGCTCACCAGCGCTACCTGCTCTTCCAGTTCCGAAAGCAGCACGAATTCGTTGCCCACATTGGCAATTATTTTCTCGATGACCTCCCGCTGCGCGAACAGGCCGGTCGTGAAAATCAACGCCACAAGGCCGGGGATTACTTTTTTTATCATCGTAATTTTTTTTGAAAACTATGAAAATGCGGCGCGAGGAGGATTGGAAAACGGATGAAACGGATGCAGCGGATTTGAACGGATTTTTTTGTTTGCCTCACCCCTCACCTCTCACCTCTCTCACCCTCTCACTCATACACCGTGACACTTTTTTCCCGAATGGCCTCTTCGTACAGTTTGTTTTTTAAATCTTCCAGCAGCAGGGTTTTCCGTTTGTGCAGAATCACCTTTCGGGCCTGTTCCTCGATGTACGAAAGCGGTGCAATATCTTTTTTGCTCACCACCTCCAGCGATTTGAAAAAGTACGTGAACTGGTCGTCCCGCTGAATGAAATCCCTGCGGTTGGCCACGTTGTCCACCGTCAGGGTGCCCTGCGGCATGTAGGCGGCGATGTCCTCCACCTTGTACCAAACGCTGTCCACGAGGTGATGGGCGATGGCATTGCGGCTGCACCACGCGGAAAGCGCTGCAAAATCTCCCGCTTTCCCGCCGTTCCACCAGTCCTGCGCCTTGCCGATTTGGGGTGCGTTTCGGGGCGCTTTCACAAAACGGCAGCGCACGATGGGCGTTTCCAACTGGTACTGCTCCTTGTTTTTTTCGTAAAACTCCTGCAACTGCATCTGCGTGACCGTCGAGTCCAGCAGCTTCTCCACCACGATGTTTTCGTAGTTGTTTTTGATGAGGGAAGCCCGGTAGTTGGTCACCAACTTTTCGATGTCGAGGTCTTTCGGAATGTTGCGTTCGGCTTCGTACAGCAGCGCCGTTTCCAGCAACCAGTTCCGCACGAAAGCATTGATAATCACCGAACTATCTTCCCCCGTGATGCCCTGCGGCAACATGCCTTCCATGTCTGAAAGGTACAGGGTTTTGTTGTAGATGCCGGCCAATTTGCGGTCGCCTTCTGGCCGCTTCCCATCGCCCGGTTGGCAGGCTTGCAACAAAAACAGCAGGGGCAAAAAAAGCAGAAACCAGGCGGGACAATGCTTCCCGCCTGGTTTTTTCATCCAGATGATGGTGCTTGTTTTTGCGGATCCGAGCATGCGGTTACTTTTTCACGAGGCTGTTGAAAACCTTCTCGTTCGTTTTCACTTTGTACTGCTTGCGCAATGTTTCCAGCCATTGCTTTTCGAGGTAATCCTGGTAGTCGGCCACCACGTAGCCCCTGGCTTCCTGCAAGGATTTCTGGCCCGGCGGCAGTATTTGTTCCAGTTTGAAGAAGTTGTACGACTTGTCCCGTTTGCTGATTTCCACCAGCGACAGGGCACCCACATTCCACTCCATTTTGTCCACCACCTCGTTGCGGCCTTTTTCGTACTGCTTCTCCAGACGGCTCAACGGCTTGTTTTCTTCCGTGTTGAACTTGGCAAGCACTTCATCGTAGCCGTGGTGCTTGGCATACTCCCGTATCTGGTTGATTTTGTCCTTTTCCCGCTCCACCAGGGTGTACTGGCTCAAAACCGCCCGCTCTTCCCACTTGAAGTTCGATTTGTTTTTGTCAAAAAACGCCTGCAAACCAACGGTGTCAATCGAAGCCTTGTCCCAGACTTCCATTTTGGTCACTTCAAAAAGCAGTACGCCTTCCTCGTACTCCCGCATCAACGATTTGAACTCCGGGTACTTTGTTTCCAGCAGATGCTCCTCATGTTTCAGGGCATTTTCGTCCACAAAATCATTGTAGAGGCTGTTCGCCACAGCGGTAATGCCCGACCCGCTCATCTGCTGGCGCTTGCGGGAAGCCCGTGCACAGTAGTCGGCAAATTCGCCCATTGTCACCCTCCCCGTTTTACCGAAGGAAAAAAGCTGTTGCGTGGAGGGCTTCTCCGGGGCTTTCCATTTGTATGTCAAAAAACTTTTGGACGTGTCCGCTTCTAAAGTGGCGATGAACCCGTCCAGCGTTGTACGGTCTTCGGTGAAATTGCTTTCCCGCTTGATGCGCTCCACCATTTTTTTGCGGGACAATTCGAAGCGGGCATCCTGCTTGATTTGGTTTTGCAGGCGGGATTTCACCACGGCGAACGGCTCGTCGCGCTTGAGGCTCACGCGCCGGATGATGTGCCAGCCGATGCTCGTCTGAACCGGGGAGGAGTAGTCGCCGTCCTTTTGCAGGCCGAATGCGGCATCCTCGAAGGCTTTTTCGTAGCGGTTGATGCCAAAGAAACCGATGTAGCCGCCTTTCGGCGAGGTAGCCTGGTCTTGCGAAAATTCTTTGGCCAGTTGCTCGAAATCGCCACCGGCTTGCAACAGGTTGTACACCGAATCGATGGCCCTGCGGGACTTGATCATGTCGGGGTATTTGTCGAGGCGTACCATGATGTGGCCCACCTCGGTTTCGCCCCTGGCCGGTCGGCGGTCATGCACCATCAGCAGGTGGTAGCCTGCGCTGGTGCGGATGGGGCCTTGCAACTTCCCGACCGGGCCGGTGTACGCCGCCGTTTCGAGGGAATAGAAGCCGTTGGGAAAAAGTGCCGACACGAAGCCGATATGGCCTTTGTTTTTGGCGACCGATTTGTCGGCGGAGTATGCTTGTGCCACGGTGCCGAAGTCTTCGCCAAGTGCTAATTTTCCCTTGGCTTCCATGGCCTTGTTCCAGGCAGCCAGGGTGTCAAACGGAGTGGGGTTGGCGGTCAGGGCGAACAGGATATGGCTCACATCCACGTCCTGTTTGGTGCGCTCGTAGGCTTCGTCCACCAGCTTTTCCGTCACCTCCCGGTCGATGAGGTAAGAGTCGGCGAGTTGGCGGCGGTAGCCGTCAAGTTCCTGGATCAGCGAGGAAATAGTGTCGAGCTTCATGTCCATCGCCTTTCTCACCTTCAGCTTGAAGTTGATGTAGAGGTCGAGGTACTCCTGAAGGGATGCTTTGGAGAAATCGGCTTTGTCGCCGTTCGTTTTTGAGTAGATGTACTTGAATTCGGAGAGATGAACGGGTGTATCGTCCACCGAAAAAAGCACGGGGTCGTCCTTTCCTTTTTGGCTGAAAAGGGCGGTAGAAAATGTCAGGGCTAACAGCAAAATAAACACACGGTGTGCCATTGTCGAGAATATTTTGGTTATCAAAAAACGGTTATCTGAATCTCCGGGGCGCAAAGAAACAACGGCTCCAACTTAAAAATTGTACTGGCTGTTTCGCTTCGCCGGTTTATTTTCAGAAAGCGCCGCAAAAGTAGCAATTTTTCAAGCCCGCACGGATTTCAGTGCATCATTTGAATTTCATTTGCTTTTCCAAGTCCTGCCAAAAACGCTACTTTTGCCCGCCTTTTTAAAGGGCTTGAGGATTTGAGAGGTTGAGTGTTTGAGTTTGTTCCATTGCTCCGGCCTACCTTCCTCTCAAATTCTTAAACCCTCAAACTCTCAAATCCTCATCAAAATTCATGTCCGAACAAGAACTCGTCCGCCGGGACAACTTGCAGAAAATCAAAGACTTAGGGGTAAACCCGTACCCGCCCGAACTGTTCCCGGTGAATGCCAGCGCTGCCGAAATCAAGGCCAATTACCGCGAGGAAGTGCTGGAAGACGGCACCAAAAACCGCCTGAACTATCAGGAAGTAGCCGTTGCCGGACGCATCATGGCGCAGCGGGAGGCGGGCAAGGCCATGTTCATGAACATCCAGGACAGTAGCGGCAGCATCCAGCTTTACCTCAAACGGGACGAACTGGGGCAAAACGACGACTTCACTTTTTTCGATGTTTTGGTAAAAAAACTGCTCGACATCGGCGACTTCGTCGGGGTGAAGGGCTATGTTTTCATCACAAAAACCGGCGAAACGAGCATCCACGTGCAGCAACTGACCCTGCTCGCCAAGTCGCTGCGACCGCTGCCCATCGTGAAACGGGATGCCGAAGGCAACGTCCACGATGCCTTCACCGACCCCGAACTGCGCTACCGGATGCGTTACGTGGACCTCATCGTGAACCCGGAAGTGAAGGAAACTTTCCTGAAACGCACGAAAATGGTCACGTCCATCCGCAACTTCCTCAACAAACTGGGAGCACTCGAAGTGGACACGCCCGTGCTGCAAGCCATCCCTGGCGGGGCGGCGGCCAGGCCGTTCATCACACACCACAATGCGCTCGACGTGCCGTTTTACCTGCGGGTGGCCAACGAACTGTACCTCAAGCGGCTCATTGTCGGCGGCTTCGACTGGGTGTACGAGTTCAGCCGCAATTTCCGCAACGAGGGCATGGACCGCACCCACAACCCGGAGTTTACCATCCTCGAATTTTACGTGGCCTACAAGGACTACTTCTGGATGATGGAAACCACCGAGCAACTGCTCGAACGGGCGGCGCTCGACACCTGCGGCACAACGGAGGTACCCATTGGCGACAAAATCCTGAGCTTCAAAGCACCGTTCCAGCGCCTGTCGATTTACGAAGCCATCGAATCGCACAGCGGCATCGATGTCTCCGAAATGGACGAGGCCGGGCTGCGGGAAGTTTGCAAAAAACTGCACATCGAAGTGGATGCGACGATGGGCCGGGGCAAGTTGATTGACGAAATTTTCAGCGAAACGGCGGAGCAGCACTTCATCCAGCCCACGTTCATCACCGACTATCCTGTGGAAATGTCGCCGCTGACGAAGAAGCACAGAAGCAAGACCGGCCTCTTGGAGCGCTTAGAA
>JACRAN010000106.1 GCA_016234735.1 Bacteroidota bacterium | reverse complement strand
TGTACGCAGTTTACAAAAGCATTCTCGACAATCAGGTTCGCTATTTGTACGACGATGCAGTGGCACCCGGCACAACAGAAACCTTCGCGCATTCAGCCTTGCCCATCATTTCCAGCCCAATCGCCATTGATTTTCCACAAGGACAAATTGGCTATTTTGGCATACTTGGCGACCCGGTGGGTACTGAAGACAAGCTTTTGGAAGTATCGAGTGCCTTTGGATTCAGCGGCCCGTCTCAGCACTACGTTCCTTCGAATATTTTTGAAGAATTCTTCACTTTCACCTCTGGAACTTTGCCGTCAAATGCCAGTTTTTCTACGGCTACTTTAAGCCCGACGCTTGCCACGGTCTTTGTTGTGCCAAACTATGATTTTGATGTGATAGCCGATAGCGACGGGTTTACCTTCTCGACTACTTCTGATTTTGACATTTTTACCACCTGCTACCGCAACATTGCTGAGGAAGTCTCTTGGTGCATCACTGCCGAGCAAAAGCCAACAGTCACGTTCAGTTTTCCAACCATCCCAACGGCTATTTTGGATGAATTTGCCGCACTGTCCGCTACTTTGGATTACAGCAGCACCTCTGGCACCAAGAATGAGCCTGCAATCTCCTTTATCGAATATTTGGACAGCCAGTTTTCAGGGAATACGATTGATTATGAACGGCAAGATGCAATATACAAAACCCCGTAAACCTTCTTTGAGTCCCACAAAAAATGTCGGCCTGGAAGAATCCGGGGCGACATTTTTTGTGACTGGCAAATAATCTTTCCCGCTTCTTTCACAAACCCTCCTTCCCTATCTTTGTTTCTTCTTTGAAAAACCGACACCTCAATACCAAATACCTAATTTCCAATACCTGCATCATGCACACCAACGACCTCTTGCAACGTGCCCTCCGCCTCGAACACCTCACCGCCGAGGAGGGTGTTTTTTTGTTTGAAAATGCGGCGACCGCCGAACTGATGTACGTCGGCAACAGCCTGCGCCAACACCATGTGCCCGGCAGCACCGTCACCTGGATCATCGACCGCAACTCCAACACCACGAACGTGTGCATCGCCAACTGCAAGTTCTGCAACTTTTTCCGCAGGCCGGGGCACGAGGAGAGCTACATCACCAGCATCGAGGAGTACAAAGTGAAAATCGAGGAGACCTTCGCCTACGGCGGCGAGCAACTGCTGCTGCAAGGCGGCCACCACCCCGACTTGGGGCTTGATTTTTATACCAACCTCTTCGGCCAACTCAAGGAACTCTACCCCAACCTCAAGCTCCACGCCCTCGGCCCGCCAGAAATTGCGCACATCACAAAACTCTCGAAATCAACGCATTACGAAGTGTTGAGAGCTTTGAAAGAATCGGGCCTCGACAGTCTGCCGGGTGCCGGTGCCGAAATTCTGGACGACCGGGTGCGCCGCCTCATCTCCGCCGGGAAGTGCGGGGCGCAGGAGTGGCTCGACGTGATGCGGGCCGCCCACCAACTGCGCCTGACCACTTCCGGCACGATGATGTTTGGCCATATCGAAACGAACCTGGAGCGGATGCAGCACCTCGTGAAGTTGCGGGAAGTGCAGTCCGAGAAGCCCGCCGACGCCAAGGGCTTCCTCGCTTTCATCCCCTGGCCGTTCCAGGACGAGGACACGATTTTGAAAAAACTGAAACGTGCCCGCAACACCGTCACCGGCGACGAGTACGTGCGCATGATAGCCATGAGCCGCGTCATGCTGCCCAATGTGGTCAACATCCAGGCATCGTGGCTGACGGTGGGCAAGCCCGTTGCGCAGCTCTGCCTCCACGCCGGTGCCAACGATTTCGGCAGCATCATGATCGAGGAAAATGTGGTGTCGGCGGCAGGTGCCCGCTTCCGCTTCACCGCCGACGGCATCCAGCAGGCCATTCGGGATGCGGGTTTTGTGCCTCAGTTGCGCAACCAGCAGTACGAGCCGAGGGAACTGCCGGAGGGGATGAAGCAGCAGGAGTTGGACAGGGGGGTGATGATGGTGGATTGAGAATCAAATTTTCGAAAATGTAGGGCTTTGTAGCGTCTATATGCCTAAATTGGAAAAATAGGGGCTATTGAGTAGTGTGTACAATGAGTTATTATGCCACACTGTATCAGACAAACGAATGGTTGAAATTGACGACATAATTGAATTAAAAACTAATACAGAAACTGAACGACTTTCGTTTGCGACCAGGTATATAGTTCAAATCAATTTTACATTCGACTTGACAGTATTAGCGAATGGTTTCGGTGGAGCATCTCATTTTTGCGTAAGACGAGACCAGATTGAAACAATGTGTGTCGACTTAACATATATGCACTTGACTTTATCAGGAAAAGCTACGCTTGAGGACAATGATTCAGACGCTTTTGTTAGGTTTGAAATTGAGTCAAATGGACGACTCAATATTAGAGGTCAAGTGGGTGGCTCTCATGAAGATAATTTTGTAAAATTTGCTTTTCAGACTGACCAAACCTGTATACCGATCTTTGTAAATGATTTTAAATCGCTAATCAATAAGACTAAGCCAAAAGACTTGTATACCGAAATTGATGAGATTCTTTGGAATGATTGGGATCCAATTGGCATTAACGGCATTGCACCGAGAGACGAATATCAAAGTTATACGCCGACAATATTCAAATTAAAAACCACAGGCGCAGACAAAGAAACAATTGCAAAAACATTGCACGAAATTGAAACCGTAACAATTGGAGTTGCTGGAAGCATTGAGAATTGCCGAAAAATAGCAGCCAAAATAATTAACCTAAAATGACGGAAAGAAAAGCGGCATATAATAGCTGTTTGGCACAAAGCGGGCAGACGTGATTCTTACTAACTTTTGTGTAAAAAACCTACCCTTCGCCAAGTCGAAAACTCTTAAACATTTCGGTCATTCACCCCACCTCCCCCATCAACCACTCCTTCTCCGCCACCGACTTTGTTCCCTCGATTTCTTGCCGCAATGCCGCCAGTCCAGGTTTTTCGTGCGTTTCCATCAGTTTTTTGGTAAAAAGGACGAGGTTCAGGTAGTTCTCTCGGTGGTAGCCCATCACCTTTTTTCGGCGGATGAACTTTTGCATGGCCGACAGGTGGCTGTCCAGCGCATCCAACTCGCCCGTTTCATAAAAAATCTTCAACACCAGTGCCTTGGCGGCGAGGTTGAGCAGCAGGTCGGCGTACTCCGATTTTTGGAGCAGTCGCAGCGCAGCACCGTGGCTGCGGCGCTCGTAGGCCAGCCGGGCCAGGTTGAAGCTGTACATGCTCTCCCGGTGCTTCGGCTCCAGTTTTTCCTTGAACTCGTTCACGAAATTTTCCACCCAATCGAAGGCTTGCACCTTGAGGCCCACCGTCACCACGTTGCGGTAGGTGAAGCGGCTGAGCGTGCCGTTGTTGAGGAAGTAGGAGCGCTTGAGTCCCTCCCGGTACAGGTCGAACTCGTCGGCCACGTAGTCCGGGTTGCCCTGGTTGTAGTGCCGGATGCAGAAGTTGATGGCCAGCAGGTAGAGGTCGGCGATTTCGTGTTGCGGGAATTTTTCGCACTCCTCCACCAGCAGTTTTTTTAGTTGGCGAAAATGGTCGGGCTGCTCCGGCTGCGTGAGCGCCCGGTAGCAAAAATAATAGACGGCAATGGCCGGGACCCCCAGCAATTGCTGGCTTTCCACATGCGCCAGCACCTCCTCCAGCATCCCGAATTGGTAGTCGGTTTTGTACACCGCCTGGTGCGAGAGGAGCAAGCAGGCTTGCCGCAGCTTCTGTGCAAAATATGTCAGGTCGAGGTTGTCGGTGATGGCCTGGAGGTTGTGTTCAGCGGTGCGGCTGTTGGTGGCGGCGAAGCGGTACTGCTCCATTTGCACGTGGTAGTCTGCATTGAAAAATTCGGCATTGCGGTGCGGCGACTGCTGCTGCACGGCCTGCGCTTCCCGCATGGCCCGCTCGAAATGTTTGGGCAAATTGCGGCGGCGATAGACTTCTGCCAGCTTGGTTTTCACCTTCACTTCGTCGCCGAAAAATTCCGTGTGGACGAGGTACTGCTCTGTTCCTTTCAGCAAAAAACTCATGGCCATGCGCACCCGGTGGTCGTCGAAGGGCATGTCCGGGCCGTAGAGGCGGAGATGGGTTTCGGCCTTGTCCGGCAGGGATTGAGCATCGTTGAGGCAGCCGAGGAGGAGGTCGAGCAGGCCCACCACGTCCTGCCGCTGGTTGAAGAACGGCGAGGCGGTGAACTTGCGCAGCTCCCGCTGCTCCCGTCGGTCGAAGGTCTGGAGGAGGGCAATGAGGCGGGTGTCTTGCATGGGCGTTGTCATCACGATGGTTTGTCAAAAGATTTTTATTGAAAAACCAAGTTGATTAATAATTTTGTTAGACAAACCTACCCACAAAATCCTTTTGAAAAAGGGTTTGAGCCACATTTTTCAGGAAAACCATTTTACAAACGCCTTTTTTTGTACTTGTACGCCCGAAATGCTGCTTGCATATTTGTACCATGAAGTATTGTTCACAAAAAAACCTATCTCCCATGATGAGAATATCCACTTTCAAAACCGCATTACACAAGTGCTCGGTGGCCTTTGCGTTGGCCTTTTTACTACCCTTTTTGGCCAAAGCAGACGTTGGCATTACCGTAGTCACCACCCAAAACGGGAACGAGGTGACGGCGGATTTTTTGGTTCATAATTTTGAGGACATTGTTTCCATGCAGTTCACTGTGCAGTGGGCACCGGGCGAGTTGGACTTTGCTTTTGTAGATTCTTATGCTTTGTCTGGTTTATCAGCCGCCAGTTTTGGCACAGGTCAGGTGGATAATGGCTTGCTATCTTTCAGTTGGTTCGACCCAACTACTGAAGGTGTAACAATCATCGACTGCAACAGGATTTTTTCGATAAAATTCAATACTGTCTTAGGGGCAACCTCTCCCATTTTAATCAATAGTTCGCTCATACCAGTAGTAATTTGGGGTGGCCCTAATGTCCAGCTTCTCACACTTATCCAAAGTCCCATTTGCTCTGATGCGGGAGAAATTAGTGGCAATGTTTTCAACGATTTGGATACTACCTGCATTAAGGACTCAGGAGAGATTGGATTGGAGGACTGGAAAGTGAAAATTGTAGGTGACAATGGAGTTTACTACCGCACCACTAACACAGCCGGTGAATATATTTTTCTTGGGCAGCCGGGCAGTTACGGTGTCTCGCTAGTTTTGCCTCAAAACAATTTATGGGCACCCTGTCAATCAACGCAAACCGTGACAGTAGCTGCCGGGCAACAATCCGCTGCAATTTTTGCTGCACAGCAATTGGAAGGCTGTCCTTCTCTGCAAGTGGACCTGGCCGCCCCGTTCCTGCGCCGCTGCTTCCAATCCACCTACCACGTCCACTACTGCAACTACGGCACCCTCACCGCCGAAGACGCCTACGTGGAGGTGACGCTCGACCCCTTCCTCTCGGCGGTGAGCAGCAGCATCCCCTGGACGACGGTGGATGGCCAGACCTACACCTTCCCCATCGGCGACGTGGCCGTGGGGCAATGCGGCAGCTTTTGGCTGAAAGTGCTGGTCAGTTGCGATGCCGAACTCGGCCAGACGCACTGCTCCGAGGCGCATATTTTCCCCGACGAAATCTGCCAGCCCATCAACCCGCTCTGGGACGGCTCCATCCTCGACGTGACGGGAACCTGCGACGGCGACTCCGTCCATTTCACCATCACCAACATCGGCGACGACATGCAGGACCCGGTCGGGTTCATCGTCATCGAGGACGACATGGTGAACTTCAGCGGCAGCCCCATCCAACTCGATGCGGGAGGGAGCTACGTGGTCTCCGTGCCCGCCAACGGCTCGACCTGGCGAGTGGAGGTGGAAAATGCAGCTACCAATCCCTTCAACGGCGACCCAAGCCTGAGCGTGGAGGGTTGCGGTGTCAACGGCAGTGGCACGTTCAGCCTTGGCTTCGTGACACAGTTCCCGCAGGGCGACCCCAGCCCGTTCGTTGACACCGACTGCCAGCCGAACGTGGGCAGCTACGACCCCAACGACAAAACTGGCTACCCCAACGGCTATTGCGCAGCCCATTTCATCGAGTCGAGCCAGGACATCGAGTACCGAATCCGCTTCCAGAACACCGGCACCGACACCGCCTTCAACGTGGTGGTGCGGGACACGCTCCCTCCAACCCTCGACCCCGCCACCGTGCAGCCCGGCGCTTCGAGCCACGCCTACGACTTCGAACTGCTGGGCAACGGTGTGGTGCAGTTCACCTTCCCAGACATCATGCTGCCGGACAGCAACGCCAACGAAATGGCCTCGCATGGCTTCGTGAGCTTCACGGTGGCACAAGTTGGCACGAACACCAACGGTACGTTCATCCAGAACCAAGCGGCCATCTTTTTTGATTTCAACGACCCGGTTTACACGAACACCTACGCGCATACGGTGGCGGATGATTTCGTGCAGTCGGCAGATAGCAGTGGCAACTTGGCGGTTTCTGGTGTCGTCAATACTTGGTATGGCCAGCCGTTGGAAGGAGTGAACATGACGCTTTCACCCATTTGCCCAAGCTTCACAGATGCCAATGGGTACTATATTAGTGCAGGGTTGAACAGTGGGGATTACACGCTAACTCCGATGAAGGAAAATGACGACAAACAGGAAGGAGTTACGGTGCTGGATATGTTGAAAATGGGCGATTTTATTCTCGGCCTCAACCCGTTCAATGCGGCCTATCAAGTCATTGCCACAGAAATAAACAATTCCGGTTCCGTCACGACTTTCGACCTCGTGGAACAGCGGAAAATGGCGATTGGGCTGCCTGTTGGCAACAGTGCACAGTACTGGAAATTCGTGGTTGCCGACTTTGTATTTCCAGCGCCATATCCTTTAGTTCCCTACCCAACTATCATCAATTACAACTCGTTGACCGAGAGTGTAAATGACGCTGATTTTATCGCCATCAAGCCCGGCGATGTCATCACGGAAAGCATGGTGGACTCCTCCATCCTCAAGCCGCATTTTTACTTTAAAACCAACCCGCTCGCCAACGGGCTGGTGGAAGTGGAGGTTAAAGCCAACGATTTTTATTACGTGCAGGGCTGCCAGTTTGGGCTGACATGGGACCCGACGGTCATGGCATTTTCGGGCTTGGTTTCGGCCAGTTTAAGCGGCACTGACATCAACCCAACCGTGCCTGGGCAGCTACAGTTGATAACCTTTGTTTCATCCGGCACTGGCCTCAGCCTCCCCGACAGCACCACCCTCTTCACGCTCGTCTTCAACGCCCTCGCCCCCGTCGGCAGCAGCACCCCACTCACCCTGGACGAGACGCTGCTCCCCTTCCAGGTGGTGGTGGAGGACTGCAAGCTGGCAGGTGCCACGATGGGCAACACGACCGTCACCATCGAAAACCCAAGCGCCACGAGCGATGTGCAGGGCAACGGCTTCACGATGAAAATAGCGCCCAACCCGGTGCGCTCCGGCCAGCCCGTTTTCCTCGAAACAACTACGGAAACGGCACGGGCGCTCACCCTGCAAGTGTTCGATGTGAACGGCAAGCTGCTCCGCAATTGGGAGCGGGGGGTGCCAGCGGGCACGTCGGATTTCACCGTGCAACCATCCCTGGAAAAAGGGCTGTACCTGCTCAAAATCACCGACGGGAACGGTGAAGGGAAGGCGGTGAGGCTGGTGGTTTTTTAGTAGCCCGGGAATCCTTTCCGGGCTACAAACAAAACGCCACGGACGCAGCAGCGCCGTGGCGTTTTTGTTTTTGGTAAAAACCGTTACTCAATCTCAATCTTCACCACGTAATCCTCCTGTGCAATCGGGCCGCCATCCGGGTAAGGCGCTACCTCCACCAGCTTGACCAAATGCCCCAAGGCAAAGAACTCCGAAGAAAGCGACAGGTCGCTGGTCGGGTTGTCGGTCAGGGTTTTGATGAGTTCTTCCCCATCTTTTTGCACCCTGAACTCCGCCACCACCCTGCCTGCCCAAAAGCACTGGACATTGGTCGGACAGCGGCTGTCCTCGGTGATTTCGAGCAGGGTTATCCCCCAGCCGTCCGCTGCCAGCACGGCGGTTTGGTTGACGACCAAGGTGAAGGGTTGGTTGAGTTGCACGGTTTTGATATTGGGATTATCGTCTTTTTTGCAAGCAAAAAGGAATGTTGCGAGGACGAGGGCGGAAAAAATGATTTTTTTCATGGCTTTAGAATTTTAAATGATTTGTAGGGATAGACTATGCTTAGAACGCAGCGGGTTGGGTGTGTGTTCGTTAAGGAGGTGCTAAAAAGCAACCCACCCCCATCAACTCCCTCGCCGCTTCGCTCGCCGCTTCGGCCTTCGAGGCCACCTGTGGCGGCATCTCGCCGAGGCAAAATATTTTTTCAATAAATTCTTTTGAAAACAAAATAAATAAAACGAAATTTGGCTCAACTACAATTTATCAATCCATAATTCATCAAAACGCCTTCTCTCCGAACGATACTGATTCCAGCGATTTTTACGCACTGCTTGCCAAACCATTTGAAAATCAAATCCTGCATCATGTCGCATTTCTATCACTCCAGTCTTCTTGCCTTCATTCTGATTTTTCCGCTTTTTTTAAAGGCCCAACCCGAAATCATCTCGTTCGCCCCGTCGGCGGGCGTGCCCGGCGAGACCATCAACTTGGCCGTCGCCGGGGCGGGCACGAATTTCCAGCAGGGGCAAACCGTCCTTGACCTCGGCCCCGGCATCTCGGTGCTCGACGTGCAGGTACACCATGCGCAGTACCTCACGGCACTGGCCCAGATTGACGAGAGCGCCACGGCGGGCGTCCGTGACCTGACGGTGACGACGGGCAACGAAGTGGTCTCGTTGCCGCAGGCTTTTGAAATCATCGAGCCGGGGGGCAGCGTCAACGTGATTTTGACCATCATCCCCGTGCAGACGCTGTACCTCAGCGACTTCGACCCGAACGACCCGGCGAACAATCCGCTGCTGTTCACCATCACGCTGTACAACGACAACCAGCAGCGCAACCTGCGGGTGCAGTATGCCCTGAGCAACGACGAGTTCGGCCTCATCGGCACGGCAGACAAATTTTTCAACAACCTGCCACCGCTCGCCGTGGAAACCTTCGACAACCGCCAGTTCGACGAGTACGACCTCGACCCTGCCTCGCCCGAACTGCTCAACATCGCAGCATCCACGGGCGTGATGCCTGCCGGAACCTACACCTACACGGTGACGGTGTACGACGAAAACGGCAACGTCGTCGCCCAGGACGAAGGGGTGAACGTCATCACCAACGAGAACACCGTCATTGACCTCATCGGCCCCGGCACCCCGCTCGACCAGAACCCCGAAGTCACTCCCATCACCACGCCGTTTTTCCAGTGGTTTTCCACGCTGAACAACTTCCATTTCGCACTTTACGAAGTGAATGAAGGGCAGCAATCCGCCAACGACATCACGGCCAACCTGCCCGTGTACGAGGAGAGCGGCCTGTCGGCGACCTTCCTGCAATACCCGATTTCTGCCGAAATGCTTGAAGCAGGCCGGACGTATGCCTGGCAAATCACCGCCCCGTTGGAAGGCAGTCAGGGTACGCAAACGGTTTACAGCCCAGTCTATTGGTTCGAGGTGGGTGACGGGGCGGGCACTGGCTACCACCTTTCGTCGCTGGAAGTCAGCCCGGAAGTCGTGAATGTGAGAACCGGGCGAGGCTACCAGTTCGAGGCCATTGGTTACGACCAAAACGGCCAGCCCGTCACGGTGAACTGCAACTGGAGCGTCATCCCGTCCACTGCCGGGACGGTGAATTCGAGCGGCCTTTTCACCGCAGGCAGCCATCCCGGCGCGGCGGCGGTGGTGGCAAGCTGCGGTGGTTTGCAGGCTTACGCAACGGCCACCATCACATGGGGCGTCACCGACCAGTTTTTTGATGTTGAAAAACTGTTCGACAAAGTCTTCGGCTTGCAGCAAAAAAATTGAACTGCCAAGCACCGTTTCCATCCAAAAGTTGAAGCCAATGAAACATCCGATTTTACTCCTCGCATCGTTTTTCCCCATCCTTCTCAGCAGCCAGAACGTTGGGTCGCTGTACCTGAGCAAGCAGACCGGCGAGTTTTCAAGCTTCTCCGGCTCCGGCTCGAAAACAACGGACCAGCACGAGAACGGCACCGTCAACGTCTCGCACACCGGCCCCATCAGTTGGACGGTGGACCCCGCTGATTTCAGCATCGGGACAAACGAGACGAAAACCTGGTCGGGCACAGTGCAGCCCGACATGGCCGCAGCGCCTGCCCCCGGAAGGTCCGTGGAAGCCACGATGCGGGCCGATTACGACGTGAATTTCAGCAGGCCGCAAGGAACCGGCAGCGGCGGAACGCCGACGAGCAGCTACTCTTGCGGCGATAGTTGCTGGTACCACCCCACGGGCGGGATGCACGAGATGGTCAACATGACCGGCACCATCGAGCGCACCCTGACCGTGTACAGCATCGAGGTGACGCTGCCTGACACGATTTGTTTGGCCAAAAGCCAAACGGCCAACTCGGCCACGGGCAACAGCACGGCGACGGCGTTCCCCGCTGCTGGCGGCTCGTTCCAATGGACGGTGCTCAACGGCCCGCTCACCCTGACGAACGCCAACAGCCAAACCGCTGGCATCACGCTGAACGACACGACCGTCACCAATTCAAAGGTCAAGGTGAAATTCACCATCCAAGGCGTGAGCTACGAAGCCGAGGCGGTGGTGAAAGCCTGCGACTGTATATGCAAGAAAATAACCACCGGCGAAACCTTCGGGCCGCTCACGGTACAATTTGCCGCCGTGCCTGATTCCTCCACGCCCGATGCGCAGGGGTTTTGCAGTTACAATGTGGCACATGCGCAGATGACGCTGAAAATGGAAAACCAGATTGAGAACAAGCAGGCCGCCGTGCAGAACGTGAAATTGGTTTACCGGAAAAATTGCAAAACGGGCGAGTTCAAGGACGTGACGCTCACCTGGACGGGCAACCAGCCGCTCGGCGCCATCAAGTTCATTGATGCCAGCATGAAGGCATTCAGCCTCGCCGTCAGCTCGGATGGCAAATTGAGCGGCAGCGTCACACTGAACGCTTCGCTCAACCAGGACAAGGATTTGACAGGCAAGAACCTGATGATTTTGAAAAAAGGCATCAACGGCGATTTCAAGTTCAACTTCTCCGGCGGGGCCAGTTTCGCAGGCTCTTTCGACTTCCTCGGCGTGAAGGACATCAACATCCACATCGTGAAAACCGGCACCGTCATCGCCAAATTTGAAAACGGCGCCCTCGACGCAGGCGGCAAGCTCACGGGTACGTTCACTGCCGTTGGTGGTGCAGCCTACAAATCCAATGCCTTCACAGTCACGATGGGCGACCTCTCGCTCGACCTCGAACTTTCGATGGCGGGCGGCTTCAAGGTGCTCAACGGCAGCGGCTCGGTGCTGATTTCCGACATGAAAGGCGTGAAGGGCACGGCCAAACTTTCGCTCGCCTTCAACCAGGGGAACTGCAACGCCACGCTCGCCATCGCTGGCACCAACATCACGGCCTTCACCATGATGCTGACCGACCTGACGCTGTCCGTGACCTTCAACTCCGACTTCGACATGATTGAGTTCGACGGCAGTTTGAAGGCCCAGCACACCAAATTTGACGCCGCCATCGCCGTCTCGGAGTTCAACGTGAAAAACGGCTCGCTGACCAAATTCAGCGCATCGGGCAAGGTGAAGTACAGCAAATTTACCTTTGAACTCATCAGCGCCACCTACGCCCCGGTGGAACTCACCATTTCCGCCAAGGTCGAGTTGAACGTCACGGCGACCGTGAAACTTCAGGTGGACAAGTTCAAAATTGCGGAGGACGGAACCATCACCATCGGCGGCATCGCTGGCGATTTTCACAAAACACCAGTGGACGTGAGCTTCTCGGCCACCTTCCAGACCAACCGTTTCAAGGGCAATTTCAACGGAACGTTTGCCACCATCGGCCTCGAAGGGGCGGTGGACGTGGGGGCGGAGGCCACGTACAATTTCGGGTACTTCAAGCTTACCGCAAAGGTCAATGTTCCGCTCGGCCAGTCGGGCCTCAAGCTAACACAGTTGGGCGGCGAAGTCGGTTTCAACTACCAGTTGCAGCCCTCGGCAGGGCCATCGCAGGGGACCTACGTCATCGGCCTGACCATCGGCGTGGCGGACGTGGCCAACTTCTGCGAGGTGGTCGGCAACCCCGTCATCCAGTTGGGCAACAGCACGGTCATCATGACCCTGAACGGCACGATTTCCATTTTGAAAAACAACACGTTTTTCAACGGCACCATGAACGTGAACTACAAGTTGCCCGACAACAAAATCTGGGGCAGCGTGGGCACGACGGTGAAAATCCCCGGCAACGGCTACATCCTGACGACCAACAACGTGTCGGTGAGCTTCAACATCGGCGGCGGTGCCTGGTCGGCGAGCGGCTCCGGCATGGGTGGCAACATGTTCAACGGGGTGGTGAATTTCAGCGACGGCAACGTGAGCCTCAACGGTTCGCTGTCCAGCCCCACACAGCTGAGCGGCAACTTGGGCGGGAAGGCATCGGCGACGTTCAGCCAGACCGTGTCGGAATCCATGGCCGGCAATTCGTTCAGCGGCACTCTGACCATTGACATGAACGCCACCATTTCGGCCTCCATCAACGCCAGCGGGATGGCGGGCAGCTTTGGCGTGTACGTCACCGGCAACGGCACGTTGACCTTCGACACCTGGATTTGGAGCAGTACCATCACGGTTTCGGGTTGGAGCAACGCACAGGTTTCGGTGTCCGGCAACTCGGCTTCGATGTCGGGCACGATGACCATCAACCTGCCGTTCAGCATCCCGTTCTGGGGCAACCAGGTGTCGGCGGGGTTGAGTGTTTCGATTTGAAAAGTGGCGTTGGCTACTGAATTCCCAACTGAAAGCAGAGCGCTTCCAGGATTTCCTGCTACTTGGCGGAGTTGGAAACTAAAAGAAAGGCTTGGGTGCAAAATCGTCCATCACTTCCTGCAAGTCAGCCAAATACAAGGGGTCGGATGCCGCTTGTTTCATCATTTCCAATTTAGAAACGGAAGCGTTGTCATTTTTAGAAGTTTGGCCTGGAGAATCTTGCTGCCGAAGCGTCCGGAAATATTGAAACACTTGTTCGAGCATCGCCTTGCTTTCGGTTTCCATCACGAGGCGAACGATGTCAGTTTTTAATTCGACAATATTCATTCGGCAAATATTTTCATCAAAATTAGAATAAAAGCATGAAATCACAAACCACCGCTTGGCGTGCCCCTTTCGATTGCCGGTCTCCACGACCAATGATTATCAGCTTTTTGGTAGCTTTCCTATTGGCAACAACCTGCCTTTTTGGTCAATCAAACCCCGCCATCCAACTCTTCGGCGAAGGCGGCAGCGAACGCGGCATCCTCGTTCTCAGGCTGCTCTGGATTCCCAAGACCTGGCAGCCGGACTGGACAGGTTTTCGAATAAAGGTCCGCATTATTTCTGGCGACCAGCCAACCGAATGGTCTCCCATCAACCGCGTTACCATCTTCCCGGAACTGAGCCGCTCGAAGGACTTGACCAACGTCGAAAGCGACCCCGCCGCCCTCGCCCGGCTGAAAGGAAAGCTGGAAAAATGGCTCTCCACAGGGCAGGCGAAGGAAACCAAGCGGGCAGATTATTTGCAAAAACTCGCCTCCGGCCCCGATGCGGTGAAAGGCTTGTACATCCCGATTGCGCTGGACTACGACTTCGCCCTGGTCAACGGCTTCGGCATGGTGGTCAGACGCTGGGGAGCTTCGGAGGAGAATGAAATGGACGACACTTTCGAATACGGGTTGTTTGCTGTCAACAAGCAGGGAGAAGAACAATTGGTGGGAACATTCACCTGGGAAGAGGGCAGCATAACCAGCATCCGCCTCGACATGGATTTGCAAGTCGTTCCGACCCATTTGAAAACTCAACTGGAAGTCCGCTGGGAGTTCGACTACCAAACTTACCTCTCCCAAAACCTCAACGGCTTCAACCTCTACCGCCGAAGCGGGACGGGTAGTTTTGAGAAACTGAACGAAACGCCCATCTGGGCAACCACCGAAGGCAACACCTCGCAGCTTTCCTTTTTCGATAAAAACGTGCAGCCGAACACCGCCTACACCTACGCCGTGGCGCCGCTGTCGCTGTTCGGCACGGAAGGCCAGCGGCAGGAGGTGCTGTTCGACCCGTCGAAACTGCCGGGCAAGGTGGAGCCGCCCGTGCTGCGGGCTTTCGAGCAGGCAGCAGGCAAATCGGGCATTCAGTTCGAGTGGGATTTTTCGGGCGCTTCGCAAAAATTCATCCGGGACTTCGTCTTGCAGCGGCGGGAAAACGTCGAGGCGGCCTACGCCGACGTTTCATCCCAAATGCCAGCAACCACAAGGGCTGCGACGGACACACCGCCCTGGCAGGGCGAATATTTTCTTTATCGCCTACGGGTGTTGGACGATTTCGGTCTGAACCTTTTCAGCAACGAACTGCTGATTTTTTACGACCCTCAAGTTCCGCCGCCGCCGCCCACCGGCCTGCGGGGCGAGTTTGAAAAGGAAGGCGACCGCCAGTTCATCCGCCTCACCTGGGACCCGAAATCACCGGGCGACCTGCTCACTGCGGGCTACCTGTTGCACAGCAATTTCCCGCCGGACGAGCGGCTGCTGCTCGAAGGGAACATCCCGACCATCACGGGCAACAGCTACCGTTACGAGGTTTTCAGCACTGGAAGTGCGGCGTACCAGTTCGCCGTGTCGGCGGTGAGTGCCCGCAAGGCCGAGAGCGGCCTGAGCAACGTGGCCCGTGTGGTGACGCCGTCACAAAAAATCCCGAACGCCAACATCTGGCCCTTCTCCGTCAGCGGCAACCGCATCACACTGAACTGGGAGTACGACGCACCGCCAGACCTGGCCGGGTTCCGGGTTTTTCAGGACGGAAGACAGGTGGCGGGCGAAGCCCAACTGCCAGCGGCGGCGAAGCAGTGGGTGTCGCCGCAGTTGGCATTCAGTACGACGTACAGCTTTGAACTTCAGGCAGTTACGACAACGGGCGTGGAATCGAGGAAGTCCATCGCCCGGACGGTTACGACAGGACAGCAACAATGAAAAATCGTCAAAACCTTGCACCCTTGAAACAAGCATTCCTTTTATCTTCCATTTTTTTGCTGCTCGGTGAAATTTTGCTGGCGCAAAAATCGCCCGGCAAAGTCATCAGCCCGGTGGCAGGTACCACCGTACCGAACGAGGAATTGTTCATCGTTTTTCAAAAAAACAAGGAGCTGCGATGGGAAAGCTACACCCTGCAAGTTTACGTGGACGATGCCAACCTGAGCACACTGGTGAAAATCAGCGGCGACCTGCTGACCGTGCTGGCCACCCACCGGATGAAGCCGGGCGAACATGAAATCACGGTGCGATTCTCGGCGGAGGGCGCTGAACCGCTGGTGGCGAAATGGTCGTTCAACGTGGCAGGCCGGAAGAACCCGCTTCCAGCGGCAGCGCCCAATCAACCTGCGTTTTCCATGCGCTCCGACCTCCACCTGCAATCACGGCTCACCGACCTGAGCGGCCCCGGCCAGTTTTTGCGGCAGGAGCCTGCGAGCCTGCACACCGTCAATTTCCTCGGCAGCGCCTTTCACAAAAAACTTGAAATCCCTTTCCGTTTTTACGTCACCAACCAGGAAAAGTCGTCGCTGCAATGGCGCAACACCTACATGGTCGGCCTGAAAACCAAGCGGCTCGGCCTCTTCGCGGGCGACGTTTTCCCCAACTACCACCGCCACCTCTTGAACGGCTCTAAAATCAGGGGCGGCAGGGCTTACGTGAAGTTGCGCAACACCACTTTCGATGTCAGCTACGGCAGCATCCAGCGCAGTCTGGAAGGTGAACTGCGGCAGTACGACGTGGCGCTCGGCTTCCCGCCCGTCAACCTCGAAACCAGCACCGGGCTGTACGTCGTGCCGGGAAGTTACAGCCGGGACGTGCTGGCGGCGCAGCTGCGGTTCGACGGCAAGGGGTCAAAAGAGGAAACGACTTTATCGTTCCTGCGCGGCACGGACAGGGCTTCCTCCATCCAGTACGGCGGTCCGCCGGGGCAAAACATTGTGTTCGGGTTTGGGCACAAGACGGCTTCGAAAAACGGGGCTTTGGAGTTGGATTTAGGCGTTTCCATCAGCATGACTACCCGCGACACGCGGGGCGGGGCAGCCACTTCCGAGGAGATTGATGGCGTTTACGGCAGGGAGCCGCCCGTCAACCCCTCCTCCGTCGAAAACATATTTACACTCAACCTCTCGACCACGCCGTACCGCATCACCGGGCTTCCGTCTGCGAGCGCCTTCGCCAACCTGCGGTTGAACGTGCTACGCCAGCATTTCACCATGCAATACGAGCGGGTGGGCGGCGCTTTTTATTCCTACGGAATGCCGTTTTTAATCAACGACCGACGGACCATCGCGGTGGGCGATTGGGCGCATTTGTGGGAAAAGCGGATCATGCTTTCCGCAAACTATCGCTACTACGTCAACAACCTTTCCGAGGAAAAACCGACGACCCAGGCGACCGGAAACCTGCAAACCTCGCTGCGGTTCAGCCCCGACCCCGACTGGCCGCAATTGACCTTTTCCTTCAACGATTTCCGCAGGAACGGCGAGGATGTTTTTTTGAAAAAAACGGTGCTGAAACGCACCATCCAAACCTACACGGCGAGCTTGCACCACGCCTTCCCCATCGGCTCGACCAAGCAGTCGGCCAGCCTCTCGTACAGCCGCAACAACCGCCTCGATGAACTGCGGGAGAACAGCGATTTTTTCACCAACGCCCTCAACGCCCGCCTGAGCAGCGACCTCCCGGCCGGGTTCCAGGTGACGCTGGAGTACCAGTTTTTGCTGCTGTCCAACGACACTTCCGACTTCAACCGGCAGAACGGCTACGGCCTTCGGCTGCGCTACCAGACTCCCAACAAAAAATTCAACGTGTCGGCAGGTGCCCGGCAGTTCCGCACAGCGGAGACGTTTTTCACGCCCGAAGCCAACCGCCGGTTGTTCGACGGTCGGGCGGAATTTTTTATCCGAAACGACCTGTCGTTCAGCATCCAGGTGGGCCGCTCCGAGTACGAGGAGGTGATGGTTGGCAACCGGAATTACGAAGAAGTCTGGGGGGAAGCGGGGCTGCGGTATCGGTTGCGGTGAATCAAACTGTCATGCCCATCAACTCCCTCGCATTCGCCAGGGCCGCTTCGCTGGGCGGATTGGTACTCAGCATCACAGCGACGGAGCGCACCCGTTCGTCGTCGGTGAGCAGTTTCACCTTCACGGCGGTGGTGGTGTCGCTCATTTTTTTGTAAACGAAGTAGTGGGCATCGGCCTTCACAGCCACCTGCGGCGAGTGGGTGATGGCGACCACCTGGTGGTGGTTGGAAAGTTGGCGGAGGATGTTGCCCATTTTCAGCGACACGTCGCCGCTCACCCCAGCATCAATTTCATCGAAAATCAGCGTGGGCAGCGGGATGGCGCTCGCCACCAGCGACTTCGTCACGAGCGTCAGGCGGCTGAGTTCGCCGCCGCTGGCCACGTCCTTGATGAGTTGGAGGCGACTGCCGGGGTTGGCGGCGAAGCGGAAATTCACATCGTCGGTGCCAGTCAGCGTGAGGTCGGCGGTGGGTTTGAAGTCCACCTCGAAGCGGGTTTGCGGCATGGCGAGTTGCGCCAGCAGTTCGAGCACTTTTTGGGTGAAACCGGGCGCTGCTTTTTTCCGCCGTTCCGAAAGCTGGCCCGCCAGTTCCCGCAGGCGTTTTTCCTCCTCAAACATCTCAATTTCCAATTTCCCAATTTCCCCACTCAAATCGCCGATGGCATCCAGCTTCCGCTGCATATCCTCCTGAATATCAAGCAGTTCCTTCACTGACGTTGCCCGGTGTTTGTTTTGCAGGCGGTAAATCACGTCGAGCCGCTGCTGGATTTCCAGGATGCGCTCCGGGTCGAATTCCGTGCCCTCCGCCACCTTCCCGAACTCCCCGGCGAGGTCTTCCAACTCCAGCGCCAGGCTCTCCAGACGGCGGTGCAGGTCGGGGATGGCCGGGTGGAATTTTTTCACTTCCGACACGCTGCGCAGCACGTCGTCCAGTTGGCCGGTGAGTGGCTGTTCGCCGTCGCTGAGGTGGTGGAAGGCCGCCGACAGGTTGCGCTTGATTTCCTCGGCATGGGTGAGGCGGTGCTGCTCCACTTCGAGGCGCTCCTGCTCGCCGTCCTGAAGTTCCGCCGTTTGAAATTCGGAAATCTGGAAATTGAGAAATTCCAAATCCTGCGCCGAGCGGGCGGCTTGTTCCCGCAGTTTTTCCAGTTTCTTTTTGTTTTGGGTGAAATGGCGGTACTGCGCCTGGTAGTCGCCGAGCAGCGATTTGTTGCCCGCCAGGGCATCGACCATTCGGAGTTGAAACGAAACGTTGTGGATGTCGAGCGTGTCGAACTGGAGGTGGAGGTCAACGAGCGCCCCGGTGAGTTGGCGCAGCACGTCGAGAGTCACGGGGGTGTCGTTGACGAAGGCGCGGGACTTGCCCGCCGGGGTCAGTTCCCGCCGCACTGTGCACTCGGCCTCGTAGTCAATGTCGTTTTCCTCGAAAAAATCCTTCAAGTCATACGGCGACACGTCGAAAACGCCTTCGATGACGCATTTTTCGGCCTCGTTGTACAGCGACTTGGAGTCCGCCCGCTCGCCCATGATGAGGCCCAGCGCCCCCAACAGGATGGACTTCCCAGCCCCGGTCTCCCCGGTGATGATGGTCAGGCCTTCGGGGAAATTGATTTCCAGTTCCTCGATGATGGCGTAGTTGCGGACGGAAAGGCGCTTTATCATTTACGATTTACGATTTACGACTGACGATTGGGGCGGTTTTTAAAACAATTTGGTGGGCAAAGGTAAGGCTTGTTTTGAAAAATTGGCTGTGGAATTAGGTAGGTAAAGTTGTTGGGAAACATCGGGATGAGACTCGCAAGCGTATGTTTACCATGAAAAATTGAAGTGTGAGTTCAATTTTTCATGGCAAACCAAATCAGAAAGAAGTTTTGGGTTTGCGGAACATGGGCCAACCGCTTACTTGCTCGCCACCACAAACCGCCGCACCGCCTGCCTGCCGTCCGCTGTTTTTATTTTCAAAAAATAGATGCCGTTGCCCAGGTTTGCCACATCCAGTGAGTGCCGTTGCTGCCCTGCCGGAAGTTCCACCTGCCGCAGCACTTGCCCGACGGTACTGACAATTTCCAACTGAACGGGGGACGTGTTTTCACCAAAGGAAAAATCAACGTCCAAGCGGTCCGTGGCTGGGTTTGGCGACAGCCTCACCACTGTCTCCTGCACAGGTTCGCCCGCTGCACTTGGCCCGAACTGCCCGTCAATCAGGCGGGAATCGTAAGTGCCGAGGGGCCTGAAATTGAACAGCAGGTGGCCGAGGTTGTCGGTCAGCTTGATGCCGCCAGGTGCGTTGATGCCGTCGCCCCAGTCGTCCACGAAGAGGAATTCGTAGCAGTCGTTGACATCGGCGGGCAAAGAAATCTGCTCGGTGATGGTCGAAAACGGAGGGTACGAACCGGGGTCGGTAGCCTGCGCCACCCGCAGCCCGCCACCGTTGGGGCCGATGAGTTGGTTGCTGCCGCTGGCGATGAGGTCGCCCGCCGAGTTGGTGATTTGCCAGTAGTTTTCGTAGCCCCACTGGTCGGTGGCGAATTCCAGCGTCAGGTCAACGGTTTGTGGCTGGCGGCGAAAAAAACGCACCTCCGTTTCATTTTGAAAAAAGAAAGTGTCGGGTTGGCCATTGGCTTCCGAAATGACGAAATCGACCGTGGAGGTGGTGTCCAGCGTCAGCGGAGCCGTGGCGATGGTGTCTGTCTGGCCGGAGGCCAGCGTACCGTTCCAGGTGAAGGTTTGCAGCGTTTCGCCGTTCCTCACCGCTTCGATTTGGAGGGAGTTGATGGGGTTGGCACCGATGTTTTGCACCGCAAAAACCGGCGTGTAGGTCAGTTCCCCGCAGAAGTCGCCGTTGAAGCCCTCGTAACTGCGGATAGCGGCATTGTTCTCAATCGTGGAAGCCCCCGACAACTCGAACGGGCGGTGTTCCGGCTCGGCAAACAGGCCACCTTGCAGGTAGATGAAGTTGTTCTCGTGCTGCAAGCGGTAGTAGCCGAGGCCCTCGTCGCAGCAGATGCCGTCGTCGTAGCTGTCGTAGATGACAAACTCGTAGCAGCCGTCGGTTGGCAGCGTCACCTCATGCTGGTACACCGTTTCCTGGCCGGTGTAGGCACCCTCCCACACCTCGCCGGTGAAGATGCCCCGGTTGCCGCCGGAGTGGAACACCGTTCCGGCATCGTCCACCACCTCCCAGTAAGTTTCCCTGGGGTAATAGTCGGTTTTGATTTCCACCACCAGAAAATTGGTGTTGATGACCGGCCCCTCTGCCACCTCCGACTGGAGCGTGTCGTTGGAAATATCCTCGTCGGGCAGGCCGTTCACGGTCGCAATCGCCACATCCACCACCGTGTTTCCAGTGATGGTCACGGGGTTGAAGGTGATGCCCGCCGTCTGGTACAGCGCCAGGTTGCCCGTCCACTGGCGGGTTTCGGCGAGGTTGCCGTTGAGCAAAAGCTCGAGGTTGAGGCTGGTCATCTGCGCCGTGCCGAGGTTCTGGAAGCGCACGGAGGGAGCGAAAGTCGTTTCACCGCAAAATTCCTTCGGTAAATTGACGTAGCGCAGCATCCCGGCATTGTTGGCACCGGCGGGCAACAGGCAATCGCCGTGTGCCAGGTGGAACTGCACCGTCGGGTAGGCGATGGCATTGGTCAAAATGCGGTTCGGGCAAATCATGTACACCCTCGGCACATCGTCGAGGGCGTAGAGCACAGCGAGCCAGTTGGCATCGTCGAGGATGGGGTACGGCGTCCCGGTCACCCAGTCGCCGTAGGTGCTGCCGCCCGTGCCGTTGAGATCTTCCGGCGTGGTGTTGTCGTCGGCTTCGACAAAAAACGGGATGATTTCGTCCGTGCCGCCGGGGCCGTACTGCTCGTACACCTGGTTCAGCCTGCCGGACATGTGGTACTGCCAACTGTTGTAGCTCCACGTGGTGCCGAAAAACAGCACAGCGGATTTGCCCTGGTCGAGCAGGTCGTAGAGCGTCCAGGTGTTGCCGTTGATGTCGGTGGCGGTGAAGTTGGGGGCGACGATGCCGTCGGGCAGTTGCGCACGGAGCGGCAGGGCGGAGATTGCCGTGAAGGCGAGCAGTGGGAGGAGTTTTTTCATGATGAAAAATTGTGTGGTAAAACGATCGGTGACTTGCAGCAAAAATAAGGCTTAGGAGTGGGTCAATTGGGAAGTGAGGCTTCCTGTTTATTTTCAATTTCTCACCCCGTTAAAGTTTAGGCTTTGATTGTAGCATTAAATTTTCTCGAAATCAGCCCTTGAAGAACATCGAAATGCAAACGGCCTTTTTTCTTTGGACGCCAATTTTTTCAACTCCTCCCATCTTTTGACGACTTGTTCCACCATTTGCCAGTAGGTGAACCCATTTTTGGAAGGAGGCTTGAAAAAGAAAACCCCCAAGCCATGCTCTTGGTACAAGGCAAACTGGTTTTTATCCCTTTGAATTCTGTAATCCTGGGTAATTATGATGGCATTTTCCTTACCGGCTTTCGGAATCCAGTCTTCATCCTGGGTTCCTTGTCCAAATTCATCTTTAATGGATTTCACTTCGATAGGTTCCCTTTCCCTCTGATTAAGGGGTTGTTGGAGGATATGCAATCCCCTGGCCAACTGTGGGGGCAAGTTTTCATCAATATAAACTTTCATCAAGCAGCGATTTTGCAATATTCCAAAGCATCGGAAACCTGTTTTTTGGAAAGGTCGAAAATTGATGAAATAAACTCCACAGGCTCACCGCCTTTGTAATAAGAAAAGATGGTTGCTGGAAGGATATTGGTGCCAATTATAGTCGGTTGGCCAAACTGGTGGTGTGGGTCAACTACAATACTCTTTTCTTTTCCGAGTGGGTAAAAACGCTTGGCGATACGTTGCCCATTGAATTCAATTTTTTTGCAAAACGGCTCAATTATCTCCTTCATATTAAATTGAAATGCCGGGTCTATATCTACAATTGCTCCACCTTCCGTTTCAAACAAAATTTTACCGCCGTCAGTCAATAATGTAATAGACGCAAAGGGGAAATTCGTTTTCAAGTGATGAGCAAGTCTTTCGTGTGCGGAAATAATATCTTTGGTGTTAACCCCTTCGTCTTTCAACTGATAAAAAACATAAAACTCAATTAGCGTAAGAAAATTGAATGCAGCAGCACCCCCTTCTCCCCAAGAGTACATTGTTTTGCCTTTTCCAAATCGCTCATTCCAATAAACCTTCAGAAGCCTCCGTACTTTGTACAAAGGCAAACTCAGAATCTTTGCAGCTTCCGGGATGCTGTAGATTCCTTCACCAAGTCGAGGTTTTATCAAAGTATCAGCGGGCATTAGATTTTTTTGCAAAGTAAAGCATTTTTTAAGCCATTTTCATCTACTCCTTTATTCTGCACAGGGCTTTTTTATGAAAATTTCTGTCCGTTGTTTTCCTCCTGAGAGTCAGATACCGCCCCTAACCTTCGTGTCAATCCTTACTTTTGCGTCCACGCTACACCGCGTCAAAATATTTCCTCATGCTGAAAATCGGCGTCATCGGAGCAGGCCACCTCGGCAAAATCCACCTGAAATGCCTGCTGGAACTGCAAGGCCATTTCCACCTCTGCGGCCTGTACGACATTGACCCGAAGGTGGGCTTGTTTGCTTCGCAAAAGTTTGGCGTTCAGCAATTTAACAGCTACGAATCCCTGCTGGATGCGGTGGACGTGGTGGACATCGTGACACCCACCACCACTCATTTTTCGTTGGCAAAAACGGCCATCGAACGGGGCAAGCACTTGTTCATCGAGAAGCCCGTGACACAGACCCCGCAGGAGGCACAGGTGCTCATTGCGGCAGCAAAAAAACACGGTGTGACGGCGCAGGTCGGCCACGTGGAGCGCTTCAACCCCGCCCTGATCGCCGTGCGGCACCTGTCGCTGAACCCCATGTTCGTGGAGGCGCACCGGCTCGCCAACTTCAACCCCCGTGGCACCGACGTGCCAGTGGTGCTCGACCTGATGATCCACGACATCGACATCGTGTTGAGCTTAGTGAAATCGCCGGTGCGCTCCATCAGCGCCAGCGGCGTGGCCGTGGTGAGCGACACGCCCGACATCGCCAACGCCCGCATCGAGTTCGAGAACGGCTGCGTGGCCAACCTGACAGCCAGCCGCATTTCGATGAAGCAGATGCGCAAGGTGCGGCTGTTCCAAAAAGATGCCTACATCGGGCTGGATTTTTTGGAGAAAAACGCCCAGGTGCTGCGCATGTCGGCGTACACGGGCGGCGACCTTCCGTCCAATGCGTTCGAGTTGGAAACGCCCACCGGCACGAAGGTCATCTCGATGGAAATGCCCGAAGCGGAGCCGGTGAACTCGATTTTG
>JACRAN010000105.1 GCA_016234735.1 Bacteroidota bacterium | reverse complement strand
GCGGTTCTACGCCATTTTCGAGGACATTTCGGAGGGGGCGGCCAACATCAAATTCGAGCCGGTGATGAAGGCCATCCACGAGGGCTTCATCGACCTCGACCTGAAAATCGCCTGCTACACCGACCACCAGATTTTCCAGCGGCACCACCACTACCGCCTGCGGCAGGGCTTCACGGCGGACAAGGCATTGAACCTCAAGCTGTTGCGGGAGTTGCAATCGGGCGATTTCGTCGTCCACATCGACCACGGGGTTGGCAGGTATTCCGGGCTGGAAAAAATAACGGTGAACGGCCACACACAGGAGTCGGTGCGCATTTTTTACAAAAACAACGACGTGCTCTACGTGGGCATCAATTCGTTGCACAAAATTTCGAAATTCACCAGCAAGGACGGTACGCCGCCTGCCCTCAACAAACTCGGCTCGGATACCTGGCAGACGCTGAAAAACAAGGCCAAGAAGAAGGTCAAGGACATTGCGAAGGAACTCATCAAATTGTATGCGCTCCGCAAAGCCTCGCCGGGCCACGCCTTTCCGCCCGACAACTACCTGCAAGCCGAACTCGAAGCGTCGTTCATTTACGAAGACACGCCCGACCAGGAGAAGGCGACCATCGACGTGAAGGAGGACATGCAGAAGCCCTACCCGATGGACCGACTCATCTGCGGCGACGTGGGTTTTGGGAAAACGGAGGTGGCCATCCGGGCGGCGTTCAAAGCGGTGACGGACGGCAAGCAGGTGGCTGTGCTGGTGCCGACGACCATCCTGGCGCTGCAACATTTCAAGACGTTCAATGACCGGCTGGCGCAATTCGACCTGAAAATCGAATACGTCAACCGTTTCAAAAGCGCCAAAGAAAAAAAGGAGATTTTTGAAAATACCAGGCTGGGCAAGGTGGACATCCTCATCGGCACCCACGCCCTGTTGAGCCAGGATTTGAAGTTCAAAGACCTGGGGCTGCTGGTGATTGACGAGGAGCAAAAATTCGGCGTGACCGCCAAAGAAAAACTGCGCAATATGAAAGTGAACGTGGACACGCTGACGCTGACGGCCACGCCCATCCCCCGCACGTTGCAGTTCTCACTGATGGCCGCCCGTGACCTGAGCATCATCCGCACGCCGCCGCCCAACCGCCAGCCCATCCACACCGAAATCAGGGTGCTGAACGAGGCGCTCATCAAGGATGCGATTTACAAGGAAGTGTACCGGGGTGGGCAGGTTTTTTTTGTACACAACCGGGTGAAAACGCTGCCCGACATGGCCACACTCATCAAGCGCCTCTGCCCCGATGTGGACGTGGCGACGGCGCACGGCCAGATGGAATCCGACCACCTGGAAAGCACGTTGATTGATTTCATCGACAAAAAATACGACGTGCTCGTTTGCACCAACATCATCGAAACGGGCCTCGACATCCCGAACGCCAACACGATGATAATCAACGCCGCCCACGAGTTCGGCCTGAGCGACCTGCACCAGTTGCGGGGCCGCATCGGGCGCTCGAACAAAAAGGCGTATTGCTACCTTTTCACTCCGCCCATGTCCGTGCTCACGCACGATGCCCGCAAACGCCTGCGCACCATCGAGGAGCACAACGAGTTGGGCAGCGGGTTTGAGATTGCCATGCGGGACCTCGACATCCGGGGGGCGGGCAACCTGTTGGGGGCCGAGCAGAGCGGCTTCATCGCCGACATCGGCTACGAGACGTTCCAGCGGATCCTCGAAGAGGCCGTGCAGGAGTTGAAGGAGACGGATTTCAAGGACGTGTTCCGGGAGGAGATGGCGAAGAAAAAAACATTCGTGCGGGACGTGAACATCGACACGGACGTGGAGATGCACATCCCCGACGACTACGTGAGCAGCATCTCGGAGCGCCTGATTTTGTACACGGCCATCGATGCCATCGAGGGCGAGGCTGACTTGGGGCAGTTCGGCGAGCAGTTGCGGGACCGCTTCGGCAAGGTGCCAGCACCCGTGCAGGAACTGTTCGACGGACTGCGGCTGCGCTGGGTAGCGAGGGAGTTGGGCTTCGAGCGTATCGTACTGAAGGAGAACAAGTTGCGTTGCTTTTTTGTGGAGAACCCGCAGTCGCCGTTTTATGACAGTGCCGTTTTTCAGCAAGTATTTCAGTACATTGCCACGCAAGGCGAAAAGCAGGGTTTCTCACTTAAAAAAACCAACCGCAGCCTTATTTTCGTTAAAGAAAATGTGAAAAACCTGAAAGCCGCCCGACAGGTGCTGCAAACAATCCGGGACGTAGTTGCTAATCCGTGAAGCTGAAAGCTGTATTTCCAGAATACAGTATCGGTTTTGAATAAAGTCAAACAAAATATCAAACACTCTGAAAATGAATCGATTATTATTGTTGTTCCTGATTTCTTCTCCCGTTTTACTAAAGGCGCAAAGATTTGAGGCGGGCTTATTTTCCGGCTTCGCCAATTACCAGGGCGATTTGAGCGAGCCACCCATCGAGATTGGCGAGACGAGCCTTTCCTTTGGCGGTTTTGTTCGGTTCAACGCCAGCCCGAAATTCAGGGTAAGGGCTAGCACAATTTACGGACTCATCAGCGGCAGCGATGTAAATTCTTCGGATTCACGTATGCTGAGGGGTTGGAGCTTTGAGACAAATCTGATTGAAGTGGGCTTACAGGGCGAATTCCACCCACTCGGTAAAGACAGTTATGCCACCGGAGGGGTTTTCAAAGCTAACATCTCACCTTATTTTGCTTCGGGTTTAGGCTTTGTAAACATAGACGCCAAAGTCACCGTACCGGACAATGACAAAGACAAATTTCCAGAACCGGACGCTAAGACTACGACTCTCTCCGTGCCATTTATTGTCGGAGTGCGTTTCGATGCGTATGAACATTTTACCTTAGGGTTGGAATGGGGTTGGCGGGCAACTTTCAACGACTATCTGGACGGGGTTAGCAAAAACGGGAACGAGAATAGAAATGATTGGTACCTTTTTATCGGAGGTTCTGCAGCCTACATTTTTTAATATTTCAGGGCAGGCACAGCCCGTTCGGGAGGCCCAAAATGGAGCTATCGGCATTTGAAGCCCCCCAGGCCAGATTTCCAAACCATTCAACTTAGCAGGAGTGGGTATCTACTTGTCGTTGCCAAGGTATTCAGCGGCAGCCTCCAATTCTGCAAAAAAATCTTCGCCATACTTGCGGACGAGGGCATCCTTCACGAAGCGGAACACGGGCAGTTTTTCCTTTTTCCCGGCGGTGCAGGCAGCCGAGCAGATGTCCCATTGGTCGTAGTTGAGGGCTTCAAAACCGGCCGCTTCGTTTTTGGAAACCCGCACCGGGTAGAGGTGGCAGGAGATGGGTTTTTTGAAAGTTGTGATGCCCGCCTCGCAGGCTTTTTCGATGCCGCATTTGGCCACGCCGTTTTTTTCAAACGTCAGATAGGCGCAGGCACCACCTTCGAGCAGGGGCGTACCGTAACCCTTCAGGTTGGCGTAGTACACGTAAAGCCCTTGATTATCAATGGCTTCGATACCCTCCTGGCGCAGGAATGGCTTGATTCTTCCATAAATTTTTTCCAGTGTTTCCATCTCTTCCGATTCGAGCGGGGCGCCGAAGTCCCCCTCCCAGCAGCAGGCACCTTTGCAGGCATTGAGGTTGCAGCGGAAGTGCTCCCGTAGCACTTCGTCACTCACAAGTATGTCTTGAACCAGAACCAAAATAAGGATGCGATTTTGCCGGGCGCTTTACTTTTTATTTAAAAAACAAGGCGCCGCGGTATGCTTTGCTGCACAAATTGTACTTTAGCGGCAAAAGTATTTCAATAAACAACGATGACTATGAAAAATGTGATTTCGTGCCTTGCGCTCTTGTTTTTCGCCTTCGGCGCAGCAGCCCAGTCCGGCGCAGCGAAGACGCCCGCCCAGGATGCCGTTGAAAAGCTGGCCCAATTGTACGGCCTGAACGCTACGCAACAGGCGGACATGCTGAAAATACAGGAACGGAAGCTCCGCAACCTGGCCGAAATCGGACCGCTGAAAATAAGCGACCCGCAGGCTTACCTGCGCAAGGTGCAGGCCATCCAACTTGGAAACAATGAATCTTTTGAGCGGATTTTCAATGCCGACCAAAAAAAGATGCTGAAACAACAACAGGTGGCCCTCCGGGAGAAAAAAGCCGTTGTTTTCAAGGAAATGAAAACTGCCGGTTCAGCACAGCAGGAAATTGACAAAAAAATGCTGGAACTGGATTTGGAGGCACTTTGACCAAGGTAGCTTTCGCAGTTTTTTTTAAAAAAGCGGTGTGGAAAATTCGCACCGCTTTTTTTGTTTTTCAGGCGGTTTTACCTTGTCAAAAATTTCTACTTTTACGACCCGAAACCAAAAACCATGTGGACGGGATTGCGTTAAGGAAGGTAAACAAAGTTTTCAAACCAGATAAAAATCCAAAAAATAAATGGACCCGCTGAAACAAAAGTTTTTCCAAAAATCTTCCGAAGTCAAACAGGAAGTCAAAGCGCTATTGGCCGAACACAGCGATGTGAAAGTAGATGAGGTCAACGTGGGTCAGGTGTTCGGCGGCGCACGGGACGTCATCATGATGCTTTGGGAGCCTTCGCTCCTCGATCCGCAGGAAGGCATCCGTTTCAGGGGCTACTCATTGCCCGAACTGCGGGAAAAACTGCCGGTCGGCAAGGGAAAAGAGCCGCTGCCGGAGGGGCTTTTCTGGTTGATGATGGTCGATGAAATCCCAACGGAGGCAGAAGTGGAATGGCTGAGTGAGCAGTGGCAGCTTCGGAGCAAAATACCTGCCCATACCTGCCGGGTACTCGATCAGTTGCCCACCAGTACGCACCCGATGACGCAGTTCGCGGTGGCCATCAACACCATGCAAACCGAATCACACTTCGCCCGCCGCTACAGCGAAGGGATGAGCAAAACCGAGTATTGGGATGCCTCCTACGAGGACACGATGGATTTGATTGCGAGGCTGCCCCACATCGCTGCCTACATTTACCGCAGGACGTATCACGGTGGCAACCACATTCACGCGGACGACACTTTGGATTGGGCAGCCAACCTCGCCCACATGCTGGGCGTGTCGAAAAGTGAAGACTTCAAAAACCTGATGCGGCTCTACATGACCATCCACGCCGACCACGAAGGCGGCAATGCCTCGGCCCACACCATGCACCTGATTGGCTCCACGCTGTCCGACCCGTACCTGTCGTTGGGCGGAGCCATGAACTCGCTGGCCGGCCCGCTGCACGGCCTCGCCAACCAGGAGGTGATCAACTGGATTTTCCAGATGCTCAACAAACTGGGAACCCGCGACCCGACGAAGGAGCAAATCACCAGCTACGTGGAGGCCACCCTCGCTGCCGGGAAAGTGGTGCCCGGCTATGGCCACGCCGTGCTGCGCAAGCCCGACCCCCGGTTCATCGAGCAGATGCGGTTTGCGAAGGAATACTGCCCGAACGACGACATCGTCAACGTGGTGTGGAGGATTTACGAAGTGGTGCCGCCCATCCTCCAGGGGCTTGGCAAGATAAAAAACCCCTGGCCCAACGTGGATGCCCACTCCGGCGCATTGCTGGTGCATTACGGCATGGACCAGTACAGTTTCTACACGGTGCTGTTCGGGGTTTCCCGGGCGATGGGCGTGCTCGCATCCATGTGTTGGTCGAGGGCCTTGGGTATGCCGCTCGAAAGGCCAAAATCCGTGACCCTGGATTGGGTGAAACAGTTTTTGGTTGAAAAGCAGGCATAAATCAAAAAGGAAGGAAACGGGCGAACCCGAAAATCCCCGGTTTCCTTCCTTCCGCAAGTGCTCAATTTCCCGCTCCCCATTTGTTTTCCTGCCCAAAGAAATTACCTTTGCCCGGATTTTTTCGGAAGTAACTTTTTTGCTGAAATTCTTTCCGCAGCTTCCGGGATAAATCGCTTAAAATCAGTTTAATAAAAATTATTTTTTTCTTTTTGATAAACACTTGGGGGAATGCCCCGTACAAGTTGCGGTTGAGCAGTCTCATCGTTTTTTCAGAAAAAAATCTAAAGAAAATAGCACATGGCTCTGATTGGAAAAATTCGGAAACAAAAGTGGTTGTTGGTAAGTACGCTCGCAGGGGCGCTCTTCCTGTTTATCGCAATGTTGATGTTCGACAACCCGAACCAAAACTTCTTTGGGGGCAGCCGAACGATGGTTGGCGAAGTTGAAGGGCGCAAAATCGAATACCAGGAGTTTGCAAGTACCCACGAAATGCTGTACGCCAATTCGGGCAGCGACGGCTTCAGCGACCGTACCGCGCTTTGGAACTACTACATGGACGAAGCCATCATCCAAAAAGAAGCGGATGCGGTTGGCCTCGGTGTTAGCAAAACGGAGTTGGTGGAACTGCAATTCGGCACTGACCCCACAAAACTCAGCCCCATCATCACCACCCGGTATGCCAACCCATCCACCGGCCAGTTGGACAGGACGCAACTTGACCAGTTGAAGGACATTGTCACCAACAACAAAATAGACCAACTGATAAAGGACGGCCAGTTGGTGGCTGACTTTAAGTACCGCTGGGCGCACCAGGAGAAAGAAATTGCCAAAGAACGCCTGCAGGCCAAAATCTCCAGGATGGTCGAAAAGGCCATGTACACCCCGGCGTGGATGGCAGAGGTGGTGGCTGCCGAACAGAACCAGACCGTTGACATGCTGTACGTCCAAGTGCCTTTCGATGAAATCGAAAACTCGAAAGTGACGCTGGCCGATGAAGATTACAAGGCTTATTTCGAAGAAAATAAAACTACGTTCAAGCAAAAGGAGGAAACCAGGAAAGTGGAATACGTAGTCTTCGACGTGAAACCAACGGCGAAAGACTCCGCCACCATCCGCGAGAACATCGCTAAATTGGTGGACGGTTTCAAGGCCACGGAGAATGATTCGCTGTTCGTGGAAAACAACTACGGCTCCATCGACGAGGCTTACGTCAAAAAAAGCGACCTCAGCTCGGCCATCGCCGACACGATTTTCAAAATGCAGACTGGCGATGTGTACGGCCCGTACATGGATGTCAATTCCTACAAAGCCGTGAAATTGCTGGGCAAAAAAGCGGTGGCAGATTCCGTCAAGGCCAGGCATATCCTTCGCCGGGCAACCGACCAGGAGACTTTGATTGCTGCGCAAAAAACCATCGACAGCTTGAAAACGCTGATTGAAACGGGCGCAGAAAGGTTCGACTCATTGGCCACAAAATTCAGCGAAGACGGCTCTGCCAGCAAGGGCGGCGACCTCGGTTACTTTGTCCCCGGCAAGATGGTGAAACCCTTCAACGACCTCTGTTTTTACAAAGCCGAGCCGGGCAAGGTTTACTCGATCATCACCCAATTTGGGGTTCACCTGATAGAAGTAACGGACCGAAAATTTAGCGGCACCGACCCCGGCGTGAAGGTAGCCTACGTGTCGCAGGACATCGTGCCCAGCCAGGAGACGCAGGATGCCGTTCGGGAATTGGCGCTGCAATTACAGGAAGAAAACAAGACGCTGGAAAGCCTTCAAAAGGCAGTCGTTGCCAAGGGCCTGAGCATCGAGACTTCACCTACGTTGAAAGCCAACGATTTCACGGTCGGCGCGCTTGGAGCAGGCCAGGGTTCCAGGGAAATCATCCGCTGGGCCTTCGGCGTTGACCAAAACGCATCGGGTGCGGAGGTGGGCGATGTGTCGCCACAAGTGTACAGCTTCCAGAACCAGGGCGAGTTTTTTGTCAATAAATACGTGGTGGCGGGCCTGAAAAGCATTCTTGATGCAGGGATGCCGTTGTGGAAAGACGTGAAGGATGAAATCGAGCCGCTCGTCATCAACCGCAAAAAAGGCGAGATGGTGAAGCAACAAACGCAGGGCAAAGATTTGGCTGCCATTGCCGCTGCCTACGCCGTGCAGGTGGACACTGCAACAGCCGTCAGCTTCGCTTCTGCCTTCCTTCCCAAAGTGGGCAACACCGAACCGAAAGTAGTGGCCACGGCCTTCAAAGTTGACTTGAACCAACTTTCGGAACCCATCGTTGGCAACACGGGCATTTTCATTGTCATGCCCACGAACAAACCAGCCCCTGCTCCGGCTACCAATGTCACCCAAATCAGACAGTCCAGCCAGACCGCTTCCCGTGGTGCGGTGCGGAGCAAACTCATTCAGGCTTTGCGCGACAAAGCAGACGTAACAGACAACAGGTCCAACTTTTTTTAAAAGGCTGACCGGAAAATATCTTTGCCAAAAAGGGGCGTCAATCGACGTCCCTTTTTGTTTTTTAAACCTTTCCCGCTACTTTTAGCGCATAATTTCTTCACCAATAAAACATCAAAATGAACGAAAATCCGAAAGTAAAAATTGACCAAATCCTTGCCCAGGGCATCGATTTCAAGTTCGGTGATTACATCGGCCAGGGGTTCAGCCTGCTGCAAAAAAACCTGGGCGGTTTCATCGGGTTTACCTTGGTTTTTATCATTCTTTCTGCCGTGATAAGTTTGATACCCATCGTGGGCACCATTGCCAACTCGCTTTTTATCAGCCCTGCCCTCACCGTCGGGTTTTACCTCGTTGCCCGAAAACTTGACAGGAACGAAGGCACCGAATTCGGTGATTTTTTCAAAGGCTTCGACTTCATCGGCCAATTTGCCCTGACGGCAGTGGTGACGGGGTTGATTTTATTGGTGTCGATGATACCTTTCATCATTTCAGTCTGGGGTACGGGACTATTCGACTGGTACCAAGAAGCGATGCAAAACCCCGCTGCGGCATCTGACCCACCCAGCATCCCGTTTTGGTCAATTATTTTACTGGCACCTGCGATATTCCTTGGCCTTGCCTACAGTTGGTCCTACTTGTTCGTCGCTTTTCACGGCATGTCTTTTTGGGATGCGATGGAGGCCAGCAGAAGGATACTGATGAAAATCTGGCCTGTCTATTTCGCTTTTACCATTGTTGTAGGTCTCATCATGGCGGCAGGAATAATCTTGCTGTGCGTCGGCCTTTTGGCAAGTCTCCCTGCGGGCTACTGCATGGTTTACGCCGCATTCGCCGATGTGACAAAACTGAACGTTGAACCCGACCCCGGCGATGAAATCGAGCAGCATCTTGTGGAATGATAAAAGAAACCCGAAAGGCTGTCGGCAACCCCGGCGGCCTTTTTTGAAAAAAAATCGCTGACTGAAACTTTTTTCAAAACGCCTGGTGTTACCACCACACGTGGAGGAGGAAACCGGCAGGGCGTGACCAACTATTTTTCAGATAAAACCAGCGATTATGATACTAATGGCCAACAAGACCTCGCATCTGGAGCGGATTTTCGATGGGGAGTTCATGCCCCATGCCGATGCGCTCTACAACTTCTCCTACCACCTGACGGGTAACGAGGACGATGCCAACGACCTGTTCCAGGAGGCACTGCTGAAGGCATGGCGCTTCATCGACAAATACGAGGCGGGCACCAATGCCAAGGCTTGGCTTTTCACCATCGCCAAAAATGCCTTCATCAACGAGTACCGCCGGAAGGTGAAAATGCCCAACCGGGTCGAGTTGCAGGATTTCGTCACCTACCAGGACCGGGAGGACACGCCGCTGACCAGCGGCATGGACCTCCGGGAAGAGATGTTCCAATACCTGATGGGCGACGAAGTGACGCTGGCTATCAACCAACTGCCAGTGGACTTCCGCACCGTGATTTTGCTGTCCGATGTTGAGGATTTCAAGTACGACGAAATTGCCACGATTCTTGACATTCCCATCGGCACCGTGCGGTCGAGGCTGCACCGTGCCCGCAACTTGTTGAAAGAAAAACTGAAAACGTACGCCGAGAAATTCGGCTACGAGGATAAACGGGGCTGAGGGCAAAAATGGCTGGATGGTCGGTTTCTGTCAAAAACAGGAGCTACCGTTCAGCCATTTTACCGTCAGCCATTTTGTTTTTTAAATCAAATCTATTTTTGAAAATCGGCCTGCTTCGGCGGCATTTTTATCTGATAATCAACCACTTACGATATGTTTTACCCAACGACAAACGGATTTTCAGCCGCAACATGCTACCCGGTGGCAGTGTGCGGCTGCACGGTGCCGGGTTGGGTCGGTTGGTTGCCGGAGGGGTGCGGCGGAGGGGTTGCAAACACCAGTAACGATGAAAAACTATCAAAACAGCCAGGATTTTGTCACCCGCATGAACCTGCTTCTGGACAACGAACTCACCCCCGACGCAGAGCGTGAAATGCTCGAAGAAATAAAAAACAATCCCGAATACCGTGATTTACTGAGCCGGGAGCAGTCCTTCCGGGAATTCGTTCGCAGCCGCATCCACCGTAAAACGGTCTCGCCTTCCCTCATTCTTTCCATCAAGGAGAAAATCCACTCCACTTCCAACGGGCGAAGTATTTGACCCGCACCGGGTTTTTCAGAAGCCTTTTCCAGCCACATCATTGCGGAAAGTCTCCACGCACTTGCGGTCTTGCAAGGTGACGAACACCGTTTTGCCGTCCTTGCCGCCAAAGGCGAGGTTGCTCGTTTTTTTGCCTTTCACCTTGATTTCCCGCAGCAATTTTCCTTCCGGCGAAAAAACGGCGACCACACCTTTCCCGTAGCGGGCGACGTAGAGGTTTCCTGTCCTGTCGCACTTCATGCCGTCCATGCCGAAGTCGTCGAAATGCGTGAACAGGCGTTTGTTGCTCAACGTCCCGTCAGGCGTAATATCAAACGCCCAGATGTTCAGTTGCACCGACTCGTTCACGAACAATGTGCGCTCATCGGGACTCAACTCGATGCCGTTAGTGTTGCCCATGTCGGCGGCCACGAGGGTGGCCTTGCCGTCGGGGCCGATGCGCCAGAGTTGGCCAGTGCTGGCCTTCCAGTTGGGGTCGGAAGCGAAGACGATGTCTTTTTTTGAAATGCAGAGGTCGTTGGGTTGGTTGAAACGGCTGTCGTGGCAGAACACGCTGGTTTTCTTCGTGGGCATGTTGATTTTCAGCACGTTATGCCCGGTGAAATCCGCCAGCAGCATGTCGCCCCGGCTGTCGAAGCGGATGGCATTGGCCGTGCTTCCGGCGGGCAGTTCCACAAAAACCGAAGCCTTGCCCTCCGGCGTGACGATGCCCACCGTACCGTCCCGCTGGTAGTTGACGACGTAGAGGTTGCCCGCCTTGTCCACATTGGGGCCTTCGCAGTTTTCGCTGAACGAATTTTCGGGGGTGAGGTCGGTGGCCACGAAACGGCGGGCACTGGTGCAGGCAAGGAACGTGGTGGCGATGAGCAGGGTGAGGATTTTTTTCATGGTGGAAATTTTGTTTTGGCAAAAGAAATGAAAAAAAAACGGGCAACCATCTCTGGAACCGTTCCTACAAAAGAAATTGCTGATACCAACGAGCTACTGGCGAACACATGAAGTGCCCACCATCCATTGCCGTTTTAAGATAAAATTGTAATTTAGCCTTCAAATCAGAAAATAAGAAGATGACAGCAACCGTCGAAGAAAGCACCATTCATCAAATCGTAAAGAACGAACAACTCGTGTTCAAGAGCCGGATGAGCCGTGAACAGTTCCATCGGTTTGTGTTGAAAAACACTGATTTGCGCATCGAGCGTGACAAATACGGCAGCATCATAATCTACCCGCTTATGACTTTCGATTCTGGTTACAACGAAGGTGAAGTATTTTTCCACCTGAAATTTTGGTCAAAATCCAACCAACTTGGCCGTGCCTTCAGCCCCTCCACTTCCTTCGACTTGCCGGACGGCTCACAACGCAAAGCAGATGGCGCTTGGATTTCCATGGAAAAAATCGATGCCCTGAGCGAGGAAGAACGCAAAAGCATCGCCCTCATCGTACCAGATTTCGTCATGGAGGTGCGCTCCGAAACCGATCGAATGAGCCAAGTGAAGAAGAAAATGAGCGAAGCCTGGATAGCCAACGGCGTAAAACTTGCCTGGCTCATTGACCCCATCAAAGAAAAAGCCTGGATTTACCGTGAAAACGGCACGGTTGAAGAAGTGGATGGCTTTGACAAAAAACTGTCGGGCGAGGGAATCCTGCCTGGCTTTGAACTAAATCTCTCCGACTTGAAAGCGTAGGCACAAACCAATCCCCGCTTCCCTTGTTCCCCTTCCGGCAATTTCGCCTACCTTTGAAACTCATTGCCGATGACCGCAACGATGGATAAACTCGAACCAACGACCGCCGCCAGACAGGACGACCCGACCGCCGCCGCCCGCAAGCGTGACCATATCGAAATGGCCTTCCGCTCGCAGGTGGAACGTGGCGAAGTGGACGGCAGGTTCTACTACGAGCCGCTGCTGGCAGCACACCCGCAGCCGGGCAGCCTTCCGCCGTTTTCTTTTTTGGGCAAAACGCTGCGAGCACCGCTGTGGGTCAGCAGCATGACCGGTGGCACCGAGTGGGCGCACACCATCAACCACAACCTCGCACGGGCCTGCCGGGAATTTGGCATGGGCATGGGCCTCGGCTCTTGCCGTTCGTTGCTGTTCAGCGACGACAACCTGGAGGACTTCGCCGTACGCCGCCTCATCGGCGACAACCTGCCGCTCTACGCCAACCTCGGCGTTGCGCAGTTGGAACAACTCATTGACAGTCAGGCACTTTGGCGGGTGACGGCCCTGCACGACAAGCTGCAAGCCGACGGCCTCATCATCCATGTGAACCCTCTGCAAGAATGGCTGCAACCCGAAGGCGACCGTTTCAAAAAACCGCCGCTTGATACGATTTCGACCATTTTGGAGGAAATGCCCGAACTGAAAATCATCGTGAAGGAAGTCGGTCAGGGCATGGGCTACGAGAGCCTCCGGGCGCTGTTCCAACTGCCCGTGCAGGCGGTGGATTTTGCCGCCAGCGGCGGCACCAATTTCGCCAAACTTGAATTGTTGCGAAGCGACGAAACCAGCCAGGAAACCTTCCAGCAACTGGCGCAGGTCGGCCACACGGCGGAGGAAATGGTGCATTTCACCAACCAAATCGAGGAGGAGTTGGGCGAAAAAATGCGGTGCCGGCAGGTCATCATTTCCGGCGGCATCGGCAGCTTCCTCGACGGTTTTTACCTGATGAATAAACTACATTTGCCTTGCGTCTATGGCCAGGCTTCCGGTTTTTTGAAACATGCACAGGGCGGGTATGAGGAACTTAGGAAGTATGTGGAGGCACAGGTACGGGGGCTGGAACTGGCAGGGGCATTTTTGAAGGTAAAGCAATAAAAATTACAAGGGAATGAATCTATGATTGATAAAACATTGAATCTCTTAGCAAAAGGAAAGAATGAGCGAAACAGGTTGATATTGAATATCCTGAAAACTTTGTTTTGCTTGTTTTTCTCAAGCTCAATTTATGTGTTAGCATTCGGAAATTATGAGTTGATACCAATCAACGAAATAAAGGATTTAGCTCAGTTTATCCTCACTGGAAAATTTGTTATTCCTCTAATAATCTTTTTCAGCACTTGGCATTTTTTCTATACCATATGTGATTTTATTCTTTCTAGGAATCTAATAAAGTGGTCCCATAGGATTGCGACAATTGTCCCTGAAATTCCAAAAACTCTATCTTCCCCTAAAATGCAAAGTCAACGATTTGCAAAAGGCGCATTAAATTGGGCGGTAAAATTATTACTGCAAACGTCTATTATTCGCATTGAAAAAAATCAAATTTTCCCTGGACATGCCTTCCATCGAGCGTTAGAAATGGTTGAAAAGGTAGAAAAAAATGAGGACGATATTGATACTGGCTTTGTAATGGAATCTGTTATTGTCATTTTCCAAGCATTGGCGACTTTGGCTTTAGGTATGTTTTATTGGGGAATAAACCTTCCTATCTGGTTTCTAATTATCACAATCGGGATTGGGTTAATTGCAATAATAATTTTTTGGGCTTTGGCCTTATTAGGGGTTTCGTTGAGGATTTATTCAAAGCCAATTAAAGAAAAAATGACAAAATTTCAAGAGCAAGCGACAAAATCATCACAAACTACTCCGAACGATGCAAATGAAGTCAAAGATGAATTAGCATTAAAAGAAAAGGAACAAGTTGAAATTCTCTCAGACAAGAGCAAGGGAAATGGATAATAAAAACAAAACCATCTCCGGCTTTTCCAAACTGTCCAAGCGGGGGAAAATCAAGTGGGTCACGGAGCATTTCACCGAAGACCCGGTGCAAGTCACGCATGTCCTGACGAGTTGGTGGCACCCGGACGACGAGCAGCAGCGCCTGCTCGACGGGTTCAGCGAGAACACCCTCAGCAACTTCCCCATGCCCTTCGGCGTAGCGCCCAATTTCCTCATCAACGGCAGGGTGTACGCAGTGCCGATGGTCATTGAGGAAAGCTCGGTGGTGGCAGCGGCTTCCAGCGCAGCGAAGTACTGGCTCGACCGGGGCGGCTTCCATGCGGAGGTGCTGGGCACGAAAAAAATCGGCCAGGTACACTTCTCGTGGGGCGGCGATGTGCGCAAGCTGGAAAGCGTTTTTGAAGACTTGAAAACCGAACTCCGCCAAGATGCCAGCCCCATCACTGCCAACATGGAAAAACGGGGCGGCGGCATCACCGGAATCGAATTGGTCAACTTAACCCACCTCGAACCCGGTTACTTCCAACTGAAAATTTCTTTTGAAACCTGCGACAGCATGGGGGCGAATTTCATCAACTCCGTGCTGGAATCGTTCGCCAAAACGCTCGACCGATTCATCACCACGCACCCCATTTTCGACGAAGGCGACGAGCGGGACGTGGCCGTCATCATGTCCATCCTCAGCAACTACACGCCGGAGTGCCTCGTGCGGGCATGGGTGGAGTGCCCGGTGGAGGCGCTCGGCCCATTCGCCGACGGATTGGAGGCGGCAACGCTGGCCGAAAAATTCCGCAAGGCTGTACGAATCGCCCACCTCGACCCGCACCGGGCGGCCACGCACAACAAGGGCATTTTCAACGGTGTGGATGCGGTAGTGCTGGCCACCGCCAACGACTTCCGGGCGGTGGAAGCCTGCGGCCACACCTACGCCGCCCGCGACGGGCAGTACCGCAGCCTCAGCCACTGCACCATCGAAAACAGCATCTTCCGCTTCTGGCTCGACATCCCGCTGGCGCTCGGCACGGTGGGCGGCCTCACCAAACTCCACCCCATCGCCAAACTTTCGCTGGAACTGCTCGGCCACCCTTCGGCGGAGGAACTGATGATGATCATCGCCTGCACCGGGCTGGCGCAAAATTTCGCCGCCGTGCGCTCGCTCGTGACCACCGGCATCCAGTCCGGCCACATGAAAATGCACTTGGCGAATATCCTCAACCACCTCGGTGCCAATGCAGCGGAGGCAGAGGAGGCGATGCAATTTTTTGAGGGGAGAACGGTGTCGTTTACAGGGGTGAGGGAGTATTTGGAAGGGATGAGGGCAAAAGTGGAGGTTTGAAAAAATCCGTTCAAATCCGTCCAATCCGTTTCATCTGTGTTCCAATCCTCCTCGCGTGTCCCTCCTCCCTCCTCCTTGCGAAAATTCGCCCGAATCCTCCTACCTTCGCCTCATGAGTCAGAAATCGCCCAACGAGCGCATCATTTTCGGGCTGAAACTCAAGCAGTTGCGGCAGGAAAGGAATTTGAATTTCGCCGATTTTGCGAAGCAGACCGGCATGTCCATCTCCTACCTGAACGAAATCGAGAAAGGCAAAAAATTTCCGAAGGAAGACAAAATCGACATGCTGGCCGGGGCGCTCGGCGTGGACTCAGTGGAGTTGACTTCCCAGGATTTGGGCAAAAACCTCTCACCGATCGCCGACCTGCTCAGTTCCAATTTCCTCAACGAATTGCCGCTCGACCTCTTCGGCATCGACCTGTCGAAAGTGGTGGAAATCATCGCCAATGCGCCGGCGAAGGTCGGGGCGTTCATCTCCACGCTGGTCGAACTTTCGAGGAACTACGCCCTGGCCGAGGAAAATTTTTACTTCGGGGCGCTGCGTTCCTACCTGGAATTGAACAACAATTATTTCGAGGAAATCGAACAGGCTGCCACCGCATTTGCCGAAAAAAACAAACTGCCCGCCGAGGGCCTCATCCCCGTGGACGTGCTGGCCCGCCTGCTCGAACGGCGCTACGGCTACACCATCGTCGAGCATGGCCTGACGGCTTACCCGGAGTTGGCGGACATCCGTTCCGTGTTCATCCCTGCGTCAAAAAAACTGCTGCTCAATGGCAAGCTGAACGACATGCAGAAGGCATTTCAGTTTGGTAAAGAACTGGGATTCAATTACTTAGGACTGAAGGAACGGGCCAACACCGCCGCCCTGCTGCGGGTCAATTCGTTCGAGGAGGTATTGAGCCACTTCAAGGCGGGCTACTTTTCGGCGGCGCTGCTGATGAACCGGGAGGCGTTCAACCGGGACATGGAGGCGTTTTTTCAGCAGCCCCGATGGGATGGCGAGTACATCCTCGGCCTGCTGCGCAAATACCAGGCTTCGCCAGAGATGCTCTTCCAACGCATGACCAACGTGCTGCCGCAATTCTTCGGCTTGGAGAAATTGTTCCTCCTCCGCTTCATCCAAACGCCCGCCACCGGGAATTTTAAAATCGACAAGGAACTGCACCTCAACCGCCGCCACCAACCGCATTCCAACGCCCTCGGCGAGCACTACTGCCGCCGCTGGCTGGCCACCTCGCTCCTCGAAGACCTGGCGCAGATGCAGCAGGGCGGCAGGTACGCCGGGGCGCTTGTCGGGGCGCAGCGCAGCCGCTACCACGACACGCAGGACGAGTACCTCTGCTTCACGCTCGCCCGCCCGGCCTACCCCTCGCCCGACCAGAACGTGAGCATCACCATCGGCATCCTCGTGGACGGGGCGCTGCGCAAACGGGTGAAGTTCCTCGACGACCCCGCCATTTCCCGCAAGGAAGTGAACTCGACCTGCGAGCGCTGCCCCATTCAAAATTGTTTGGAACGAGCCGCCCCGCCGACGGTGGTGGAGGCGAAGGAGCGGCGGAAACGGGTGCAGCGGGTGTTGCGGGAGTTGGGGGAGCGGGGGTGAGAAAACGTTTGGGGTTTGCCGCCAAAACCTTAGTTTTGTAAAAAATTACCTTCAAATGGGAGCCGTCATTGGACCAGAAATCACCCGGTCTTTCCGAACAGGAGTTCTTGCCGGAAGCCGCCCTCTCCAAGTACGAGCGTAAACCCTCTCTTTCGGCAGGGCTGCTGTATTTGCCGGCCTTCACCGCATCGGCTTCCAAAAAGAACTCGCCAAGCGCAAGATTGCCGTCCATTTTACGATTGAAGAGGTGGGCAAAGACTTGAAAATACCGGAGGCTTTGGCGAGAGGTGATAGTAGCAATCAATTCTGAATTTCTGAATTATTGGCAAAGTGGAGTCCAGCAACCACTTCAAAAACGGGGCGTTACCGAAAAGCCAGATGAGTAGGAAACTTAAAGCCTTTTAAACATGAAAAATTTCATCAAATCATTTCTCTCGCTCGTCATCGTTGCGATGATGGGAACACTTGCTTTTGCTGGAAGCACTGCCAGTCCAGCACCGGCTTTGGCTACGGACGCGGGGCCAACGGTTACGGGCTGGTTTCTCCAGGAAGGCCAAAGTATGACAGTGGAAGATTTCCTCAAACTTACTCCCAAAAAAATCAAAGAAAGTACGGGAGAAAAACTGAGCCTCAAGGAAAGGCTTGCACTTCGTTACGTCCAATCACAAATCAAAAGGGAAGTCAAAAAGGGGGTATCGCCTTCCGATGAAGGGTTTAACCTTGACGACCAAGCGAGAAAATTCAACATCGGTGGCTTCTTACTGGGCCTTTTTTTCGGATTGATTGGGTTTTTGATTGCCCTCTTATTTAAAAACAAGAACGTCAGGCGCTCTGCACTGATTGGGTGGGGAGTCTGGTTGGTCATTTTGCTTATCTCACTGGCAGCAGGCTGACCTCATTTGGCTGCGTATCCTTTTCTCACCACCAATAAAAACCAACAAAATTGCCGATTCGCAACGCCCGAATCGGCGATTTTCTTTTTCCTATCTTTGCGCCCTTCAAATTCAAAACAATGACCATTTCGCTCAACTGGCTCAAAGAATACATCGACATCAACCTGCCGCCCGATGAAATCTCGAACCTGCTCACGAGCCTCGGCCTCGAAGTGGAGGGCATGGAGGAGGTGGAAAGCATCAAGGGCGGCCTCGCTGGCGTAGTGGTCGGGCAAGTGAAGGAGTGCTGGCGGCACCCGAACGCCGACAAACTCAGCCTTACGAAAGTTGATGTCGGCTTGGGCGGCTTGCTGCAAATCGTTTGCGGAGCGCCCAACGTGGCCGCCGGGCAGAAGGTGCTGGTGGCCACCATCGGCACTACGTTGTATCCTACGGGCGGGGAACCGCTGACGCTGAAATTGGGCAAAATCAGGGGCGAAGAATCGCAGGGGATGATTTGCGCAGCCGACGAACTCGGCATCGGCGACGACCACAGCGGCATCCTCGTGCTGCCCGCCGAAACGCCCATTGGCCAGTCGGCCAAGGAATACTTTAACATCGAAACGGACGTAATTTACGAAATTGGCTTGACCCCCAACCGCTCCGACGCCACCTGCCATGTTGGCGTGGCGAAGGATTTGGCGGCAGCGCTGCAAGTGCAGTATGGGCAAAAAGGCGGCGTAAAAATGCCGAGCGTTGAATCCCTCACCCCTCATCCCTCATCCCTCATCCCCGTTTCAGTGGTGGTCGAAAACACTGAGGCCTGCCCCCGCTACGCCGGTGTGAGCATCCAGGGTGTGACGGTGGGTGAGTCGCCGGAGTGGTTGAAAAAACGGCTGCTTTCCATCGGGCAGCGGCCCATCAACAACATCGTGGACATCACGAACTTCGTGCTGCACGAGTTGGGGCAGCCGCTGCACGCCTTCGATTTGGATGAAATCGCCGGGCGGAAAATCATCGTGAAAAACCTGCCTGCCGGCACCAAATTCCGCACCCTCGACGACCAGGAACGCAGCCTCCACGCCGAAGACCTGATGATTTGCGACGGCAACTCGCAGGGCATGTGCATCGGCGGGGTGTTCGGTGGCATCGGGTCGGGCGTGAAGGACACGACCAAAAATATTTTCCTCGAAAGCGCCCATTTCAACGCCAAATCCATCCGCCGTACCAGCACCCGCCACGACCTGCGCACCGATGCCGCCCGCACGTTCGAGAAGGGCAGCGACCCGAACGGCTGCGTGTTCGCCCTGCAACGGGCCGCCCAATTGATGGTGGAAATCGGTGGGGGCACCATCGCCTCGGAGGTGGTCGATATTTACCCAAAACCCATTGATAATAAGCAAGTTAAAGTCACTTACGCCTACATCCAGGCGCTCATCGGTGCAGTGATTCCGCAGGAAAAAATCAAGGAAATCCTCTCGGCGCTCGGCATGGCCATCGTGGAGGAAACGGGCAGTTCGCTGGCGGTCAGCGTACCGACCAACAAGGCCGACGTGACCCGCCCGGCGGACGTGGTGGAGGAAATCCTGCGGGTGTACGGCCTCGACAACGTGCCGGTGCCGACGCAAATCCGCAGCAGCATCGTGCGCAACGAGTACCCCGACCCGAACCAGGTGCGCAACGCCATCGGCGACTACCTTGCAGCGAACGGTTTCAACGAAACCATGTCGCTATCGCTCTCGCAATCAGCGTTTTACAAAGAAATTTTACCGAAGGAAGACAGCGAACTCGTCTTCGTCAACAACACCTCGAACGTGCAGTTGGACATCATGCGACCGACGATGCTGTTCAGCGGGCTGGAGGCGGTGGCGCACAACCAGAACCGCCAGCAGACGGACTTGAAGTTGTTCGAGTTTGGCAAAACGTACTCGATTTCGGATTTCGGATTTGGGATTTCGGAGGATTCCTCGGCTCTTCCGAAATCCGAAATCCGAAATCCGAAATACAGTGAGCCTCAGCATCTGGCGCTGTTCCTGACCGGGCAGCGTTGGGCGGAAAGCTGGCGGAACACGGAGAAAACGATGGCGGATTTTTTCACGCTGAAATCGCTTGCCGTGAACGTGCTCGCCCGGTTGGGGGTGAGTGGCGGGTACCAGGAGACGGCAGTGAAGGACGAGGTGTTCGCCTACGGCGCAAAATTCCACCGGGGCACACAGGAGTTGGTGGTTTTCGGGAAGGTGCAGCCGAAAATCTGTAAAAAAATGGGCATCCGCAGCGAGGTTTTTTATGCCGATTTCAACTGGGATTTGCTGCTGCAAGCGGTGAAAAAACAAGCCATCAGCTTTGTGGAGTTGAGCAAGTTCCCGACGGTGCGCAGGGACTTGGCGGTGGTGATCGGAAAATCCGTGAAATTTAGCGACCTTGCCGCCCTTGCCAAAAAAGTTGGTAAGAAACTGCTGAAAGATATAAATTTGTTCGATGTTTTTGAAGATGAAACCAAGTTGGGCGAGGGCAAAAAATCCTACGCCGTCAGTTTCGTCTTCGAAGAACCCACTCGGACGTTGCAGGACAAGGAGGTGGATGCCGTGATGAACGAACTCATCGAGGCGTTCGAGGGTAAACTGGGGGCGGCTATTCGGCGTTAATTTTATGAAATGAGCGAGATAAACTGGCACGAATACATCACGAGCGACCCGAAGATTTTGTTCGGAAAGCCGGTGATAAAAGGTACACGGGTGCCGGTTGACTTGATTTTGGAGAAACTTGGGAAAGGAGAGACCTTTCCCAAGTTGCTGAAATCATACCCTCGGGTAACAGAGAAGGCACTTTATGCCTGCCTCATTTTTGCTGCGGAGGCAGTAAAAAATGAGGTTGTTGTGGCCGCTGCTGCATAATCTAAATTCTTTTGCATGAAGATTATTGCAGACGAAAGTGTCGATTTTGAAATAATTAAAGCCTTGCGATCACAGGGTGTTGAAGTCTTTGCGGTGGTTGAGCAGTTGCCGGGTATTTCAGACGACGAAGTATTGGAACAGGCGCAGCTTCACCAACTGTTGCTGATGACGGAAGACAAAGACTTCGGAGAACTGGTTGTCAGGCTTCGGAAACCGCATTGCGGCGTTTTGCTGTTGAGGCTGAGTGGAGTGGAAACAATGCAAAAAATACAATTGACGGCGACAGCATTGAAGGAAAATTTTGAAAAACTGACGGATAATTTTTCTGTTCTTGATGAAAGAAAGCTGAGGATAAGGAGGATTCAAAAATAAAAACATCTTGAACTGCTTTGACCCAACAACTCGAAAATATCGAACAAAAAGTGCGGCAACTGGTGGAGGAACTGGAAAACCTGCGCCGGGGAAACGCTGTGCTGACGAAAGAAAATAACAGATTCAAGGCCGACCACGAAGCGCAAAACGAGCGCATCGGCGAATTGACGCAAAGATTAACTAACTCGCAGCAGGCATTGGCCGGGCAGCGGGGGGACGATTCGGAAAGTTCCCAAAAGTTGAGAAAGCAAATTGACCAATACATCACCGAGATTGATAAATGTATTGAGTGGCTGCAAAATGCTTAGGATATGGAAGATTTGGATAACAAACAGTTGACCGTGACGATTGCAGGGAGGCCGTATCCTTTGAAAATAAAGGCGAATGACGAGCCGGTCATCCGCCAGATTGTGAAGGAAGTCAATGAAAAAGTCAATAAATTTCAGTTGACTTACCCAAACCGTGAAAAACAGGACTGCCTCGCCATGGCGCTCCTGGCCTACGCGGTGGACTTGCACAAAGCTTCCAGCCAACAGAGTGCTTCCTCGCCTGAAGTTTCCGAAAAACTTTCCCGCATTCAGTCGCTTCTCGACGAAGCGGCCTCCTGATACTTTCCTGCTGTTCATTTTATGGCTAAAGGTTGAAAGTTGGCAAATGGTGATTTGACCATCAGCCATCCAACCGTTTAACCAACGAACCATTTTAACTTTTGACATCATGGAAATAGGAATCGGATTAGCCATCGGGCTGGCCGTCGGTCTGATAGCCGGGTACTTTGTCATCCAGGCCATCATGAAAAGCAAACGGCAATCACTCATAGACGAAGTGAATGCCAAGACAGACTCGGAAATCAAAAAAGCACAGGACACTGCCAAACGCATCTTAGACGAAGCCGAGTCGAAAAACGAAGCCATCAAGCAGCGAAAAGTGCAGGAGGCCAAAGACCGCTTCAACACCATGCGGGCTGATATTGAAAAGGAAAGGGCCGAAAAATTAGTGTCGGTGAAAGAGCAGGAAATAGAAATCAGGGGATTGGAAAAAGACCTGCAATCCAAAGAGGACAAACTAAAAGACCGCATCAAGGAATTAGATAACCGCGATGCCGATTTCGAGCAAAAAGAAGCCGAAATCATTTCTGTTCGGGAAAACCTCGACAAACAGTTGAAGGTGGTGGCCAAACGGAAGGAAGAACTTGAAGCTGCCAACGAAGAGCGCATCAAGGCCCTTGAAGGCATTTCGAAGCTTACGCAAACCGAGGCGAAGGAGCAACTGCTGGAAGCTGTGAAGCACAAGGCCGAGAGCGAGGCGATGGCGCTGGTAAAAGACACCATCACACAGGCCAAAGTCGATGCAAACAAGGAGGCCAAAAAAATCATCATCCAGACCATCCAGCGGATGGCTTCGGAGTACACCATCGAAAACACCGTCTCCGTGTTCCCGCTGGATTCCGACGACATGAAGGGCCAGATCATCGGGCGGGAAGGCCGGAACATCCGTGCCCTCGAAGCCGCTACCGGTGCCGAAATCGTGGTGGACGACACGCCCGAAGCCATCGTGATTTCCAGCTTCGACCCCATCCGCAGGGAGGTGGCCCGCCTGGCACTGAAAAAACTCGTGACCGATGGCCGCATCCACCCTGCCCGCATCGAGGAAGTGGTAGCCAAAACCCGCAAACAACTCGACGAGCAAATCGTCGAAATCGGGGAGCGCACCGTCATCGAACTCGGCATCCATGGCCTCAACGCCTACCTGATAAAAATGGTGGGCCGCATGCGTTTCCGCTCCTCCTACGGTCAGAACCTGCTCAAGCACTCCATCGAAACAGCCAACCTCTGCGGCATCATGTCAGCCGAATTGGGCCTCAACCCCAAGCAGGCCAAATTGGCCAAACGGGCCGGTTTGCTGCACGACATCGGAAAAGTTGCGGAAGAGGAAACCGAACTTTCCCACGCCATTTTGGGGATGCAACTGTGCGAAAAGCATGGAGAGATTCCCACCATCTGCAATGCAGTGGGTGCCCACCACGACGAAATTGAGATGAACAACATCATCTCACCGATCGTACAGGCCTGCGATGCCATCTCCGGTGCCCGCCCCGGTGCCCGCCGTGAAATCTTAGAGAGCTACCTCAAGCGCATCGGCGAACTGGAAGAACTGGCCATGGCACACGAGGGCGTTCAGAAAGCCTACGCCATGCAGGCGGGCCGGGAACTTCGGGTCATCGTGGAGGCGGAAAAAGTCACCGACCAGTACGCCGACGACCTGGCGTTCATGATTTCGCAGAAAATCCAGGGGGAAATGCAGTACCCCGGCCAGATAAAAGTGACCGTCATCCGGGAGAAGCGGGCCGTGCAGTTTGCCCGGTAATTTTGCCCGGTTTTGAAAAAAGCAAAGGCGGCAGGGTGCAAATCCTGTCGCCTTTGTTTTTTATAAAAGTCTGGTTTTCAATCTTCTAAATTTCCAATTTCACGCCTCCTCCCGCAGCTTCCGGCGCAAAATTTTCCCCACGTTCGTCTTCGGCAACTCCTTCCTGAACTCGACGGACTTCGGCATCTTGTAGCCGGTCAGTCCGTGGCGGCAGTGTTCAAGCAGTTCCTTTTCGGTCAGCGAGTTGTCTTTTTTTACCACAAAAATCTTCACCACCTCGCCCGATTTTTCGTCGGGAACCCCAATGGCGGCGCACTCCAGCACCTTCGGATACTCCATCACCACGTCCTCGATTTCGTTGGGGTAAACGTTGAAACCGGACACGAGGATCATGTCTTTTTTGCGGTCAACAATCTGGAAGTAGCCGTCCTCTTGCATCAGCCCGATGTCGCCGGTGCAGAGCCAGCCATCCTTGACGGTTTGGGCAGTGGCATCGGGGCGGTTGTAGTAGCCCTTCATCACCTGCGGGCCTTTGATTTGGATTTCGCCGGTTTCGCCTTGCGGCAAAGGGTTCCCGGCTTCGTCCACGATGCGCAGTTCGGTGGAAGGCACAGGCAACCCGATGCTGCCGAGTTTACCGGAACCATTGAGCGGGTTCACACTGGCCACAGGCGAAGATTCCGTCATGCCGTAGCCCTCCACGAGGGGGGTGCCGGTCACTTTTTGCCATTTTTCGGCCACTACTTTTTGTACGGCCATGCCACCGCCGAGGGCGAATTTCATAGCGCTGAAATCGAGCGTGGCGAATTCCGAATGATGGAGCAGGGCATTGAAAAGCGTGTTCACGCCTGTCATGCAGGTGATTTTATGTTTTTTAAACTCCTTCATCACCGAAGGCAGGTCACGGGCGTTCACCACCAGCACCGTGTGCGAACCGAGGCTGAACAGCGCCAGGCAGTTCACGGCAAATGCGAAAATATGGTACAACGGCAGCGGAGACAGTCCGATTTCTTCACCTTCCTTGAAGGCTGCGGTACCCCATGCCTTGATTTGAATCATGTTCGCCACAAGGTTTTTGTTGGTGAGCATGGCACCTTTGGCCACCCCCGTCGTGCCGCCGGTGTATTGTAGGCAAACCACGTCCTCGGGGCCAGCCTGGAAGGATTTTATCGTAAACTTTTTGCCCTGCGACAATGCATCCTTGAAGGAGACGGTATTGGGCAGGTCGTACTTTGGCACCATGCGTTTGATGTAGCGTACCACAAAATTCACAAGCCACCGCTTTGGAAAGCCCAACAACTCGCCGATGCTGGTGACGATGATGGTTTTGATTTGCGTGTCGCCCAACACCTGCTGGAGGTTGGCGGCGAAGTTTTCACAAATCACGATGGCTTTGGCACCGGAGTCGGTGAGCTGGTGCCGCATTTCTCGGGGCGTGTACAACGGGTTGGTATTCACGATGACCAGGCCCGCCCGCAGGCAGCCGAACAGGGCGATGGGGTACTGCAACAGGTTGGGCATCATCAGCGCCACCTTGTCGCCAGGCTCCAGGCCACGGGAGTGCAGGTAGGCCCCGAACTGGGTGGAGTAGCGGTCAACTTCGGCAAAGGTCATCTCCTTGCCCATGCAGGAGAAGGCAATTTTATCGGGAAATTTCCTGAAGGTTTCGTCGAGCAGGGCCACCAGCGAGGGGTAGGCGTACTCGTCGATGTTGGCAGGCACTCCTTTCGGATAGTTCTTCAACCACGGTCGTTGATCAGTCATAGTCATTTGAAATTTAAGATGGATATGGGCTAAAAGTACAAAACTTGAGTTTGATGGGAGGTATTGGCCGTTTCCGGCATCAGATTTTTTTCAACAGTTCGCCTGCCTTGGCCAGTGTCTCCTCGGTTTTTGCGAAGCAAAGCCGGATGACCCGCTCGTTTTTGCGGCTGCTGTAAAAAACCGACACCGGAATGGCCGCCACCCCGTGCTCGGTGATGAGCCGTTTCACAAACTCCGTGTCCGCCTCGTCGCTGATGGCCGAGTAGTCGAAAAGCTGGAAGTACGTGCCCTCGCTGTGGATGGGCCGGAACCTCGAGCCCTTCATCGCCGACAGCAGGAAGTCCCGCTTTTTCTCAAAAAATCCGTTCAGCGCCAGATACTCCTCCGGCTCCTCGAAAAACTCGGCGACGGCGTGTTGCATGGGCGTGTTGACGGCGAAAACGTTGAATTGATGCACCTTGCGGAACTCCTTCGTCAGGTCGGGCGGTGCCACGATGCAGCCGAGTTTCCAGCCGGTGGTGTGCAGGGTTTTGCCGAAGGAAAAAACAGCGAGGCCCCGCTCGAAAATTTTCGGGTAGCGCAGCAGGCTCTCGTGCCGTTGGCCATCGAAAACGAGGTGCTCGTACGCCTCGTCGCACAGCACGATGATGTCGCGGTTGACGGCGATGTGCTGCAACTCCCGCCAGTCCGAATTTTTCAGGGTTTTGCCGGTCGGGTTGTGCGGCGTATTCACCACGATCATGCGGGTTTTCCAGGTGATGAGGCGTTCCAGCAGCCGCCAGTCGATGGTGTAGTCCGGGGCGCTCATTTCATAAGTGACGGGCCTGCCGCCGTTCACCTCCACGGCGGGCCGGTAGCAATCGTAGGCCGGTTCTACCAAAATCACCTCGTCGTCGGGCCGGATGAAGGTAGAAATGGCGCAGAACAGCGCCTGCGTGGCCCCGGCAGTGACAGTGATTTCGGTATCCGGGTCAACGCTCAGACCGTAGAGCGCCTTGATTTTTTCCGCCATGATTTTGCGGAGCGCAGGCACACCGGGCATTGGGGCGTACTGGTTGTAGCCAAGCCGCATGTATTTTTCCACCAGCCCCTTCAGGCGGTCGGAGCAGTCGAAATCGGGGAAACCCTGGGAGAGGTTGATGGCACCGTGCTCGTTCGCCATGGCCGACATGACGGTGAAAATCGAAGTGCCGATACCGGGGAGTTTGGAGGAAAGTAGCATTTATTCAGTTTTATTTCTGTCAAAATACACGACCGCGCTTTCAATGATGCCATCTGGTCGAAGGTTGATTTCCCGCAGGGCAGGGCGGTAGTGGTCAACTTGGAAAGCCTCCCCGCGCCAATTGATTTGAAAATAGGTGGACGGCGTGATGTGAACGGTCAGGTTTTTCACGCACAGCGTTTTTTCGACGTGGTAGTGCCCGCAAAAAACGGACACCTGGTGCGGGAATTTGAAAAAAACCTCCTGCACGGCGGCCATGTTGCGCAGCGGGTAGTTGACATCCATGTAGGGCACGCCGCCAGGCACCGGCGGGTGGTGCATGAAAACGATGGCGTTCTTGTCCAGGAGGACAAGTTCCTGCGCCAGCCAGTCAAGTTGCCCTTCGGAAATGGTGCCGATGGAAGTTTCGAGGAACAGCAGGCTGTGGCGGCCCACGGGCAGTTTGTAGTACAATTCGCCGTTGGTGAGCAGGTGCCCCAGGTTGAAATTTTTTGCCAGCACTTCGGGGGTATCGTGGTTGCCGGAAATGACGGCGTAGGGAACCGCCAGGGCATCGAGTTGCGATTTCATCCACTGGTAAACTTCCTCGTTGGCAGTATCGTAGCACAGGTCGCCGGAGAGTACGAGCAGGTCGGGTGCGGCGGATTTGGCGGCTTGCAGGATGTCCAAAAAATTCTGCCGCACGTCCACCCCGTGTGTGAACTCGCCCTCCTCGGCAACGTGCAGGTCCGTAATTTGAACAAGTTTCATGTCGTGAATCGGGAGGTAGGTATTGGGAATTGGGTATTAGGTATTTTCTGAATTCCTAATACCCAATTCCCAATACCCAACCACTGCCTTGCAAATATGTGGATTCATCGGGAAGATTCCGATGATTTTTTCCCGCAAACGACTTCTTTCGCATCTTCGCAGCAAAACGACCCACCACCATGAATTTGCAGCTACTCAACGATGCCGTTCAGCAGTACAAAATTTACCTGAAAACCCACCCGCAGCACGACCCCTACTGGACGTGGGAGTCGCAACGGATTTTCCAGGAAAACTGGGACATGGAGGCGACGGACTTCCGCTCGATGTACGACCGCAGCCTCCAAAACTCCCACAGCCGCCGCCTCTGGAAACGGGAAAACTACGAGCCGAAGGAGATGATGCTCCGATTCATCGAACTGAACCGGGAGTTTGTGCGGCAGATTTTCCAGGACCTTTTCAACGAAAACAAAGAGGTGGACGGCCGCATCGGGCGCTTCGTGTTCCACTGCGACGAACTGCTGCTGGCCTGGCAGGAGGCGCATCCCCGCTCGAAAGAAAACACGCACTTCCACGACGAGACCTACGAAATGGTGTCGCTCTACCTCGCCTTCCGCTACCCGGCGCAGTACCTGCCCTACGACTTCGAGGGCTTCCGGCGGCTGATGGAACTGCTCGGCAGCCGCGACGTGCCGACCGTGAACGACGTGGGGCGCTACTTCAAAGTCATGCGCACCCTCTTCGGTTTTTTGAAAAAAGACGCGAAAATACTCGCCCTGCATAGCGAACGGATAGAACCACGCAGGCACTTCGAGGGCGAGACGCTGCTGGTGGCGGAGGATTTTTTGAGGGTGGTGACGGGGGGCAAGGAGTTTTGAATTCCCCCTCACTTCTTCAACCCAATCTCCCGCAGCCGTTCGTTCAGGTACTCGCCCGCCGTGATGGGCGGGTAGGTCAGTGGCTGTTCGGCGGTCACGCAGGAGGGCAGGCAGGTCAGGTCCATGTCGCTGCGGGGGTGCAGGAAGAACGGGATGGACAGGCGGGGGTTGTGCCACTCCGCCCTCGGCGGATTCACCACCCGGTGCGTGGTCGATTTCAGGTAGTTGTTGGTCAGGCGCTGGAGCATGTCGCCCACGTTGATGACGATTTCGTCCTGCTCCGGCACCACTTCCAGCCACTCGTTGTCCTTCGTGAGCACCTGGAGGCCGCCAGCCGAAGCGCCCACGAGCAGCGTGATGAGATTGATGTCCTCGTGCTGCTCCGCCCGGATGGCCGAGGCAGGCTCCTCGGTGATGGGCGGGTAAAAAATGGCCCGCAGGATGCTGTTGCCGAGGTCAATGTGTTGTTCAAAATAACCCTCCCCCAGGCCGAGGTGGATGGCGATGGCCCGGAGCAGTTGGCCGCCCGATTTTTCAAAGTTTTCGTACAGCTCACGCCCCAGCCGCAGGAACTCCGGTTTTTCGGCCACGGCCACGTTGGGCGGGTAGTGTTCGGAGGGCACATTGCCGTTCCGCACCTCCTGCCCGATTTGGAAAAACTCTTTCAAATCGGCCACTTTCGACTGCTTGGCGTGCTCCTTCCCGAAGGACGTGTAGCCCCGCTGACCGGCCAGCCCCGGCACTTCGTATTTCCGTTTCACCTCCACCGGCAGGGCAAAAAACGCCCGGCTGCTGCGGTAAAAATCGTCGATCAACTGCTTGGAAATGCCGTGGTTGATGACCCTGACGAAGCCGATTTCGTGGAACGCCTGGCCGAGTTCTGCAACGAACGCCTCCCGCTGTTTCGGGGTGCCGTGGGTGAATTTGGAGAGGTCAACGAGTGGAATGGCCCTGTTTTTCATGGTAAAAATTGTTGGCGTAACCTTTCGCTTTGCCGTTTTTTTGATAAAAAAATGCGTTTCACACCGATTGACAAAATTAGTTTTTCCGTAGAACAGCATCCTGCTATTTTTGTGAAATTCTTCCAACCACATGGAACAACAGCCACAATCCTTGCCCATCAATTCGTTCGTTTTCCACTTGGCCTTCTGGCTGATTTATTGGGTGTTCGCCAGTATGCAGGACGTGGTTTTCATCTCCCAGTTCCGGGAGAATTTCAACCTGCCGATGGTGTTCGGCTCGATGGGCGTGGTGTATTTCAACTATTATTTCTGGATTCCGAAATACCTCATCAAGCAAAAGCGGCATGTGTTTTACGTCCTCAGCATCTTCTGCATCATCGTGCTGAATGCGTGGTTGGTCAATGCATTCCTGCGGTTTTTCATCTCGAACCGGGACTACTATTTTTCGTGGGAAGGCACCTTCACGCTGGCGGTGGACACGACGGTGCTCGTGGCGTTCACCACGGCGTTCAAGTTCATCCAACAGTGGCACGAGCGCAACAACTACGCCGTACAGTTGGAGAAAAAAAACTTAGAGAGCGAATTGGAGATGTTGAAATCGCAAATCAACCCGCATTTCATTTTCAATACGCTCAACACGATTTATTTTTTGATGGAGCAAAAAGAAGACGAGCGGGCGAAGGAGGCCCTGCTCAAGTTCTCGGACACCCTCAGCCATCAGCTTTACGATTACAACAAGGATTGGATAGACCTCGGCAAGGAGGTCGAGTACCTCGAAAACTACATCGAACTCCAGCGCCTGCGCCACGACGAGGAGTTGCTCGACCTGAAATGTGACCTGCCGGAGCAGGTGAACGGCTACGTGATAGCGCCCATGCTGTTGATCCCGTTCGTGGAGAATGCGTTTAAACACAGCTCCAACTCGAAGGGTTACAAGGTGGCCATCCACCTGAAAGTGGAGAACGGCCAGTTGGATTTTGCGACCGAAAACACCATCAACCCCAACAAGCGCTTCCAGGAGGGCACCGGCGGCATCGGCCTGAAAAACGTGCAGCGCCGCCTCGATTTGATTTACCCGGACCACTACCAACTCGACATCGAAGACGACGGGAAGGTTTACAAATCACACCTCAAAATCGACTTGAAATGATTCTGAAATGCTTGGTTGTTGACGACGAACCCGTTGCCCGGAAGGGCATAGCCGGGTATGTGGCGCAAACGCCGTTCCTCTCGCTGGAAGGCACCTGCAAAAGCGCCCTCGAAGCCAACGAGGTGTTGCACCGTGAAAAAATCGACCTGCTTTTCCTCGACATTCAAATGCCGGACATCACCGGCATCGACTTCCTTCGCTCGCTGGAAAACCCACCGGCCACCATTTTCACCACCGCCTACCGCGACTACGCCATCGAAGGCTTCGAGTTGAATGCGCTCGACTACCTCGTGAAGCCGATTTCGTTCCAGCGGTTTTTGAAGGCGGCGAACAAGGCACAGTCGTTTTTCGAGATGCAACGTCAGCCAGCGCCCAAGCCCGCCGAGGTAGTCGGGCCGGAGTATTTTTTCATCAAAAGCGACGGCCAGTTCATCAGGATCAAGCTCGCCGACGTGCTGTATTTTGAAAGCGAAAAGGATTACGTTTTCATTTACACCGAGCAAAAACGCTACCTTACTTTGCTGTCACTCAAGCAGTTAGAGAAAGAACTCCCTTCGGAAAGATTCCTGCGGGTACACCGCTCCTTCCTCGTTTCCCTCGACAAAGTTGACCTCGTGGACGGCAGTAACCTCGTCATCAAAAACAAGCGGATACCTGTGAGCCGCAGCTTGCAGGAGTTGATTTTCAACACCCTCATTGCCGGGAGGTTGTGGAAACGGGAACTGTGATTTTGGATTTACGATTTTGGATTTACGATTGGGCGCATTCGTAAATCCAAAATCGTAAATCGTAAATCGCAAATCCTTCTTACCTTTGGCGGGTTCCGGAATTTATCAGGGACAACGGAAAGGTGGATACAATTCATTCGTTCAAAGCAACAGGAATAGCAAGCGAGGAAATTGATTTTGCCGCTTTTGCAGGCAAAAAAATAATGGTGGTCAATGTTGCTTCCGAGTGCGGTCACACGCCACACCAGCAATTGCAGGAATTGTACGAGGAGTTTGGAAATAAATTAGCAATAGTGGGCTTTCCTGCCAATGATTTCGGAGGGCAGGAGCCGGGAGCGAACCAGGAAATTCAAGCACAACACCCGGCGATACAGCGTCACCTTTCCGCTCGCAGCGAAGGTGGACGTGGGCACCCACCCGGTTTACCAATGGCTCACACAAAAGGCGCTCAATGGTGTCCTCGACAGCCAGGTCACCTGGAATTTTCAAAAGCACCTCCTCGACGAACAGGGCCGCCTCGCCCGCTGCATCCAGACTTCCGTTAGTCCCTTCGATGATGACATTCTTGGTTGGTTAAATGTTTGAGTCTTGATTGACGATTGTCGATTACATGATTGTTGATATTTGATGTGATGGATGATGTAGCAATTTTGATTGACTATGAAAGCCATCAACAATCATGTAATCGTCAATCGTCAATCAAATACCAGGCACTCACCAAAAGCAATTGATGAAACGCCCATGCAGTTCCGTTCTGTGATTGGTCAATCCCCTGCCAAAGCCCTGCTGCGGCGGATGGCGGACGGGGAACGCACCCCACACGCCCTCATGCTTTTGGGGGCACCGGGCAGCGGCGACCTGGCGCTGGCGCTGGCGTTTGCGCAGTATGTTCTTTGTCAAAACAAGCAGGACGGTGAAGCCTGCGGCATTTGCGACAACTGTAGCAAGGCGGAGAAATTGGTACACCCCGACCTGCATTTTTCCTTCCCGACCGTGGGTACGAACGTGACCAGCGATGCCCACCTGCCGGAGTGGCGGGCGGCTTTCGCCGAAAACCCGTACCTTGACGTTAACCAGTGGTTGCAGCGCATCGGGGCGGAAAACAAACAGGGCAACATCAACAAGGAGGAGTGCGTGAGCATCATTCGGAAGCTGAGTTTCAAAGCCTTCGAAGGCCGCTACAAAATCCTGGTGATGTGGCTGCCGGAGTACCTCGGCAAGGAGGGCAACCGCCTGCTGAAGCTCATCGAGGAACCGCCCGACGACACGCTTTTCCTCCTCGTGGCGCAAAACCAGGAGTTGATTTTGCCCACCATCCTGTCGAGGTGCCAGTTGGTCAAAGTCAACCGGCTGACCGACGGGGAAGTGGAGCAGGGGCTGGTGGAACGGAAGCAACTGCCGCCCGAAAAAGCCCGCCCCATCGCCCATTTGGCGGGAGGGGATTTCAATGAAGCCCTGAACATCGCCGCCCAGCCGGAGAAGGACAACTCGGCGCTCTTCCTCGACTGGATGCGGAAATGCTACCAGGGCAACGGCGTGGAAATGTCGGCCTGGACGGAAACGTTCACCGACCTGGGCCGGGAGAACCAGAAGCAATTTTTACTGTACGGCCTGCATTTCATGCGGGAGTACATGATACTGAAAACCACCGGCAACACGCAGATAAGGCTGCTGCCGGAGGAACTGAAAACTGCCCAGAACCTGAGTAAAATCATTGGTTTCGGGCAAATCGAACGCATTGCAAAGCTGTTTAACGATTGCACCTATTTCATAGAACGAAACGCCAATCAGAAGCTGCTTTTTTTGGATGCGTCGATACAGTTGAACAAGATTTTGAGGGTTTGAGGGTTTGAGGCGGTTCGTGCCCTCAAACCATCAAACCCTCAAAATCTCAAACCCTCAAACATGGCATGTGCAGGATGTTCGGTCAGCACGAAAGACGGCGCACCTTCCGGGTGCCAGAGCAAAGGCAGTTGCGGTTCAGGCGGCTGCAACCGGCTCAATACCTACGACTGGCTCACCACCATGGAAATCGAAGACGTGGAGCCTTTCCACGTCGTGGAAGTGAGCTTCAAAAACGGTTCCCGCAAGGCATTCTATTTCAACCAGCCGTACACCCGCACTACCACCGGCGACATGGTGGTGGTGGACACGCAGGCAGGTTGCGACGTGGGGCGCATCTCGCTCTCCGGCGAACTGGTGCGCCTGCAAATGCGGAAAAAGCGGGTGCCGCAGGACGGTTTTTTCCCGAAAGTCATCCGCAAGGCGAACGAGCGTGACCTGGAAAAATTGGACGAAGTGCGCAAGACCGAGATAGATGCGATGGTGCGTGCCCGTGCCATTTCCCGCACCCTCAAACTGAACATGAAAATCGGCGATGTGGAAATTCAGGGCGATGGCAAAAAAGCCACGTTCTACTACACCGCCGATGGCAGGATTGACTTTCGGGACCTCATCCGGCAGTTTGCGAAGGAGTTCAAGGTGAAAATCGAGATGCGCCAAATCGGTGCCCGGCAGGAAGCAGGGCGGATAGGCGGCATCGGCCCTTGTGGCCGGGAACTTTGTTGCTCGACCTGGCTGACTTCATACCGCACCGTATCCACGGCGGCGGCCCGCTACCAGAACCTCGCCATCAACCAGGCTAAATTATCCGGACAGTGCGGTCGTCTGAAATGCTGCCTGAACTACGAGTTGGATACCTACATGGAGGCGCTCTCCAACTTCCCCGAAGATGCGGAGAAATTGAAAACCGAACTGGGCGTTGCAGTTTTGGTGAAGACCGATATTTTCAAGGGCCTGATGTACTACGGCTATGAAAAAGACCATGGCCGGGGCCGCATGTACGCCCTCGACCTCAAGCAGGTGCGCTCGGTCAGGGACAAAAACCTGCGGGGTGAGTTTCCGGCTGATTTGGCTGATTTACAGGTAGTTGCAGATCAGCTCCCCGGAGAGGCTGAACCTGACTTCGGGCCAAGTGACGTGACCGGTGTCATCGAACTGCCAATGGACGAGCGCCGCAAGAAAAAGAAAAAGAAAAAACCCAACGAACGCGGTGGCGACGGCAGGCACCGCGACGCCAGGCCCGAAAGCCAGGCAGGCGACGGCCAACCCTCCGAGAAGAGAGACGGCGGCAACCGCAACCGTGACCGCCGCCCCAGCGGCAACCCGCCACAGGCCAAAACCCCGACGCCGCAGCAACCCCAACCACCCGGCCAGCAGCCCCCGGCACAGCCTGGCGAACGCAAGGAGGGTGGTGGCCGCAACCGTGGCCGTGGCGGCAAAAACCGCAGAGGCGGCAGAGGCCGGGGCGGCAATCCGCCCGGCGGTGGGAATCCTCCAGGTGGCGGATAATAGTTATGAGTTATAAGTTATGAGTGGCTGGCCCAACTCATAACTCATAACTCATAACCCAAAACTATCAACATGAAATACGACGTTACCGTCATCGGCTCTGGCCCCGGCGGCTATGTGGCCGCCATCCGGTGCGCCCAGTTGGGCCTCAAAACCGCCATCATCGAACGCTACAACACGCTCGGCGGCACCTGCCTCAACGTGGGCTGCATTCCCTCCAAAGCGCTGCTCGACAGTTCCGAACATTTTCACAATGCCAAAGAAAAATTCGAGTTGCACGGCATCGGCATCACTGGCCTGAAAGTCAACCTGCCGCAGATGGTCAAGCGCAAAAACGACGTGGTGGAGCAGACCACGAAGGGCATCGATTTTTTGATGAAGAAAAACAAGATTGACGTGTTCATGGGACATGGTTCGTTCGTGAGCGCCCATAAAATCAGCATCGCAAAGGCCGATGGCACGAAACAGGAGATAGAAACCGACAAAACTATCATTGCCACCGGCTCCAAGCCCATCGTGCCGGAGGCTTTCAACTACGACAAAAAGCGCATCATTACCAGCACCGAGGCGCTCAACCTCGAAGCTGTGCCGAAGCGCATGGTCATCATCGGCGGCGGTGTCATCGGGCTGGAACTGGGTTCGGTGTATGCCCGCCTCGGCACCGAGGTGGAGGTGGTGGAATTCCTCGACCGCATCATCGCCACGATGGACGGCGATTGCAGCAAGGAACTCCAGCGGGCGCTGAAGGGCCTGGGGATGAAATTTCACCTGAAACACAAAGTAAACACCGTGAAGGCCACCAAAAAAGGCGTGACGGTGGAAGTGCAGAAGCGGGACAGCGACTCAACATTCAACCTCGAAGCCGACTACTGCCTCGTGGCCATTGGCCGCAGGCCCTACACCGACAACTTGGGCCTGGAAAACATCGGCATCCAAAAAGACGAGAAAGGCAGAATCTCAGTTGACAATCACCTGCAAACCAACGTGCCCGGCATCTACGCCATCGGCGACGTGGTGCAGGGTGCCATGCTGGCGCACAAGGCCGAGGACGAAGGCGTGTTCGTGGCCGAAACCATCGCCGGTCAGCAGCCGCACATCGACTACAACCTCATCCCCGGCGTGGTCTATACCTGGCCGGAAGTGGCCAGCGTCGGCCAGACGGAGGAGCAACTCAAGGAAGCGGGTGTGCCGTACAAAACCGGCAAGTTCCCGATGAAGGCGCTGGGCCGTGCCCGCGCCAGCACCGACACAGAGGGCATGGTGAAAATACTCGCCCACCGAGACACCGACGAAATACTTGGCGTACACATGGTCTGTGCCCGTGCAGCGGATTTGATTGCGGATGCCGTGACCCTCATGGAGTTCCGGGCATCGGCGGAGGACTGCGCCCGCATGAGCCACGCCCACCCGACGTATGCGGAGGCCATCCGGGAAGCGGCGCTGGCGGCTACGGGGGACCGGGCGCTGCATATTTAACTGCCCAAAAATGGCAAAGGTGAAACCTCTTGGAGACGGGTCACGAGGCCGTCCAATGGTGCGTAGAGCGCCTTTCGTTCCGACACGGTCTTGTTGTAGTCCGCCAGCGGCGTCACCACGGCTGCCTGTCCGGCGGCTCAGGCGGTGTGCTGCGTGTTGAGGGCAGGCAATTTCAGCCTGGTTTCGGAAGGTTGGTACGGCGCACCGAATCCGGTGCAGGAGTTGATGAGGGACTGGAAGTTGGAGATGTTCCGGGCGTTGCCGGTTTCTGAAGTACTGGCCATGATTGATTGTTTTTATATGGTTAATGTTGTCCGACCTTTGGAATGGCCTTCCGGGGGGCGGGGTGCTTCTTTGGTTTGTTTTTTGGTGGTTGGATTGTGTGTTTTGTTTGTGGTGGTAAGTTGCAGGCTTTCCACAGATGAGGGCAAGTGTGAACTGGTTACAACTGGTTGAGTTTATAGGTTAAGTGTCCCAATGTAGTTGTCATAAGCACTTTTGTTTTCCTCATCTAAGAAATCAACAGAATAGGTATCGCTGGAAACATAAATGTGGACTTTTTTCCCATCGATGTCCAGAGTTACATCGCCTGCACTATTTTGAGTTATGGTATTGTAACCTTGGTAATAATCCAAATACACTGAGTCGGCTTCACCAATTATAATAAGGTCAGGTTTCATTTCCTCCAATAAGTTGCTCGGAATTTTACCAGTTTTCCTTCCGTGATGCGGTGCAAATAGAATATGCACCTTCGGTAAGGTCACATCGTCTTTGATGTTCTCCATAAAGTCAGTTTCTAAGTCCCCTAACCATAAAACTGTTACGCTGTCTTTCACACTATATTTTATGATTGCAGAAATGTTATTCGGACTACAACCCTCCTTTGCATCTACAAGGGCTTGTTTGTAAAACTCGTTGTTTGTAACAGGCCAAAGAATATTTACACCTGCACTTTTTCGTGTATCATCTTCTGCATTGAGCCATTTTCTTGAAGAACCTTTTTCAATATGAAATGCTTTTTCTGAATCTCTCAACTCGCAATACTTTGTGTAGTCATCAGTTTCATCATCTTTAGTAGCCTCATTTTTTACACAATAGAAATTTATTATTGGCATTCTACTGTTCAAATACACAATGCCGCCAAAATGGTCTCCGTCTGGATGAGTTGAAATAAATCGTGTGATACCTTTTCCAGAGGACTCTCTAATTAATTCGTCAACAATTCTCTTTTTGTTGTCGTCATTGATGTTACAGTCAATGATTGTAAAACTATCTGTGTTATGTTTGATGTAAAACATATCACCGTCACCTACTGATAAAGATTTTACTATGCTCATATTTTTGCGTTAAGGGTTGTTGTTAGCGGAAATTCTCTTTGTGATGTAGTTTGTCTGTTTTTGATATGAAAAAAGAAACATTACAAGAGTTAAAAGCACTACTATGAGAGATGTAACCTTGTCAGAAATGTTCCATAGAACTTGAAAGTAGTTGTAAGTTTTTACAAGCAAAAGGACAACAAACATTGCAGAAATAGTTCTATAAGTATTGTTTACTTCGGAAAATAATTCAATCTTTTCGTCCTTCTTGGATGCAGAAACAAAACTTTTGTAGTCAGCAAATTTTAGAAAGGAAATCCACCTTAGAAATGGCTCAATTAACAAAGAACCAAAGCGACTAATGACCATCCCAATAAAGTAATAGAGAAATGCCCCAATGAAATCATTGTCCTGAATGAAATTGTAGTCCGTAAAATATTTTGAGATGCATACAAAAAGAATCCCTGGCAACAAATAGTTGAAAAGGTTATAGGATGATATTTTGTCAAGTAGTTCTTTCATATTTCAATGTCATTTTTTTTTGTCTGTTCATTCAATGCTCCAAAGTTCTAATTTACCAGTTCTTTCAAGTCAGAGTGTAGCAAAACTTCAACCCTAGTTTTTTCAAGTCTGAGCGCAGCAGAGACTTGAAAGCCACGGCATGGCACCAATCACCCGGCTATTGGAGTCCCCTCAAAGTAGTTCAGAAAATCCCGGCTGTAAAATGTCGCCGGAGTGTGTGGTGTCGCTGATAAAAAAGCGGGAGCAAGGTAAGCAAGGGAAATTTATCCTGCAAAGGGAAAAGAGGAAATTTACGATTTAGCCCCTGACCCCTAAAGGGGAACCTAAGCAGCGAATGAATGGCTTAGGTTCTCAAGCTGCTGCCAGTTTCCGCACATGCGCTATTTCCCGCTTGTCGATAGCCCGGATTTGATTCGGGAAAAGGGTGCAGACGGCAACTGTTTCTCCGAGCAGCGTGGCAAACTCCACTTCGAAGCCCTTGCCCTTGTCGTACACATGCACGACGGTGCCGATGTCGCCGACTTTCAGTCCGGGTTTTTCGATGTTTTCGGTCAGGATGACCCGGTCAAATTCTTTGATGGTTGCTTTCATAACGGGTACGCTGTTACAAGTTCAGGAATGTCTTTTCCATTTTCAATAATCCAGTTCTTTCAAGTTTGACCGCAGCAGAGATTTGAAAGCCGTCCCCTGCACATCCACCGCAAAGTTGGTAATTTCACGCCTCCACCAACCATCTTTTTTATGTCCAGAGCCAACCTCTACCACTACGCCCACGGCGACCAGCACCAGGGCAAGCCCGTCGCCGAAGTTTTCCGGCAAATCCATGACCGCAGCGAGTGGAACGTCGCCACCACCGAGTCCGTGTCCGGCGAAGGCTCCACGCTGGAGCAGACGAAAATGCTGGTTGCCGAACTGCCTGCTTTGCTGAAAAAACTAGAGGTGCGTACCCTGCTCGACCTCCCCTGCGGCGACTTCCACTGGATGCAACAGGTGGACCTCGATGGCATCCGCTACCTCGGTGCCGACATCGTGGCGGCGCTGGTGGAGCGCAACAACGCCCGCTTCGGCAACGAGAACCGCCGCTTCCTGCACCTTGACCTCCTCACCGACCCGCTGCCTGCCTGCGATTTGATTTTCTGCCGGGATTGCCTCGTGCATCTCAGCTTCGCCAACGTGCAGGCTGCCCTCGCCAATATCCGTCGCAGCGGGGCCACCTATCTCGCCACCACCCATTTCCACGACGAACCGGAGAACACGGACATCCTGACCGGCGGCTGGCGGCCATTGAACTTTTTCAAAGCGCCTTTCCATTTCCCCGAACCTGTGGCGGAAATCAACGAGCATTGCACCGAAATGGACGGGGCGTTTGCGGACAAGTGTCTCCTGGTGTGGCGGGTGTCGGAGCTTCGTCAGAATTTCCCTGCTGCCTCCCTGTAAATCACCTCCAGCAACGTCTGCCCCACCGCCCGCAGCGCCCGCACGTCGATGATGTCGAGGTTGTCGTTGTGGGTGTGCCAGTGGGCACCGAAGCCCGTTTTCGTGTCGGCGGATTTGCCGATGAGGTCAATCATGGGGATATGGGCGATGGTGTTCACGAAGTAGTGGTCGTCGGTGACCCCGCCCGATTTTTCCTCCGTGAAATAATTGGTGTAGCCGAGGCCCTGCCCCAGTTTCCAGACCTTGTTCATCACCTCCGGGGCGAAGTTCATCGACACGGTTTCCTTCGTGAAATGAATGCCTTTGGCCCCGACCATGTCGAGCAGGATGCCGTAGCGAGGGCTGTACCCTGCGGGCACCACGTTCTTCGACCAATGCTGCGAGCCGAGGCACCAGCTTTCGGTCTGTGGCTGCTCGTCGTTGTCATTACCATGATCCTCGGCATCGAACAGCACGAAATCAACGCCGAGTTCCGCCGGATTGGCCTGCAAGGTGCGGGCGATTTCGAGCAGCACCCCGACCCCGCTGCCGCCGTCGTCGGCCCCCAGTATCGGCTCGTTCTTGCGCTCGGTGCTCAGGGGCGAATCGGCGATGTGGCGGCTGTCCCAGTGTGCAGCCAGCAGTATCCGCTTCGCCAACTGTGGCTTGTACTGGGCAATGATGTTGACGCCGTTGAGCGTTTTGCCAGTGTATGCCTTCGCCGTGAAAGGCTGGAGGGTCACGTTCAGTCCGTAGTTTTTGAATTGGTTGACCAACCACTCCCGGCACTTGCGGTGTGCTTCCGAGTTGGGTACCCTGGGGCCGAAGCCCACCTGTTTGGCCACAAAAGAAAACGCCGAGTCCCGCTCGAATTTCGGGACGGCCAATAGCTGAATGTCCTCCGCTTCAGTATCGCCGGTGTTGGTTTCCGAAGAGTCAGATTTGCAGCCAACGAAAGCAATTGCGCCGACCAACGTGGAGAGGAGGAGTGTTTTTTTCAAAAACCGCATGGTTTAAGTAGTTGATTGAAATTGTTCGACGGTTTGAGTTTGTTTGAAATTGTCCTGACAAGTTGATTCGCCATGGCTTAGGCGACATCAAACGACTTCAAACCTGTCTGCCGACAGGCAGGCAATGCCGAACAATCTCGAACGATTACTTACTGAGCGCTTTTTCTGGTAAACAAAGGAAAAATCAGGCAGAACAGCCCGCCAAAAAGGAACGAAGACCAAAGGTTGCCCATCAGATAATAGCTGACGGGATCCTTGCCGTAGCTGTCTGCTGCGAGCAATGTCTGGTATTCGGGGTTGATGTATTCCAAATAAATCCAAAAGACAAAACAACTGATGGGAATGTAAATCAAAGTCATCCGGGCGGCGGTCCAGAAGCCTTCGCTCCACGACATGACGCCGTTGAGTTCCGTGTCCCGTTTTTCCTTCGTCACCATGTAGTAGGTGATGATAAATGCCACCGTGCTGACAATGCTGCCCACAATCTGCCCGGTGGCATATTTTTCAGCAGTGAGGAAGCCCAGCATTTTTGCAATGAACATCCAGACAAGCATTACGAGGGTAACGATGATGGCCCATTTAGTTTCCGTTCTCATGGTCGTTGATTTTTTCGTTAAAAAATTTAGTTGTCAGCTTAAAGGTAAAAAGAATGTTTGAGTTACCGGAAAGGAGAAAATAAAAAGGCCTTCACAAACGATGTTCGTGAAGGCTTTGAATCAGGGTGGGCGCACACGGATTCGAACCGCGGACCCTCCCGACTTGCCAGTCGGGATGCGCCGAACCAGTTGAGCTATGTAGTGGAGGCGATTAATTTTTGGATAGCCAACTTTGACTTCAATTTTTTCAGTCGTCGCTCTTCAGCATTTGCCTGCGGTTTGGTCTCAAATTCTTTCAAGTACACAATTTTCCAATCCTTCGCCTTCGCAGTAAACCCATCATGGTTTGTAAGGTGCTTTCGGAGGCGTTCCTCCGGCGGTTGCTCGGTGTGACCGATGTAGAATTTGTCCAGCGATATAGAATGAAGTATGTAAACACAAGCCATGTGCAAAAATAAAAAAGCCTTCGTGAAAGAATTCACAAAGGCTTTTGAAATTTAAGTGGGCGCACACGGATTCGAACCGCGGACCCTCTGCTTGTAAGGC
>JACRAN010000104.1 GCA_016234735.1 Bacteroidota bacterium | reverse complement strand
GTTCTTGCACAGCCTTGCGTTGATTGCCTGTCAATGCGGCATTGCTATGAATTTTCATTCTGCAAAGAATGCGAAAAAGGACATAACCTAATCAATCTATTCAATTAGGTATTAGGTATTAGTAATTAAAACATTGATTGTCAAGTGATTATCGCATTGCCTAATTCCCAATTCCCAATTCCCAATTCCTAACCCCCATCCTTGTGCTGCCAGAGGTACAGGCAGGCGTAGGAGCGCCAGGGCTGCCAGGCGGCAGCGGTTTCCGTCATTTTTTCCCGCATGGGGCGGCCGGTTTCGGTGATGCGGTAGAGGTCGGCGATGGCCATGCGTATGCCGAAGTCGTCGAGCGGCAGCACGTCGGGGCGGCTGAGGGTGAACATGAGTATCATCTCGACCGTCCATTTCCCCACGCCTTTTATTTGGGTCAGGTAATCGATAATTTCGTCGTTTTTGAGGGTGCTCCAATCTTTGTCAACGAGGTTTTCTTTTTGAAAAAAACCGGCCACGTTTTGAAGGTAGGCCGCTTTTTGCCCCGAAAGCCCGGCGGTGCGCAGGGTGTCGGTGTCCATCGCCAGCAGCCGCTCCGTGTGCGGCTGGCCATCGGGGAACAACGCCAAAAACCGGCGCCTGATGACGGTGGCCACTTTGGTGGAAAGTTGCTGGCTGATGATGGAGCCGAGCAGGTCGAGGTACAAGCCCTGGGAGTTGAGGGACAGCTCCCGGAAGGAAATTTTGTCCACTAATTTTTTCATAATCGGATCTTGCGAAAGGTGTCGGGTGATGGTTGCCTGCATGTCGTTTTTTGTATTTTTGGATGAAGAAACCTCGCAAGGTTACTCCAAAAATCAGAGCGCAGCGTCAGGGGCTGCTGAATTTTTTTCTGAATTTTTCCGGCAAATTATTTTTGCTAAAAACTTTTTTTGAACTTAGCCCTTCCAATCTGGATGAGAACATCGAACCTGGTCCACGTATCCGATATTTATTGAGGAATTTACTGGTGCTTTATGCCAGGAAATTATGGAAAACCACCATGCTTACGATCATTTGCAGCATTCGAATTATTTGAAAAACAAAAAACAGGCAAACACTATGTTGATTTTCTACATCGCTTCTGGTGCTTTTATTCTCGGGTGGGGCATTTTTCTTTTCGCTAACATTTTCACGCAAAGGAGTAGCCGCAAGTGGCATTGAGTTTTCACTCTTTGCGCATCAAGTTTCTTTTCGAGGCTTTCCATCTGTTAAACGTTTGCTGACTTGTTGCGACGGGGTGCGGGTGCGCTGCCCTACCCAAAATTTCTACCTACCTTTTCCCGTTTGGAAAATCCATTTTCATGATGCCATCCAAAAAAATCCTGGTCACTGGTGCTACCGGCTTCATCGGTGCCTACCTGGTACGGCACCTCGTTGGGCAGGGGTACACGGGGGTGCGCGGCATGAAGCGGAAAGGAAGTTCAATGGCATTGGTCAAAGAGGTAGCGGATGCGGTGGAATGGGTGGACGCTGACCTGCTCGACCTGTTCTCCCTCGAAGATGCCATGCAAGGCGTGCAGCAGGTGTACCACTGTGCGGCCATCGTTTCATTTAACGAAAAAGAAAATCATAACATGCTAAAAATCAACCAGGAAGGCACGGCGAATGTCGTGAACCTGGCCCTCGATTTTGGCATCGAAAAATTAGTTCACGTCAGTTCCATTGCCGCCATTGGCCGTAAGCCCAACGACGCCCTCATCGATGAGCGCACCGCCTGGCAGGATGCAAGCCGGAACAGTCCCTACGGCATCAGCAAGCACCTGGCGGAAATGGAGGTGTGGCGGGGCATTGCCGAGGGGCTGAACGCCGCCATTGTCAACCCTGCCAACGTGCTCGGCAGCGGCTTCTGGCAGGGCCGGACGAGTACCGGCCAGATTTTTCACAACATTTGGAAGGGGCTGCGCTTCTGGCCCCGCGGCGCGTCGGGGTTCGTGGACGTGCGCGATGTGGTGCGGTTCATGGTGCTGCTGATGGAGAGCAACATCAGCGGCGAGCGCTTCATCCTCAGTGGGGAAAACCTCCCGTACAAGGAGCTTTTTGATGAAATATCAGCGTCGATTCGGGTGAAGCCGCCTTCGATTTCCGTCAGCCCGTTCATTCGGGAGGTGGCGTGGCGGGTGGCCTGGCTGGCCTCGAAAATCACCGGCAAGCCTGCCTTCATCACCAAACAAACCGCCCGCTCCAGCGCCTGTACTTTTTACTATGACAACCAAAAGTCATTGGGCGCGTTCCCGTTCCAATACATGCCGATTTCACAAACGGTGAAAGAAACCGGAGCACAGTTTTTGGTTTCTGCCAAAGAAGGTTTCAGACCGGCAGCGCTTCCGTTTTCAAACGAATGATAGTGCTTCGGCGGGTTACTTTTTCTGTTCGTTTTTGTCAGAACGGGCTTTCTTGTGTAGGTTTGTTTCCTTTTTGAAAAAGACAGCGTTAAAACAGGCGGATGAAGGGCTTGTTTTTCAGGATAACTCAATGAATTTCAATCTATTATACCATATCGGGCGCTATGTTTTGCTGCTTCGCCAGACCTTCTCACGGCCTGAAAACCTGAGCATGTACTGGAAGGAAACGATGCGGCAGATGGAAGATATCGGCATTGGTTCGCTCATCATCGTGGCGCTGATTTCAGTGTTCATGGGGGCAGTGGCGGCGGTGCAGTTTTCCTACCAGTTGGATGGTACGCTGGTGCCGCGATGGTACATCGGCTACATCGTGCGCGACCTCGCCATCATCGAGTCGGCACCGACCATCACCTGCTTGGTGTTGGCGGGCAAAGTCGGCTCCAACATGGCCGCAGAGCTTGGGTCCATGCGCCAAAAAGAGCACATCGACGCCATGGAAATCATGGGGGTGAATACGGCGGCGTACCTCATTTTGCCCAAAATCATCGCGGCAGTATTCGTCATTCCGCTGCTGGTGACGCTGTCGGCTTATGTTGCCATCGGCGGCGGATATTTAGCTACGGTGCCTATCGGCACCCTCTCCGCAGATGAGTACGAGCGCGGCCTCCGGGCTTTTTTCCTGCCCCGCAATGTGACGATGATGTACGTAAAATCGGCGGTTTTTGCATTCATCCTGACAACGGTGCCGTGTTTCCAAGGGTATTTCGTGAAGGGGGGCAACATCGAACTCGGTAGGGCCAGCACCAATGCGGTCGTGTTCAGCAACATTCTGATACTGCTGGCCGACTACCTGATTGCCGTACTGCTGACGGGCTAAACGCGTATACTTTACAGCATGATAAAAGCAGAGAACATCTTTAAAAAGTTTGAGGATACTGACGTGCTGAAGGGTGTGTCGATGGAATTTCGCCCCGGCAAAACCAACCTCATCATCGGGCGGAGCGGGGCGGGCAAAACTGTTTTCCTTAAAATACTTGTGGGCCTCCTGGAGCCAACATCGGGGAGTGTTTGGTACGACAACATTGATTTTTTTTCCTTGAATAAAAAACAAGTCCGGGAGATTCGGTTGCAGGTAGGCATGTTGTTTCAGGGGTCGGCGCTCTTCGATTCGATGAAAGTGGAGGAAAATGTGCGCTTCCCACTCGATATGTTCAGCAAGGGCACGCTGGCCGAAAAAAACAAACGGGTCGATTGGTGCCTTGAACGGGTCGGCCTGGCGGGTGTCCACAAAAAATACCCTTCCGAAATTTCAGGTGGTATGCAAAAGCGGGTGGGCATCGCCCGTGCCATCGTCATGGCACCCAAGTATCTTTTCTGCGACGAACCCAACTCCGGCCTCGATCCCCGCACGGCGCTGCTCATCGACGAACTCATCCAGGACATCACCTACGAGCACAACATGACCACCATCATCAACACCCACGATATGAACTCGGTGATGGAAATCGGCGACAATATTGCTTATCTGCACGAAGGCCTCCTCGCCTGGCAGGGCAGCAAAGATGAGGTGCTTTCCAGCGAAAATGAGTTGTTGCAGGGCTTCATGTTTGCCTCACCCTTCTTGCAACGGCTGCGAAGTGCGGCACTCAGGGCAGGGTAAATTTCATGTACCGCTCCGCCGCCAGCAATTTACTCCCAGTTTCAATTATCCATTTTCCGCCATGCTCCCGGTATCGTTTACCTGACCGGGGTTGAGGCTGGCCTCGCCCATTTTTGCCAAGTTCCGGTCGGTGACGACCTGGTCGGCCTGGGAACTGAAAAAGCTGCGGAAGAAAATCAACAGGCTGAGCACCCCCGTGGTGATGGATGCGTCCGCTACGTTGAAAACAGGCCTGAAAAACAGGAAGTGCTCGCCCCCCCAAACCGGCACCCATTCAGGGTAGAAACCTTCAAATATCGGGAAGTAGAACATGTCCACCACCTTGCCGTGCAGGAAACCCGCGTAGCCGCCGCCTTCGGGAAACAGGGTAGCCACCCCTCCGTGGTAGGGTGTTTCAGAAAAAATAAGCCCGTAAACAGCGCTGTCGATGATGTTGCCAACAGCACCGGCCAGTATGAGTGCAAAGCTGGCAATCAACCCAAATGAGACTTTGGAGCGCAACAGGAGGCGCAGGTAATAAATCAGGAACCCGACTGCCGCAATGCGGAAGAGGCTGAGGGCGAGTTTGCCGTGATCGCCGCCGAGGGTGATGCCGAAGGCCATTCCCTCGTTTTCAACGAAATGAATCAAAGCCCACGGCTGGCCGAGCATTTTTATTTCCTCGCCGTAGGCCATGTTTGTTTTTATCCAAATTTTCAGGCATTGGTCAATTGCAAGAACGGCGACTATGAGGAGGGCTACTTTAAGTGATTTCTTCAAAACCGAGTTTTTTACTGCATGCCGAGGAGCATGTTTTTGATAAATGATTTGGCTTCAGTACTGGATTGAGTAGTTGTCCATTTCTTTCAAATTGGCATCCCCAACTGCATCCGGTCTCCAAATAGGACAAGGCAAAGTTCAAAATTGTTTGCGCATTGAGAAAACAAAAATAGTGACTGCACTCGCGGCGCAATCACTATTTTGACAAAAGTCTCCTCCGGGACGGGTTTCAAGTCAAGCCCTGCCTTTTGGCATCCACGCTCAGGGTAGCATGGGGCACGGCGCGGAGGCGCTCTTTGGAAATCAACTTGCCAGTAGCCCGGCAGATGCCATAAACTTTGTTGTGGATGCGAAGCAGGGCGTTGTCGAGGTGTTCGATGTGGCTCCGTTGGCGGGCGGCAAGAATGGCTAATTGCTCCCTTTCAGCCGAGCCGACGCCGTCATCCAGGTTTTTGATTTTTGCGTCTTCGTTGTCCGCTAATTCGGAGAGCTGACGAAGATAATAAGCAAGCTGAAAGCGTGCTTTTTCTAATTTTTCGATGATGAGGGAGCGAAACTCTTCCAGTTCAATATCAGAATACCTCATCCTGTTGGTTGTAGCAGCCATAGTATCAGTAAGTGTTTTGAATGTGTTTGTGCACTGTCGGCAATTACCGACAGGTGTTCTCTTTGCCAAATGTTTCACAGATTGGACGGGCAAATGTAGCAAATGGCAACAATAAACAAAACTTCAATATCAAAACTTTGTCCGTCCACCCATTGAAGATTCAAATTGGGGTTTCAGGCTAAAAATAGGGGGTGCTTGAAATAAAAAAAGCCAGGCCATTTTGGCGGCCCGGCAATATTTGTAAACGAGGGTATAGATGCTATGAAATCTCACATAGTTACTCAATGGTTACAGGCGGCCGCTCGCGGACAGTACCTGGTTTTGTACCTCCGCATCGATTTGGCTGTACGCTGTCTGCAGCATTTTCCTTGCTTCCGGGTTGTATGGTTCCAAATCAAGCACCCGGTACAGGTCGCTGACAGCCTCGTAGCACTGGCGGTTTTTGATTTTTGCTTCGCTGCGGCGGAGGTAGTAGGCCGAATGGTCGGGCCGCAGGTCAATCGCAACTCCAAAACTTTCGATGGCCGCAGCGAGGTCGCCTTTTTTCAATTCGATTTCACCGACGAGCGCGTACACTTCGGGGTTTTCGCTGTCCAGTATCAGGGCTTCTTTTGCATCGGCCAGGGCATCGCTCAAATTGCCGTCGAGCAAGTAGCACCTTGCCCGCAAGAGGTAGGTATCGGGCTGGCGGTTTTTCCAAATCGCTGTTCTGAAATCCGTCATGGCGGCTTCTTTTTCCCCGATTTGGAATTGGGCAACGGCTCGGTTGGCGTATGCCGAAGCATCGTCCGGCCGGATGGATATGGCATGGTCGAACCAGGAGATGGCCAATCGGTTCTGCCCCAGTTCCGACAACGTGATGCCCTTGCCGAGGCAGGCTTCAAAATTTTCCGGGTTCAGTTTCAGCGCCTCGTCAAAGTCGTGCAGCGCCATTGTGCCCCTGCCGGTGCTGATGTAGGCCAAGGCCCGGTTAACGTAGAGGTCGTCCGTCGGGGCCGAATTCAGCGCGATATTGAAACATTCGATGGCCCGCTCGTGCTGTCCGTTCCGGCTCAAGACATGACCGTACAATTCATAGGCTGCCGTGTCGGCGGGATTCGCTCCCAGCAGTTTGCCGAGTGTGACTTCCGCCTTGCCGTATTTTCCTAAATCAAAATAGACGAGGGCCAGGTTGTAAAGTGCCTTGAAATGTTGCGGGTCGGTTTCAATAGCCGCTCCGTAGTATTCGGCTGCTGATTCCAGTTCGCCCGCATCGTGAAGAGCGGTGGCTTGCTCGTAAAAACGTTGTGCTTCGAGCGCAAAGCCGCCCTTTTCCCAAAAAGTTTGAGCTTGGAGGAGGGTGGCGACGAAAGAAAAGCAAATGACGGGCAGTAATATTCTCATAGGTGTCAAATATTTAGGTAAAAAGATGTTCTGGGTGATTGCCTGTAAAATATTCATTGGCAATTTTTTTGCCAAAATTCTTCCTAAAATGTTAAAAATCAAATTCTTACAAATTTTTTCATTTTAAATGTTGAATTCTATGCTATTTGAAATGAGACGGCAGTTAACAGGATACAGTTTTTTATTTTTTTTAATTTAAATCCCCGTCAAATTCAAAAGCTGGTATCTTTCTTGCGTTTGACATTAAAGAATTTGCTAATTTTTGGCACCGCAGGAGATTAAACCAACTTGAGAAGACCGACTAACCTCCTACGTCCCTTGGTTTTTAAAGAAAAGAAAGAAAACACATCTAATTAACAGGCTTTGGCGGGTTGATTGAAGCAGAGGCACTTGTAATCATCCAGGCGGAACGGAGGCTTCCGTACTTCAATTTGCCCACAAGCCACAAAATTTCCCGGAACATGAGGCTACTACACATCCTATCCATTCTATTATTCCTATTACCTAAGGCCGCATCTGCCAGCCCGATAACCGAGTACGAGCAACAGATTTTCATCGAAACCTGGGCGAACCTGGCAGTGGAAGAAATGAGGCTGTACGGCATACCGGCCAGCATCACGCTGGCACAGGCCATCGTGGAGTCGGGTTGGGGCCAAGGCAAAATAGCCCGTGACGGCAACAATTTTTTCTGTGTCAAATGCTTCAATGGCTGGGCAGGCCCGACGGTGAAAGCCATGGACGACGAAGCCGATTCTTCCTGTTTCAGAAAGTACCTCAGTATCGAGGAGTCTTTCAGGGACCACTCGATATTTCTGCGGGAAGGGCAACGTTACCAGCCGCTTTTTCAAAACGAGCTTACGGATTACAAAGCATGGGCGCATGGTTTGAAGGCCGCAGGCTACGCCACGAAGGAGGACTACGCTTTCCAATTGATTGACCTGGTTGAAAAATACGGGCTGTACCTGTTCGACTATGCCATTCCGACGAATCAAATCAAGCTGTTGAACACGGACTTTGAAGGAATGGAAAACCCGGGATCCCCGGTGGTCACTGCGCCTGTTTTTCGCTCGCAAATGCCTGAAAATGAGCCTGATGTACGGGTGAGTACACAAAACGGCGGAGGCATGTTGCAGGTGCCGGGCTACCAACTGGGCAAGGAACCACGCCCGGCGATGCCCAGTACGGAGGAGACCGATGCATCAGCTTCGATGAAAATACCATTGATTTTACCCAGGCCGGAGGCTAAGTTCAAACGACGATAAAATTCGGCAAGAGCGAGAAGAAATCGCCAAGTGATGATCCGGGTGTAAGCGCCGTACCTCGGACGTGGTGAAAAAACTACTTGTCCGGGGCAGCGTCTTGCCTCCGCTTTCAGTGAAAGGAAAGAAATTTTTTTTGCTCATTTTTAGCTGGTTACAGATAGAAATAAAAAAATCTGTTAGCGGTTATTTCAAAGTTATCTATCTTGCAGCCGATTTTGGAGGAGGGAAAAGACCTCCTTCAGGTTGTTATCATCCCATGAACATTTTTCCTATGAAGCCGATTGCAGTCCTTTTACAAACCTATCTCCTATTTCCTGCTTTTGTCCGGCAAGTCGTTTTTTCGCCACCGGGCATTCCTGTATTCTCCATGAATAAAAACGAGGCTGATACTATGGCTACGGGCGGTTAAGCCTGTTGGGTGTATCAACTTTTCTTGCTTTTTTTCGTAAAAGGAAGCCTGCGTTGCTTCTCAGGTCAAATAATCCTGGAATTCCTTTAGAATAATTAAAACGGTAAAAAAACGAGGTATGATGAACCGATTACTCCTCTGCTGGCAGTTGCGGCTTTTGTTCGTAACGAGCCTTCTCCCATTTGCATTACAATTGAACGCTCAATGTGAATGTACCACTCCAACCTACGTTCCTGATCCGGCGTGCCCCGGAGGTTTCAAGCAAACCTGCTCAGGAGATCAATTCACCCTGACCTACTGCGGCCCGGACTCCATCTTTGTGGGAGCCACCTGCCTGGGAATGTTGAGCAGCCCCAGTACCTACATTCAGGTTTCAGGGGGCAACATTTCTTCGTTCGTCGAATTTGTGCCCCCCGGCGGCTACCCGATTGGCAGCATGGTGCCCGGCGGCACGACCGTAACCGTACACTACATCATCACGTCGCCGGCCAACCTGAAGGACACACTTTGCTTCAACCTGCACTTTGTCGATTCCATTGCACCCGTCATCAACATTGCCTTGGAAAGCGACACGGTGGGCTGCGCAGTGGCTGACTACCCGACGTGGCTGCAAGCCCAGATGGATTCGCTGACGGCCCATCAAAACGACTTTGACAACTGCGGCATCGACACCATTTACAATAATGGACCGGCCACATTCACCAACAACTGTGGCACCGTGACGGTGACTTTTTACGTCGAAGATGTTTCGGGGAACGTGGACAGCGAGACGGCGAGCTACACCACCACCGACCCGGTCTTGCCGGTGCTGATTGGCGTACCGGCGGATATGATAATCAACTGCGACGACCCGATACCCGCAATGGCTGTGGTGACGGCAACGGACAACTGTGCCGCCAATCCGACGGTAGCTTTTTCTGAAAGTTCATCCCTGTCGCCCAACACCACTTCCTGCAACCACTACGATTACACCATCGTGCGAACGTGGTCCACTTCTGACGGGTGCGGCAACTCCGTGCAAAATTCCCAAACCATCAACATTGAGGACATCGGCCTGCCGAACTTCGACATACCGGCTGACACGGTGGTGAGTTGCGGTACCCCGGTTGACACGACGACGCTTGGAAGTTACAGCAACGTCACGGACAACTGCTCCGCCGTGTTCACCATCACGCTGGCGAATGTGGTCAACCAGACCTGTGCCCAGGAGCGGACCATTCAGCGCACCTGGACGGTGACGGACCCCTGCCTGAACTCTGTTTCAAAAACGCAAACCATCAGCGTGGTGGACACCGTTGCCCCGACGGTCAATTTCCCCGCTGACCTCACCGTCGATTGTTCCGATGTAAACGACATCAGCGTGACCGGTCAGCCGACGATGATCAGCGACAACTGCGATACCAGCGCTTTTTACACCCAACTGCCCGATACAATTGTTGCCGGCTCCTGCGATTACAGCTACCTCATCAAGCGGCCCTGGGTTGTGACGGATGCCTGCGGAAACTATGTGGAAAGTCTTCAACTCATCACCGTCACCGACAACGTGAACCCTGTGGCGAATACCGAGGCGCAAAATCAGGTCATCGTCTGCGACGATGCGGTGAATGCGGACAATGTTTTCAATGCCTGGGTAGCGAACCACGGTGGAGCAACGGCTTCCGACAACTGCACGAGTGTTGCCGACCTCGTTTGGTTGGCTTACGATGCGGGCACTACCACGCCCGCAACTTTGACTGCACCGAATTGCGTTGCGCCAATTTCAGGAATTTACCGCACGAGAACCGTGGATTTCATCGTCATTGATAAATGCGGCAACAGGGACACCACTACGGCCACTTTTACCGTCTCGGACGCCACGCCACCGGTACTCACCGACTGCCCGACCAACATGCTTCTCGACACCGACCCCGGTGTTTGCGAAGCAACCCGTACGCTGCCCCTGCCGAAGTTGGTGGAGGAATGTGGCAACACGACCGCTGCCCAGGGTTTTTCGCTGACGCAAACACTGACCATCCCCGTTGGCATGGATCCAGTGGAGACGCCAGTGAACAACGTGGTGTTCAACTTTGCCGTGCCAGGCCCGCCCTACACGGCCATCACGAACGCTACCTTGAAAATCAGCCTCAATGATGTGGATGCCGAAGCGCCAACGGAATTTCTCATGGTGTACGGCGAAGACGGATCCGTGCTCGGCGCAGTGGCCCACACGCCCGTGCAGTGCTCGGACACGACGACCACTTTCACGCTGACCGCCGCCCAGGTCAACGATTGGGCGTTCGACGGAACGCTGACGATTACGGTGAAACCGAACATCCCCGTCGGGCAGCCCGGCCGTTTTTCCGTCAACCCGATTTGCCCGAACGGCTCCGTAACGGCTGACCTTGATTACAGCACGGATTTCCCCGGCAGCCTGCGTTTTGAGTACAGCCTGAATGGCGGATCCCGCATCCTGGTGGCTCCCGTAGCGCCGGTGACCGAAGTTTTTGGACAGGGCACGACCACCGTTACCTACTATTTCAACGACTGCGCAGGCAACGAATCTACCTGCTCCTTCGACGTTGAGGTGGAAGACAACGAGGCACCTGCCATCGCCTGCCCGCCAGGTTTCGCTGTCAACCTGGGTCAAGGTGAGTGTACACAGGATGTGCTGGTCCCGCTGTTTTCGGCAGTGACCGACAACTGCGCCGTGAGCAACTCCTCCACGCAGGACCAACCCGTTGATTCGCTCGACCGTTTGATTACGTTCAACTACAACCCGAACCTCAATGATTTCGTGGCCAATGATAAAACGTTCACATTCAGCGGGCTGCAAGGCAATGCCTCGCCCGGTGGCGTTCAACTCGTCATCACCCTCCAGGCGGATGTTGATTCAAGTGGCGCTTATTTTGAAATTTACGACAACGACGGCAACTTCCTCGGCACGACTGCCAAAGGCCAGCCGAACGTGACACCCGGCGATTGCAACTCGCCGAGCACCGCCGTTTTCACCATCCCGGCCACAACTTTCAACGACTGGGCTTCTGCGGGCGACATCCAGGTGACTGCCGTTTCGTACATGAACTACCCGATACCGCCCGCCGGGCCGGGCTGGGGCATCAATCCCTGCAACCCGTTGGCGGTGACTGCCAACGGCGACACCGATGGCAGTTTCATCTTCGCAACTTTCAACTACCAGAGCATCTCGCCCGTTTTCGCAGCAACGGGCGTCACCACCATCTCTCCGGTCACGCTGACGCCGCCGCTGGAAGCACAGGTGTACACCCTCGCCCAGGGAACCACGACTTTTTCCTACCAAGTCACAGACCTGGCCGGGAACGATGGCATCGGCACGTTCGATGTGACGGTGCAGGACACCGAAGCGCCTGTGGCAATCTGCGGGCCGACCTTCGTGGACATCAACCCGTCAGGCATTGTGACGGAAACAATTTTGCCTTCGGAAATTGACCTCGGCAGCTCGGACAATTGCACCATCGTCTCCATGACGGTCACGCCGAACGTGGTTACCTGCAACGATGCGACTACCAATCCAAACCCGGTGACGCTGACGGTGACGGATGCCTCCGGCAATGTTTCCACCTGCACCACCTACGTCAATGTATCGGTGACAACGCCCCAGCCGACGGTGACGAGCAATTGCGGGAGCAGCGATTTGTTGTTTTTTGCCAACCCTCCGGCAACCCCCGGCGGCGGCAGCAACCCCTACCAATATGTTTGGTACAATCCGCAAGGCTTGCCCATCGCCTACACCGAAAATCCCGTCATTTTGGATGCAGACCAGACCAACCTTGGTTTCTATAACGTTGTAATTCAAGGACTTACGGGCTGCGAAGCTGTCGGGGCGGTGCAGGTGACCTGCGACCTCCTGCCGTTGCAAAAGCCGACGGTGCAGGCTGTTGACAACATCATTTGCTCCTCGGAAAATGTGCAATTGACCACACCTTCGGTCTGCGGCACCACCGTCGTTTACAAGTGGTACAGCGGCAACTTCCCCGGTGTGCTGATGGGAACGACCATACTGCCAGCCTACTCCATGACACCTGCCGCTTCCGGCGTGTTCACTTTCTACGTGGTGGTACAGCGCAACGGCTGCGAGTCAACGCCATCCGACCCGGTGACGGTGCAGGTGAATGCAACTCCGGTAGCCATGCCGGAGCAGACCAGCATCATCCTCTGCGAGGGCGGCCCCATTTTCCTGAACTCCATCAACAACGCCCCCGGCACCACCTGCCACTGGACGGGGCCGTGCGGGTACGAATCGTTCAATTGCAGCCCCGCACCCATTGCCGATGCCATCATGTGCAACGGCGGCATTTACAACTTGGTGGTGACGAAAAACGGTTGCGAGTCGGCCCCGGCAACGGTAGCCGTGACGGTAGTGGCGCAGCCCGTCCAGCCTTCCATCACCAACTCCACCGCAGCGAACAACCCGGCCTGCGAGGGCGAGACCCTCGTTTTGACTTCCACGGTGGCTACCGGGGCGGTGTCGTACCTCTGGACAACGCCGACCTTCACCACCATTTCCACGCCGGGCAACGTGCTCACCATCCCGGACGCAAGCATCCTGCTCCATGCAGGTCAGTGGACAGTGCAGGCCATCGGAAACCCATGCGAGTCGGAAGTTTCACCGCCAACCACCGTGTACATCGTACCGGCACCGGAGGCTATCGCTGCCGCTGCCACCCCGACACCTGTTTGCGAAGGGCAAGACCTGCAACTTTCGGCTTCTTCTGCTTCGCAAAACGTGAGCTTCTTCTGGAACTTCCCGAACACGCAGACGAGTGCCCAGCAAAACCCGCTGATTACGAACGTAAACAACAACAACGAGGGGATTTACATCCTGACGGTGACCAACCAGTTTGGTTGTTCTGTCTCAACTTTTGTGGAAGTCAGTGTCATCGACCGGGTGGATATCACCAGCGTGAGCAGCGACGCCCCGCCCTGCGTTGGCGGGCCGGTGGACGTTCACCTGGTAGCTACGGTGTTCCCCATCAACAATGGCACCTACCAGTACCTCTGGACGGGGCCGAACGGCTACTCTTCCGTCGAAGCATCTGCGACCATTCCGAATGCTACGTTCGCCAACAGCGGGGCCTACACGCTCGTGGTCACCAATGCCCAGGGCTGCGTTTCGTTGCCGGCAACGGTGAACGTGGCAGTGCCGCAGGTCATCGTAACGCCGACTCCGCCGACCGGGATTATCAATCCGTATTGCGAAGGTGACAACCTGACCATCACCACGACGGCCTACCCAGGGCCGAACGTGACCTACATTTGGCACACGCCCTCCGGCGATTACACGACCAGCACCCCGTCATTGACCCTAACGGGCCTGACGGCTTCCGACGCTGGGACTTACACGGTCAATTACAGTGTAAACGACTGCAACTCAGGCACTTCCGGCTCTGTAGGTTTGATTGTAAATGCCGCACCGGCCATCCAGCCGTCGAGCAACAGCCCGGTTTGCGAAGGGCAAACTTTGCAACTTGCCGTGAACTGCACGGCGGGTGCCATGTACGAATGGACCGGCCCCGGCGGCTTCAGTTCTTCGGTGTGCAACCCGGTGGTTCCGAACGCAAACCCAAGCATCCACGCAGGCACCTACACCGTTCGCAAAAAAGTGAGCGGCTGTTGGTCGGAAGTGGTGCCGGTGAACGTGGCCGTGAACGAAAAACCCGAAGTGCCGACTGCCGTGAACGCAGGGCCGTACTGCGCCAACACGGACATCGTGATGTTGAGCGTGACGACCAACTCGGCAACGCCCGGTGCCAGCTACACCTGGTACGATACCAACGGCCAGCCGCTCGGCACGGCCAGCCCGTCGCTCAATTTTCCGGTGCCTAACCCAACCCAGTACGGCAACGGCACGGAGGAATTTTACGTCATCGCCACGTTGAATGGCTGTGCTTCCACACCCTCCGTTCCGACGGTGGTGCTGCTGAACACCGTGCCCTCCAACCAGGCGGAGGCAGGTGCCGACCTCGTTGCCTGCGAAGGCGACATCCTCACGCTCCAGGCCACCGTGCCGACCGTGGGCACCGGCCAGTGGACGCTGGTTTCCGGCAACCCGACGGGCGTTGCCATTGCCAATCCTGACCAGGCCAGCACCACCGTTTCAGGCATAGTTCCCGGCCAGCAGTACGTCTTCCAGTGGGGGCTTTCCAACGGTGCCTGCGAGAACTATTCTACCGATGAAATGGGCGTGTACGTTGATTTGCTGGAAGATGCCGATGCAGGCCAACCCATCATTGCCTGCTACACTTCCTTCGTGAACCTGAATGCGGTGGAACCAGCGTCAAATATCGGCACCTGGACACAACCGGCATCGCAGGCCAGCCTCGGTGTCACCATCGTTGACCCCTCCAATGCAAACACATTAGTGAGCGGCCTCGTGACCGGCAACAGCTACATTTTCACCTGGACGATTGATGGCGGCTGCGGCACGTCTTCTGATGCTGTACTGGTGACCGTGACCAACGAGAGTGCCTACGCAGGCGATGATTTTCAAGCCTGTGGCGCTGGCATTGAAAGATGTACTCAAATTAATGCAATACCTGCCTTGAGTGGCGTTGGCTCCTGGAGCAGCCCGGACGGAGGCATCGATTTCGCTGCGCCGACCGCATCCAACACGACCGCCTGCAACCTGCAACCAGGCCAAAACATCCTCGTCTGGACGACCAACGGCGGTGCTTGCGGGCACTATTCAGTGGATTCCGTCATCGTGAATTACACGGTCATCAACGCCGGGGACGATTTTGTGGATGTGACGTTTGCCGAAACGGCCTTCGTCAATGTCATCTTCAACGACAACGTGGCAGGTGCATACAACATCAATATTTTACAACAACCTGAGCATGGCACGCTCACGGTCGGCCTCAACGGTTTGCTCACCTACGACGTGGCTGTGAACTATGCAGGCGACGATGTGGCCATCTACGAGGTGTGCCAGGTTGGCTGCGACTGTGCAACTGCCTCCATCTTTTTCAATATTGGTGAAAAAGCGGGGTGCGTGGTGCCGTCCATCATCACGCC
>JACRAN010000007.1 GCA_016234735.1 Bacteroidota bacterium | reverse complement strand
GTAACTCGTTTGCACATGCTCGATGGTGGTGCCGCTGCCCACGCCGCCGAGGGTGAGGGAGTTGAGTTCGTTGTTCGGTTGGAACGGGATGCCGGCAAACTCGATGCGCACGTAGCGCAGCGTGCCGGAGTTGTCGGCGGCATCGGTGCCGCCGTAGAGGGCCTCGGAGCAGCCGCCTTCCACGGTTGCTTCACCGGCAGGTACGTTGATGGGCGCTTTGCCCAGCAAAACGATTCCGCCCCAATCGCCGGGGGCACGCTGGCCTGCCGGTTTGTTGGAGGTGAAAACGATGGGCTGTGTTGGGGTACCTTCGGCCATGAGTTTTGCGCCGCGCTGAACGATGAGGGCAGCCGCCTCGCCCCGGATGACCGTGCCTGGCTCGATGGTCAGCGTCACGCCGTCACGCACGTAGAGGCAGCCGCCCTGCAACAGGTAGATGTTGTTGTTCGTCCAGGTGGTGTTTGTGGTGATGTCGGCGTTGATGACAACCTGTGCCGTCAGCCCCAATGAGGTGAGAAATAGTGTAGTAATTAAAAGTAACTGCTTTTTCATGTTGTGCGGAATTGATTAAAAAATTGAATTCCATCAGGCAGATTTTTCATGTGAAAACCTTCCTTCAAAAAGATGCGCAAAGGTGAAATGGGGACTTTAACTGCGTGTTAAGCCAAATTGATGAAATTGTTTTGATTGCCCGGCTCCGGTTAACGGGCTGTAAAGGAAAGGTGGGCCTGTCCTGCAATTACCCAAAAACACCTCTCGCAACCCGGCGAAACAGAACTGCCGCCAAGGGCGATGCCGGAAAACGGGGTTTTGATATAAAAACCAATTCCAAATCGTTTTACCTTTGGCACACCGCCGCACAAGGCCAAACTTGCCCGGCGGTTCACATTTTAAAAAACAAAAACAACATGAAGAACCTGCTGTTCCTCGCATTTTGCCTGCTGGCACTCGCCTCCTGCAAAAATTCCGGCTCAACGGACACCACTGCTGCCGCTGCCGATTCCACCGCCGTTGCTACCGAAACACCTGCCGCGCCACAAGCTGCCTGCTACATCCGGGCAGATGGCCAGGACACCACCTCCGCCAGCATCACCGTCGCTGCCGATGGCACCGTGAGCGGCACCTACGACTGGGCACCCTGGGAAAAAGACGGGGCGCACGGCACCCTTTCCGGCAAAAAAGAAGGCGACATGCTCCACGTCACCTACGACTACGTCATCGAAGGCTCCAATCAACAGGAGCAGATGATGTTCAAAATGACCGGCGAGCAACTTGCCGAAGCCCAGGGGGAATTAGTCGATGAAGGCGGGGTGCTGAAGCTCAAAGACCCTGCGAATGTGAAGTACCTGACTTTCCAGAAGGTGGCTTGCAAGTAAAAAAAAACGGGCTGGTGAAGGTTTGTAGTGGTTGATTATCAACCTTTTATAAACCTTTACCAGCCCTCATCAACCTTTTTTAATGCACTCCTCACATGCACCTCTACCGCCAGATTTTTGAAAACAACAGGAAATGGGTCGCTTCAAAAATCGCCCAGGACGCGGATTTTTTTGAAAAACTTGCCGCTGACCAACGGCCGGAATTTCTCTACATCGGCTGCTCCGACAGCCGGGTACCTGCCAACGAAATCATGGGCCTCGAACCCGGTGAGGTGTTCGTCCACCGCAACATCGCCAACCTTGTCGTCAACACCGACCTCAACGTGCAGTCGGTCATCAACTACGCGGTTGTGCATTTGCAGGTCAGCTACATCATCATCTGCGGCCACTACGGCTGCGGCGGCGTGAAGGCGGCCATGCTACCCAAAGACCTCGGCCTCCTCAATCCCTGGCTCCGCAACATCCGGGACGTGTACCGCCTCCACCAAAACGAACTGGACGCCATTGCCGGGGAGCAGCAGCGCTACGACCGCCTCGTGGAGTTGAACGTGCTGGAACAGTGCATCAATGTGGTGAAAGTGGCCGCCGTGCAGCAGCGCTACTACGAAGAGCAACACCCGACCGTGCATGGTTGGGTGTACGACCTGCACAACGGATTGCTGAAGGATTTGAACTTGGACATGGAAGCCGAAATTTCAAAAATCAGGAAGATTTACGATTTGCGGAGCGTTTAAAGAAATGACGTTTTAACGAATTAACGATTTCTACTCTACCCGCTTGAGAATTTCTTCCGCCGCCAACCTGCCACTCATTGCCGCCCCGTTCATGAAGCCTCCGAACTCGCCGCCGCAATGCTCTCCGGCAAAAAGCAGCCGACCGACAGGCTCGGCCTCCGCCCCGGCGATGGAGGTGAACTGCCCGGCCTTGTAGCAAATGTAGCTGCCCAGGGTGTGCGGCTGCGATGGCCAGTGCATCACCGCCGCCTTGCCGTTGAACTGCGCCGCCACGCCCTTGAATACTTGTTCCACCTTCGGCAGGTAAACATCCTTCTGGTATTGCGGCGTTTTTTCACCGACAGCCACCCCCGCAGCACCGCCGAGCAGGATGGAGTAGCCCGCCGTCTGCGCGTCCCCGTTTTGCAGTTGCGCATTGTCCCAGCCGGTGTGGATGCCGTTGTCCGAGTATGTGAAACCGAGGTAGCCGAGGCTGCGCCAGTGGTGGTTTTTGAAGCCCATCATCACTTTGGAGTTGGTGCCAAAACCCAACGTTTCGATGCAGCGCTTTTTAACTTCGGGCATGGGCACCCGCAGGTCCACCTGCCGCAATTTGGAGAACGGAATGGTCATAATCACGTAGTCGGCCTTCACCTCGGCCTTCATGCCGGAAAATTTCAGGCAGAAGCCCCTCCAGGTTTTTTTGATAAATTCCAGCGAACGGTTGGTCTGGATGTTTGCAGGATATTTGGCGGCGATGGCATCGGGGATGGACTGGTTGCCGCCCCGCACCTTGTAGCGTTCGTCGCTTTCGCCGAAGAGTTCGAGCGAACCGCCGGTGGTGTCGGTGGAGATGAACGTAATCAGGTTCAGGCTCGACATTTCCTGTGGCGATAGGCCGTATTCCGCTTCGTAGGCCGCTTCGAGCAGGTTTTTTATCCAGCCGGTAGTGCCGATTTGCTCCAGGTACTGCGTCATGGTCATCCGGTCGAATTTCACCAGCACCGGGTCGGTCGAGTGGTAGGACAGGTCTTCCGGCAGGCTTTCCAGGTCGGTTTTTATTTTTTCGGCAATGCCTTTGAACGCCTCTACCACCTGCGCCATCGAGTAATGTTTTCCCTCAAAAAAGAAGGCTTCTTTGATAAGTTTTTGCTCGGAAGCGGCCCCGGTGTCCATCAGTTCCAGTCCGAATTCGTCTTTCAGGCGGTGCATGTCCTCGTGCTGGGTGTCGATGAACTCTCCGCCGAACTCCGTCCAGGTGCCTTCGCCCATCGCATTTTTTACGGTAAAAATCCGCCCGCCGGTACGGCCCGATGCCTCGTACACCGTTGCCTCCAGGCCCGCTTTTTTCAGCGTGTGCAGGGCACTCAGTCCTGCCATTCCTCCGCCCACAATCGCTATCCGGGGGCTGGTTTGTTTTCCAAAAGAACTGACAGAAAAAGCGGGGGCTGCGGAGGTCACGAGCAGGGCTTTCCCCGTATTCTGCAAGAAGCGGCGGCGGGAGAGGCGGGCATCTTCGGCCCGTTGCACGACTTCCTCCCCGGTCATGTTGTGCTGGTTGGCTTTGTCGGCGAGGAAAAAAACTTTGCGCAGTAGGAAAAATGCAGGCGTTTTCGTTGGCTTCATCAGCTTTGATTTTTGTGAAAAAGGATTGAATTTTGCGGCAATTTGCCAAAAATATAGTTTTCAGGCTGATTAATTTTGCCGTTCAACCAAGACGACTCAACGCCATTTTACGACCTGATGAAAAATACTGCCGTAACCTTCCTGCGCACTACCCTACCCTACCTTGAGGTACTCCGCCAACTCGTCATCCAAACCTTCACCGACACTTATGCCGCCATGAACACGCCGGAAAACATGCAGGCTTACATCGACAGCACATTCAACGAGGAAAGACTTGCTGCCGAACTTGAAAACCCGCATTGCCAATACTGGTTTGCCATGCTGGAAGGTGAAATCGTCGGCTACATCAAAGTCAATTTCGCAGCAGCCCAGACCGAGATCCAAGAGGGTTCATCCATTGAAATCGAGCGGATTTACGTACTGCCTGCACGCAAACGGCAAGGAATCGGCGAGTCGTTGCTGTTTCTTGCCCTCGATATTGCAAAACAAAACCGGCTGGGCTATGTCTGGTTGGGCGTTTGGGAAAAGAACGAGGAGGCTATTCATTTTTACGAGAAGAACGATTACCGAAAATCGGGTCAGCATACATTTGTACTGGGGGATGAGGAGCAAATTGATTTTGTGATGCGGCGGGAAGTTGTGTAGTATTCGTTAAGTCGTTATTTCGTTAATTAACGAAATATTGGTTATTCGGCCTTGCCAACAAGATGTGAATCCCTTCCTCCCTACCCTGTCTCAAACAACCGTCGGGATTTTTTGGCAGACTTTTTTTCTTTATTTCTACATTTCGTTAAATCTTTTTTTTTCTCATTTTCACTTTCTTTTTTCATCACCAACTAAAAACCTACGCAGTTTTGGTCGCTCAATGCTGAACAGGCCAGTCTGATGACGATTTAACGAAATGATGAAATATCGACTGATGTTACGCACCCGACCCGTATCCCGATAGCTATCGGGAGCCAGGACGAAAACTGCGTAACATCAGATATTGAATTAAAACGAGATTTTCTTCAGGCATTGGATGCCTGCTCCTTCCGAACGCACAACTGTGCAACAGCAGGAATTGTACTGAATTTTTTGATAATGAATTCGTTATTTAACGTTTTCGTTATCGTCCGTTCCTGTAAAAATTAAAACAGTCCTGGAGCAACTGCACCATGCTGATGTCCATCTGAGTTGCATACGATTTGAACTCGCGCTTGAACTCGGCAGGTACTTTGAAGTTAAGTGGCCGCAAATCCTGGTCGGGTGTGCGGG
>JACRAN010000006.1 GCA_016234735.1 Bacteroidota bacterium | reverse complement strand
TCCAGCTAATTTTCTTCTTCTATTGTTTTGATTATTTCTTTGATTTTTCATATAAGGGGCTACCCTTTTTAATGATATCTTCATAAAAGAAATCGCCTAAATTCAACCTTGTTTTTATCAAAGGCGTGGTGGTGCAGCGAAAAAAACTCAAGGAACAGTCGTCACGGCAGTTCATCGGGCCGAACAAGACCGAGCGCCGGGCCTTTGAAATCACGGTGCGCAACAACAAGCCGCAACCCATCAACATCAGCGTGCAAGACCAGTTCCCCATTTCCACCAACAAGGAAATCAGCGTGGACGACCAACGCCATGAGGGAGCGGAATTGGAGAAGGAAACCCAGATTTTGACTTGGAAACTCGACCTCGCCCCCAGGGAGGAGCGGAAACTTGGGATGCAATATTCAGTGAAATACCCGAAGCGGGAGGTGTTGGTACTGGAATGAAGTTCGACAGCCATTTTGAGTTTGCAGTTCGACAGTTGGCAGTCATTTCTTCGAATCTTGTAGTTCCATAGTCTTGTGATGCCTACTCCGTCACTGACAAAACAACTGTCAAACTGACTGCCAACTGCCAACTGCCGAACTGCAAACTATTCCTGCAAGCCCCAAACCCACTTGCCTTCCATGTCGAAATAGCCGACTTTGTCGCCCTGCTCCACCCGGAAAAGTCCCTCACCGGCGTAGCTGATGTACTCATAATCAGGCTGAACGATGAGTTCGCCCTGAAGGTTCGTCAGGCCGTTGAAGCCTTGGATGCGCACTTTGGCGAAGCCGTTCTCAAACTGCTCGATTTTGTCGTATTTCGGCGGGATGATTTCGATTCCCTGCTGGTTGATGATGGCCCAGCGGCCATCCACCTGCACCAGGGCTACGCCGTGCCGGAACTGCCCGGCTTTTTCATAAAAACCATCGTAAAAACGGGCCTGCTCCGTGATGTAGTAAAACTGGTAGTGCTCGTCGCGCACCAGCCCCCGGCCATCGGCGAAGTCCAGCAGCTTGTTGATGCCGGGTTCGATGACGAAATTGCCCGCAGCGTCGATCAGCCCGGCACGCTGGTTCCCCCTGAAAACAATGGCCTTCCCGTCGCGGTAGTCCATGCACTTCGTGAACTGCGGCTCCACCACGTACTGGCCTGTCCGGTCGATGAAACCGCACTGGCCGTTGAGCCACACGGCGGCTTTGCCTTCGGAAAAATCACTGGCCTTGAAAAACCTGGCTTCGATGGCCAGCCTCCCGGTGGTGTCGATGAAGCCCCAGGCATCGTGGTACTGCACCCTCGCCAGCCCCTCGATGTACGGCTCGATGCTGCGGAACGCCAGCCCGGTGATGATGTTTCCCTGCAAATTGACCAGGGCAAATTTTGACGGGCTGCCACCGATTTCAGCCTTCGCCAGCCCATGCTGGTCGAACCCGCTGAGGGAAACGAACTTGGGTTTCACGATGAAATTGCCTGCCGTGTCGATGAGGCCGCTGCGCAAATATTGCCCGACGTTTTCCTCCACTTTTGCCACGCCACGGTCAAAAGGGTGCGCCTTGGGGAAACGGGGCTTCACCACCCACTCGCCTCTGCGGTCGATGTAGCCGTAGTACGGCCCATCCTTCTTCGCCGGGGCGAGGCCGTTGCTGAAACTTCCGGCTTTTGAAAACAAAAACTCCAGTTCCTCCGTGCCGTTCCGGTCGATGTAGCCCCACTTGCTGCCGAGGCGCACCGTCGCCCAGCCTTCGCTGAATGTGCCCACTTCGTCAAACCGGCAGGGAACCACCTCCCGCCCGTTGCGGTCCACGAAACCCCAGACTCCGTTGCGTTTCACGGCCAACCTGCCCTCGCTGAACGAGCCGATGTTGTCGTACTGTACGCCCACGGCGAGTTGGCCCAACGTGTCGATGAGGCCGTATTTTTCTTCTTTTTTGAAAATCCGCAGCACTTTGTTCCCGGTATTTTCCAAAAAACCAAGGCCATCGTAGCGGCAGGGGAGTAGTTGCTTGCCCTTGCTGTCCACCATGCCCCATTTCCCGCCCGACTCGACGATGCCCACTTCGTTCACAAAGTCTTTTGCGAAGGAATATTGCGGAGCGACGGCCAACTGCCCCGACGTATCGAGGTAGCCCCAGGTACATCCTTCGCAGGTCATCACGCCTGCGTTGTCGATGTTCAGGTCGTGCTGGGTGTAGTCGGTCAAGGAGACAGGGGCGAGTTCTGAAACGAGGTAGTCCTGCAATTTGCCGAGGTGGTTGCCGCTTTTGTCGAGCGATGCCGACATCCGGCCCTTCATGCTGGCACGGGCAATGCCGTCCCGAAAATCGCCGATGAAGGCGAAGTCCTTGCAAATGACTTTGCCGATGCGGTTCACCAGGCCGTGCTTCCCGTTGGTAAAAATGCACCGTGCAACCGGCATTTCCCGGTCGAAATCAGCGAGACGTACGTCCACCAAATCCACCTCATGCACGAGCAATCCTGTGTCATTTTGCACCAGCCCGTAGGCCATTTCAAAACGGTAGGAAGTGCGGTCGAACTTGATTTCCTGCATTATTTCGATGCCCACGAGCGTCAGGCCGAGTTCTTTTTCCACCCGCACTTCGTGGAACGATGGCTCGATTTGCACCGAGCCGTTGTCGAGGCGGCGCAGGCCCCATTTGTCGTGTTTCGGGGAGTAAAACCACTCGAATTTTTCGAGTTGGTAGGGGCTG
>JACRAN010000102.1 GCA_016234735.1 Bacteroidota bacterium | reverse complement strand
GAAAGCCGCCCAACGCTCCTGCAACCCTCCGAGGGCAGGGCCAGTCAGCTTGTCTTTCATGTTTTTGTTGTGGCAGGAGGCGCAATTGTTCTTGAAAAGCACCTTGCCAGCTTCGATAGCTGCCGGGTCTTGTGCGAATAGGGAATTAACCGAAAAAGTAAGAAGGAGTACTAAAATACTGCTTGTCAGTCGATTGTATGTCATCTTTGCAAGGTTGTTATCTTCGATTCTTGACGAAAACATGACTTTTTTTCTGAGTCGGCGCAAAGATATAACTCGAAGGATTTTTTTAACAAGATTTTAAAAATGGTTGGGCTATTTAGATAGGTTCTAAATTTTGTGCCCACCGACACCATATTATTAGGCAAAATGAAACGAAATCCTGGCCAGGTCTTCCTGCTCATCCCCCTCCTGCTGGCAGCCTGCAAAAAAGAAAACGCCGACATTGGACAGTCAGCTTCGGGGGCGGCCAGCACCAGTTTTGAGTTGCTTGACCCCGAACGCACCGGCATCCATTTCACGCAAACCATCCCGGAGGAGTACCGCTACAACTGGAGCATGGACCCCAACATCTTCAACGGCGGCGGTGTGGCCGTGCTGGACGTGGACAACGACGGGCTGCAAGACCTGTTTTTCACCTCCCGCCTCCAACCCTGCAAGTTGTTTTTGAACAAGGGCGGTTTCAGTTTCGAGGACATCTCCGACGCAGCGGGCATCTCGAAGTTCATCGGCATCAAAACCGGCGTGAGCGTGGCGGACATCAACGCCGACGGTTGGATGGACGTGTATGTCTGCCGCACCTTCCTCGAACCCATCCCGGAACGGCGCAACTTGTTGTTTATCAACCAAAAAGACAACACGTTCTCTGAGCAGGCAGCAGCGTTCGGCCTTGATGACCTCTCCCCCACCCAACATGCCACCTTCTTCGACTACGACCTCGATGGCGACCTCGATTGCTACCTGCTCAACCACCCGGTGGCCTACAACCAAATCAACAACATCGATTTCCAGCCGACACCGCAAATGCCGAGGGCCGGGATGCGCCCTCCGCTCGACGAGTTTGAAAGCGACAAATTGCTCCGCAACGATGCCATCCCCCCTCCAGGGGGGAAGCAGGGGGTGTTCACCGACGTGAGCCGCCAGGCTGGCATCCACAACCGGGCGTGGGGCCTCAGCGTGATGAGCAGCGACTTCAACGACGACGGCTACCCCGACCTCTACGTGGCCAACGACTTCATCATGCCCGATTTTCTGTACATCAACAATGGTGACGGAACTTTCACCGATCGCCACCACGAATATTTCCACCACACCTCCAACCACACGATGGGCATCGAAATCGCCGACCTGACCAACGACGGCCTGCCCGAAGTAATGGCACTCGACATGCTCGGCGAAACCTGGGAGCATCGTCATAAACAACTGACAACCATGCAGTTGGAGCGCTACAAACAACTCAACCGCCAGGGCTACGGCGACCAGCAGATGCGGAATGTGCTTCAGTTGGCGGTGGCCGATCCGAAATCCAATCCCGATAGCTATCGGGACCCAAATCCGAAATTCGCCGAAGTGGGCTGCCTCTCCGGCACCTTTGCCACCGAGTGGGGCTGGGCACCCCTCGTCGCCGACTTCGACAACGACGGCTGGAAGGACCTGTTCATCACCAACGGTGTGCGGCGGGATTTGAACGACATCGATTTTTTCACCTACACCGCCGACAGCATCAACCGCACCGGCGGCATCAGCCCGCAGCGCTTCAAAACCTGGGAGGATTTTTCCAACCTGATGCCCTCGGCGAAGGTGCGCAACCGCATGTTCCAAAACACCGGCAGCATCCAGATGGCCGATGTGACGGACAGTTGGGGCTTCGCAAAACCGACCTGGAGCAACGGTGCCGCCTACGCCGACCTCGACAACGACGGCGACCTGGACCTCGTGGTTCACAACGTGGACGACCCGCCCTCCATTTTTGAAAACAAGGCCAACGAAAATGGCCGCCACTGGCTGCAAATCAAACTGAAAGGTACCCCGCAGAACCCGACAGGCACGGGCGCAAAGATTTGGGTGCGGGCCGGGGAGCAGGTTTTTTTCTGTGAAATGAACCCCACGCACGGGTTTTACAGTTCGGTCGAGCCGATTTTCCAGGTGGGTTTGGGTGAAAGGTCCGAAGTGGACGAAGTTGCCGTCGAGTGGCCCGGCGGCAGGCACCAGGTTTTGACAAAAATCGCTGGAAATCAACGACTTGTGTTGGATATTGCGCAAGCGAAACCCGACCGTTTGCCCCGAAAATCCGAAGAGAAAAACCTGTTTTTCGAAGAATTTTCCAATTCCCCAATTCCCAATTTCAACCATTCGGAGAATGAATTCGAAGACTTCAACGCCGAACGCCTCCTCCCCCACCGCTACTCCCGGCCCGGCCCGTCGCTGTCAGTGGGCGACGTGAACGGCGACGGCACGGAGGATTTTTTCATCGGCGGAGCGAGGGGGCAGGCGGGTGCTGTTTTTACCCAAAATAAAAAAGGCGACTTCGCCCAAACCAAACAGCCAGGCTTGGAAGCAGATGCCAATTTTGAGGACACGGGCAGCCTGCTCTTCGATGCCGACGGCGACGGCGACCTCGATTTGTACGTCGTCAGCGGCGGCAACGAAGCGCCCGCCGGGGATGCCAGCTACCAGGACCGGCTCTACCGCAACGATAGCCGTGGCAACTTCCAGCGTGATGCCGCCGCACTGCCTGTCGAAACGTCCAGCGGCAAGGCCATCGCCGCCCACGACGGCGACGGCGACGGCGACCCCGACCTGTTCGTGGGCGGGCGGGTCGTGCCCGGCAGGTTTCCGGCTGTGCCGCAAAGTTTCATTTTGAAAAACGACGGGGGAAAATTCACCGACGTGACTGACCAGGTCGCTCCGGATTTTAAAAATATCGGCATGGTCACGGCTCTCGCCTTCGCCGACCTCGACGGCGACCAAAAACCCGAACTCGTCGTAGCGGGAGAGTGGATGCCAATTACGATTTCGGATTTCGGATTTCGGATTTCGGTTGGCTCCGTCCGAAATCCGAAATCCGAAATCCGAAATTCCAAAGGTTGGTGGAACTCCCTGGCTATCAGTGACTTGGACGGCGATGGCGACAACGACATCGTGGCGGGCAACCTCGGTTTGAACACCCGGTTCCGACCTCCGTTGCGGTTGTACGCCAAGGATTTCGACGGCAACGGCAGCCTCGACCCGGTGCTGTGTGTACTGGAAAACGGGCGCTACCTGCCCGTGCCCATGCGGGACAACCTGCTGAAACAACTGCCGTTTTTGAAGAAAAAATTCGTGCGGAACGCTGACTACGCCAGGGCAAGCATCGAGCAGGTTTTCACCAAATCGGAACTGGCAGGGGCGCAAATGTTGGAGGCGGAGATGCTCGCCTCCGCCTGGTTCGAGAACCGGAACGGCGAGTGGGTAGCGCATCCGCTGCCCGACGAGGCGCAGATTTCGCCCATCCATGCCATCCACGCTGCCGACTTCACCGGCGACGGCAAAACCGACCTGCTGCTCTGCGGCAACGACAGCGGCTTCGACGTGGAAACCGGCCCGCTGAACACCTCGCCCGGCTGGCTGCTGGCTGGCAACAGCAATCCCGAAGGGACAGGAGGCAGTTTCAAAGCCGTAACTCCCTCAAAATCAGGCTTTTGGGCGACTGGCGAGGCAAGGGACATGCAGCCCATCCGGCAGGCAGGCACTGGGAAAACGCTGTGGTTGGTGGCGAACAACGATGGGGCGTTGCAGCTTTTTTCCCAGAAAAAACCTGCGGGAAATTGATGGCCGAACGCTTCAAAATTGGCAACTCCCTCCACTGGCACGAGTACCCCCGGCTGGTGGTCAGGTGGCCCCGGCTGGTGCGGTGGTTGCATGGCTGGAACAACCTCGTCCTGCAACGCAACTGGCTGGTCAACAGCACTTTGCGAAGACTACTCCCCACCCTGCCAACCGGCAGCCTCGTGGTGGACGCAGGCTGTGGCGACGGGCAGCATGTTTTTCGTTTTTGCAAAAAACACCCCCGGCTGCGCTTCCTCGGCATCGACAAAAACGAGGGGAATGTGGCGTTTTGTGAACGTTACGTAGCAACCGTCCACCGTCCACCATCCACCGTCTGTCATTTTTTTCATCAAAATCTCGAAGACCTGACGCACGAAAACGAGGCCGGCCTGCTGCTTTGCGTCGGCACCTTGCAGTACATCGAGGACGACCGTCGGGTGCTGCGAAATTTCCACAAAGCGCTGAAAACCAATGGCTTGCTGCTGCTCTACGTCCCCGTCAACGGACGGATGGTGCTGCCGCCGTACCGCCATTTTTTCAAAAAACTGAACCACTACGAAAAGAGCCAGCAACGCCAGCGGGTGTACACACCGGAGGAAATTTTACAAAAAACGACCGGGGCGGGCTTCGAGGTGCGGGAGCAGCGCTTCAACTACGGGGTGCTGGGCATCGTCGGCCACGAGGTGTACTCGCTGCTGCTGATGGGGCTGGGGAATGCTGCCTTGTGGTGGTCGTGGGTTTTCGTGCCATTGATGGTCGCCCTGCTTCCGATGGTGCTGATTTTCAAGGGGTTGGATTTTATTTTACCTAAAAAAAACGGCAACGGGCTGCTGCTGTTGGCGGAAAAGATTTCGTGAGCAAAACCTCGCTGTTTGGTCGAAAAACTGCCGAACAGGGAGGTTCCTTTCCGTTTCTTTGACCTGCTTTTTCATTAAAAATCTACCACATGAAATTTCTCAAAACAATCTGTCCCACCGCATTGCTGCTCGCATTTTTTACCCAGTTTGCTTTCGGTCAAACCGGCGTCACCGGCGACTGGCACGGCGTACTCGACATCAAGGGGACGATGAAACTCCGCATCGTTTTCCATGTGCAAAAAACGGACAGTGGGTTCTCCGCCACCCTCGACAGCCCCGACCAAAGTGCGTTCGGATTGCCTGCCGGGGGCACGTCGTTCACGCCCCCCACGCTCACTATCGACATGCCTGCGCTGGGTGCCAAATTCAGCGGCGAGGCCAACGAAAATTTCACCGAAATCAACGGCACGTTCGAGCAGAGTGGCCTGAAAATGCCGCTGTTGCTCAACCGCCAG
>JACRAN010000100.1 GCA_016234735.1 Bacteroidota bacterium | reverse complement strand
TTGCCGATTTTGGTCTGCCAAATAAATTTGGCGGCCACGACAGCTATTTGCCAAAAATTTTACCCTGCTCATTTTCAAAAAATTTAAGCTCAAGTTGCTCGCCGTCGAACACGGCGTAGGAGTTGAACACAATCCAGTCTCCCAGGTTGAGGTAGCGGCTTTTTCCGTTTTTCAGGGTGTAGTCGATGGGCAGGTGGCGGTGGCCGAAAATGAAAAAATCGATGTGCGCCTGGTCGAGGTAGCCGTTGCAGTAGCCGATGAGCTGCTCTTTTTTTTCGCCCTGAAACTTCGGGTCGGAGGGGTTGGCCTTGCGGCTGGTGCCGCTGAACCTGTCCATCATCCACAGCCCCAGGTTGGGGTGCAGGCGCTCGAACAGCCACTGGCAGCCCCGGTTGGCAAACACCGTTTTGATGAACTTGTACCCGTAGTCGCCCGACCCCAGCCCGTCGCCGTGGCCGATGAGGAATTGTTTGCCCCCAAACTCCCGCAACACCGGCTCCCGGTAAATCGGGATGCCCATTTCCTCCTCCAAATACCGGAACATCCACATGTCGTGGTTGCCGGTGAAATAGAAAATCGGCAGCCCCTGCTCCCGCAAATCGGCCAGTTTGCCCAACAGCCGCACGTAACCTTTCGGCACCACTTTCCGGTACTCGAACCAGCAGTCGAACACGTCGCCGACGAGGTACAGTGCCTCCGCATCGGGCGCAATGCCGTCCAACCAGCGCACAATCTGCCGCTCCCGTTCCCGGCTCGTCAGCCTGCCGTCGGTGCCGAGGTGAAAGTCGGAGGCGAAGTAAACCATTCGATTTCGGATTTCGGATTTCGGATTTCGGATTGAGTGGGCATCGCCGAAATCCCAAATCCGAAATCCCAAATCGTTTCACACTTTCTCCATCACCGTTCCGCAGTGCTTGCAGGTGCGGTGCTCCTCGGATGCCATGAAGTCGGCAATGGCGGCCTTGATTTGGGTGCCGATATCCTTCAACTCGAAGCCCGCTTCGTACAGCTTCTCGTTGCAATTTTCACAGAACCACATCAGCTTGTCCACCTCGCCGGGCCTGCGGTAGCGCTCGATGACGATGCCGACGGTGTTGGCCGGGCGCTGTGGCGAGTGCGGGATGTGGGGCGGCAGCAGGAACATGTCGCCCTCCCGGATGTGGATGGTCTCCGGCTGGCCTTCCTCGTTGATGATTTTCACGGAAATGTCGCCCTGGAGTTGGTAGAACAACTCCTCGCCGTCTTCCCAGTGGTAGTCCTTCCTGCCGTTGGGGCCGCCGACCACCATCACGATGTAGTCCTCGTTGCCGAGGTAAATTTGCTTGTTGCCCACCGGCGGCTGGAGCAGGTGGCGGTTTTCATCAATCCACTGACGAACGTTGAAAGGCTGTAACATGATTTCGGATTTGGGATTTCGGATTTCGGAGAGGGCGTCGACGAGATTCAAAATCCTGGTTAACTGATTTCGGAATTCGGGCAATACCATTAACTCACAAGAAGAACACGCGAGGAGGATGGGATTTCGGAGGGTGTCGCCGAAATCCCAAATCCCAAATCCGAAATCGCAAAGTTGCGCTACTTTAGCCAAAATTTTGCCCTCATCGGCTTTGTAGTCGGCAGCATCGGCAAAAAACGCAATTTTTATTTCAACATGAACCTAAATCTTTCAGGTAAAAATGCCCTCGTCGGCGGCAGCAGCAGGGGCATCGGCAGGGCGACGGCCATCGAACTGGCGCTGCTCGGTGCCAACGTCACGCTCGTTTCCCGCAGCCCGGAACGGCTGTCGGAAGTGCTGGAAACGCTGGACACTTCGCAGGGGCAGCAACACGATTTCCTCGTGGCCGATTTCTCCGACCCCGTCGATTTGCACAAAAAAACAGCCGGGCTGGTGGCGCTGAAACCCATCCATATTTTAATCAACAACACGGGCGGCCCTCCCGGTGGGCCAGCTTCCGAGGCCAAAACCGGGGAGTTTTTGCAGGCGTTCAACAACCACTTAGTTTGCAACCACACCCTGATGCAACTCGTGGTGCCGGGCATGAAAGCAGCCGGGTTTGGCCGTATCATCAACGTCATTTCGACCTCTGTGAAACAACCGATTGAGGGCCTGGGCGTGTCGAACACCATCCGGGGCGCGGTGGCCAACTGGGCAAAAACGCTGGCCAACGAACTGGGGCCGTTCGGCATCACGGTGAACAACGTGCTGCCCGGCACCACGATGACCGACCGACTGGATGAAATCGCCACTGCCTCCGCTGCCAAAACCGCCAGCACGAAAGGGGCAGTGTACGAAAAATGGGCTTCGGAAATCCCGCTGCGCCGCATCGCCGAGCCGGAGGAACTGGCGGCAGCAGTGGCGTTCCTCGCCTCGCCTGCGGCTTCCTACATTTCCGGCATCAATTTGCCAGTGGATGGGGGAAGAACGAAAAGCCTTTGATTTTGGTGATGAGTTATGAGTTATGAGATGTCGCCACACTCAAAACTCATAACTCAAAACTCATAACTCCTCGAAAGTGAACCCGGAAAATTTCCGCCTTTTTTACAACCAGACCATCCACCCGGAGTTGCTGCGGTTGGACAAGCACCGTCGGCGCTTGCTGCGGCTGATTTTTTTCTCGGCGGTGCTGATGGTGGGTGCAGTGGCGCTGGTGTATTGGCTCTCGGTTTTTTTTGTGGCGATGTTGGCGGCCATTCCGTTCGGCATACACATCTCGGTGGTGGTGGCCAGGGTGCGGCGGTTTGTGGCCGATTTCAAACCCAAAGTCGTCAAGCTCGTACTCGACTTCATCGACGACGGGCCGCTGTTCGGGGATTTGCAGTACCAGGCGAAGCGGAAAATCCCGTTGGGAAAATTCCTCAGCAGCCAACTTTTCATCACCCGCCCGGCGGTGTACGACGGCGAAGATTTCATCGAGGGGCGCATCGGCGACGTGGAATTCGAGATGTGCGAACTGAACGTGAAGGAATTTTCGAGGGTGCGCAACCGGCTGGACTCGGTGTTCCGGGGCATTTTCCTCCGGGCAAAATTTTTCCACCCGCCCAAAGGTTCCCTGCTTGTGGTGCCAAAGTCCCGGCTTCCCTACCTTTCGGAGACGGTCAAAGTTTTTGTGAAATACGGCGGGCAGGACATGGGCGGCTTCATCAAAAATGAAAAATTCCGGGAGCGGTTCATCGCCTACGGCTCCCGCAACACCAAAATCAACGAACTGCTGACGGAAGAATTAATGAGTTTCCTGCTCGGCTACAGCAAGGAGCGGGGCGACATGTGCCTCTCCATGTTCGGCCAGAACTGCTACGTGGCCATCTGGAACAAAAAGGACATTCTGGAACCTAAAATTTTCCAGTCGAACGTCAGCTTCGAATTGGTGCGGGAATTTTACAACGATATTTACGTGGCGCTGTATGTGGTGACGGCGTTGGATAGGAGTCATTGACGGGGCGGTGGGCGCAAATTTTTAGGTTATGCAACATTCAGAAATGACCAATAAGCGATTAACAGCTTTGACACAGGACGACTTGCTTGACAAACGAGTGTGGGAGCATTGGTACGAAGATAATACCGAATACGTCAAACAATCTGACAAGGAAGAAATTTTTGAAGACAGTGACATTGGCCACATCGTTCTGACAGACTTTATGCTAAATAACCAGACAAAGCATTTGGGTTATTGTTCTCCACAGGACCCCAGTGGCATTGACTATATTCAACCAACAATTTTCACTGACAATGGACAAGTTGAATTCTATAACGACATCGGATGGACTTCCGACAACAAAAGAAAAGCATTAGAAAAACTTAGACTTGACTGGCAAGACGTTTTCCCCATAGTTTATAAGACACGCATAAAATGTGATGGTGAGTTTTACAGTGGAATAATTGTAGATTTTAACGAAGGAAAATAACGTTGCTTAACAGCCCATTTGCGATAGCGGGACGGGTGTACAATTATAAAGGTCGATGGGAATGTTGTCAACTAATGCACATATGTGAAACTGCCCGCTCATTCATCCAATCACTATTGACCAACTAAAATGACCGAATTCAAAAAAACACCCCGCAACAAAGTCAAGCGCCTGCCGAAGCGGGGGCACTACGACCATGAGACGATTTTCGGCATCCTCGATGCCGGGTTCCTGTGCCATGTGGGGTTCGTGGCGAACGGGCAGCCCTTCGTCATCCCCACTGCCTACGGGCGGGACGGCGACAAAATCTACCTGCACGGCTCCTCCAAAAGCCGCATGTTGTCGAGCCTCGGCGGGGGCATCCCCGTCTGCTTGACGGTGACGCACTTAGACGGGCTGGTGCTCGCACGTTCGGCGTTCCACCACTCGATGAACTACCGCTCCGCCGTCATTTTCGGCACGGCGCAGGAGGTGGAGGGCGAGGAAAAAGAGCGGGCGCTGTTCCTGATTTCGGAGAGCATCCTGAAGGGGCGCTGGGACGAGGTGCGGGGGCCGAATGCACAGGAAATGAAGGCGACTTCGGTGCTGTGCGTGACCATCGAAGAGGCCTCCGCCAAAATCCGCACGGGGCCTCCGGGCGACGATGAGGAGGACTACGCTCTGCCAATTTGGGCGGGGGTATTGCCCATGCGCCTGATGCCTGGCGAGCCAATGGCCGACCCCTTGCTCAGGGAGGGGATTCCGCTACCGGGAAGTGTGAGAGAGGTGAGAGGCGAGGAGTGAGAAGCGAGGGAACAAAAAAACCTCACTTCTCACTCCTCGTCTCTCACTTCTATGGATAAAAAAAGGGCTGCCGAAGGTTTCCCCTCGACAACCCTGTCAACTTCTATCTTATGTTTGAACTGTTTTGAGCAAGTGAGTTGAATTTGAAGTGCTAAATCTCACCTCTCACTGTCTCACCCTCTCACCTCTACCCGTTTAGCCAATCTCGATGACCCTTGCAGGCTGCGGTTTGGCTTCCGGTTTTTTCTCCAGCGTCACATTCAGCACACCGTTTTCGTAGCCAGCTTTGATGTTGCCGGCATCAATGGTTTCCGGGAGGTGGAAGTTGCGTTTGAACTCGAAGTAGTTGAACTCCTTGCGGGTGTATTTTTCGCCCTTCACCTCTTCTTTCGCCGCTTTTTTGGCGGAGATGGTGAGCTGGTCTTTGTCAACTTTCACCTCGAAATCTTCTTTGGTCAGGCCAGGTGCCGCAATTTCCAGCCGATAGGAATCTTCCGTTTCGGCGATGTTCACCGCCGGGCTTTTTTGCGTCAAACCATTCTGGAAAGAAACAGGGAAGTTGCCGTTGAAAAACTCATTGAACATGCTGTCGATGGCATGGGGCGCAGTAACGACTTTTCTGCCGGGGACTGGCGGGAAAAAACTGATCAGGTTCATACTCGTGGAATTTTTTTAAAAGTTAGCGTTGATGGTTTTGAACATGAATTTTTGTTCGTCAAAAACACAGGTTCAAAACCGATTGACATTCCACGACCATCAACCGGCGTTCCAACCGAAGTTTCAGGAAAAACTGGCAGGAAAAATCAAAATCGTTCGTGACATTATGGCAAAAATAATAGGAATCGTATGCCATGTTGTCATCATTACTCCGTAATTACCTTGTCGATGAAGTAAATCTCCCTGTCCAAAGCAAAATAGTACCTGTCTGCATAGAACACGGCCCCGTAAAAAATGATGGCATCTTCGGAGATTCCGGCGGGCCAGGCGATTTTTTTGGCCTTAATAAAATCGGGCGGCATCATTCGGTAGGCGGCCCCCAGCACCGTTTGGGTGAAAATCAGGGTGTCCGCCGTTTCCACCATTTTCAGTTCCGAGTTTTGGTTGAGGCGCTCCCAGGTGATGCCGTTGTCGGTGCTCTCGTGCAGGTCGAACTCGTTCAGGCCGGTGATGTAGTTGTTGCCTTGCCAGGTGAAAACATCGAGCATCCACTGCGGGAAAATTTGGGTGGCCTCGCCGGAAGGCGTTACCCGCCAGGCGCCCTCCTTGGAGGTCACGTAAAAAATGCCGTTGAGGAAGCGCAGATTGTTGATGCCAGTGTCGTCAGCATTCAGGTCTTGCAGGTCGATGCGTTTGATGACCTTCACGGAAGTGAAGGAATTGTGGGCGGCATTGAACGACACCTGAAAAAGCAGGAGGGCGTAGTACCTCGAAGGCAGTACGCGTGCGGGCATCAAAAACAGCGTTCCGTCGGCGCTGAAAGCGCCAATCCTGCGGCCAAACGACTCCTCGATTTCCAGGAACTCGCCCGCCGGTGCGGTGAGGCTGTCCACCAGGATTTTTTTGATTTCGGCGGGATTGCGGGTCAGGTGGAATTCGATGACCTGACGACTCTGCTCGTTGAGGGTCAGGCGGGTAAACGCATTGTCGGAGAGGGCCGGTATGCCCTTCACCCCGAAGGCCACATCGAGGGGACGTTTTTCGAGCAGTTCGTGGTTGGCATCGAACCGGGAGAACTGGTTTTCGGAGATGACGAACAACTCGAACGGGGTGGCGTGAAGGCTCTGAATCTGCCTTTCGGACTGATAATCAAGGAGTTCCCACTTTGCATCGTTGTTGGTGGGGTCGTCATCGACGATGAGCGGGCGCTGGCAGGAAGTGGCAAGGAGGATGGCCACCGGGAGCAGCACCGAAAGAAGTTTCGAGTTCATGGTGTTTATTTTTGAACGGAAAAATGAAGTGGAGGGAGGGTGGACAAAAATACAGCTTTTTCACAAAAATTCAGCAATAGTGGGTATTCCAGCCCCGAATGCAACCCCGTTGAAGCAAAAAATCACCCAGTTTGGCTGATTTCATCCCAGGCATGGGATGTGCGATTGTTACTTTTGCTCAATTTTGCATTTCAAAATTTTGTCCCAAAGGAAAATAGTTGCACGGTTTTGGCAGGTAAAATAATCTCCCATGAAGTCTTCCGAAAGACAATAGTATTGCTGGCAGCTTTTGAAGTCATTGAAGTAATTCCTGATTATGTTTTACTTTTGCCGTGAATTTTGCCCGACCTAAAATCACGACTCTGACACTTGGCCAAACCCTTCGTGAATTCAGCGAATGTCAAAGACTGCTCAAAGTTTGTCCTAAAACAAAAAATCACCAAAAAAACACGATAGACAATTGATTGTCAACTTCTTGATTCACAGGATTTGATAAAGCAATTTTTATTCCGACTAATCCAATTTCACTCAATCAATAATTCAAACTCACACAATGATTCGGTCCTTTACAACGCTGGTACTGTTGCTGGGTGCAACATCCATATTTGCACAGAAACCTGTCTTTCAGGGAAATTATCAGGCCACTGAGCCTTTCACGGAACTGTCCGACCAGTTCAACGCGTCGGAGGTTTTCCAAATCGACGTCCAGGCGCTGAACGAGTTCGTGACAAATGCCGGTGACAACTCGGAATTTACGCTTGGAATCGGCGAACACCAGTGGGATATTTCCCTTGAAAAACGTGACCTGCGCAGTCCGTCCTACATCTCCACCGTACTGACGGACAAGGGTGAGAAAACCCTCCCGAATGGTGAAACCATGACCTACCGGGGCCAGCACCCGGGTGCCGATGGTTGGTCTGTGGCACTCACCATGGACAATGAGTTTCTCTACGGCTACATCAAAGAAGGCTACTCGACCTACTACATTGAGCCACTTTGGTACTTCGTACCAGGCCAGCCCAAAGACCTGTTCGTTGTTTACGCAGCCGCCGATGTGAAACCCAATCCCGACAAAAAATGCGGCCTTGAAACAATGGTGGAAAAGATGGAGGAACTGCTACCGGAAGACATGAAGGGCGACATCCACGATGATGGGGCTGAAAAAATGATGGCCTGTAAAGAAATCGAACTGGCCATTGCCGCTGACCTTTCGATGTACAATGCATTCGGCTCTGTTCCGGCAGTAAACGCCTTCACTTTTGGCGTGATGAACAACGTACAGACCAATTATGACGATGAATTCAATGATGAACTGCACTTCGAAATTGTCGAGCAGTTCGTGGTAGCGCCGCCCGCCAGCGACCCCTGGACCAATTCGAATGATGCGGGCACACTGTTGAGCAGTTTTACCAATTGGGGGCCATCCGGATTTTCTGCAACCCATGACATCGGGCAACTCTGGACAGACCGAAATTTAAGCGGTGGAACGGTGGGCATTGCCTGGTTGTGCGCGGTATGCAACAGCAACCGCTACCATGTTGTATCGAATTTTACGACCAATTCTACGTTTCTGAGGGTGATGACTGCCCACGAAATCGGCCACAACTTCTGCGCTCAACATGACGCTCCGAACTCCGGTTTTATCATGCAGCCGAGTGTGGGCACCAGCAACTCCTGGTCACAAGCTTCACAAGATGCCATCAACGGATTCTACCCGGGGCGTTGGTGCCTCGGTACCTGTGCAAGTTCTCAGCCTCCCACTGCCAACTTCATAGGTACGCCCACTACCGGCTGTACGCCCTTGTCGGTAGCTTTTACAGACCAATCCACTAATGGTCCCATCAGTTGGAATTGGACTTTCCCGGGCGGCAATCCCGGTACATCCACCATGCAAAACCCAACGGTGGTTTACAATACGGCCGGTGTTTTTAATGTGACCCTCACCGCCACCAACCTTGCAGGTTCGAATACCGTCACGAAAACCAATTACATCAGCGTACAGTCGCAGCCGGCCCCTGGATTTACCTGGGCACAGGTTGGTTTGACACTGATTTTCACCAACACGTCGTCGCCAAACTCCACCAGTTTCCTGTGGAACTTCGGAGACGGAGGCACCAGCACGGCAACAAATCCAACGCACACCTACGCAATTGACGGGTTTTACGATGTGACGCTGACCGCCACCAACATTTGCGGTTCTATTCCGATGATGATCACCATTCCGGTTTATG
>JACRAN010000099.1 GCA_016234735.1 Bacteroidota bacterium | reverse complement strand
GTGAGCGGGTATTCTTCCACGGTGTAGCCTTCGCTCCGCAATATTTCGATGATGGAGTCACGGGTAACGCCGTCGAGGATGGTGCCGGAGAGCGGTGGCGTGAGCACTTTCCCGTCGATGACGAAAAAGACGTTCATCGTGCCGCTTTCCTGGATGTATTTGAATTCACGGGCATCGAGCCAGAGGAGTTGGTCGAAGCCCCGGTCTTGCGCCAGTTTGGCGGGGTAGAGCGCACCGGCGTAGTTGCCGGCGGCTTTGACGGCACCCGTGCCGCCCGGTGCCGCCCGGATGTATTTGGTTTCCGCCCAGAGGCGGACGGGCTTGGGGTAGTACGGGCCGACGGGGCCGGTGAAGATGAAAAACTTGTAGGATTGCGAGGGTTTCACGCCGATGAACTCGTCGGTGGCAATCATCGTCGGGCGGAGGTAGAGGGCACTGCCTTCTTCTTCGGGAATCCAGCCCTGGTCGATGTGGACGAGTTTCGAGAGGCCCTCGACGAAGAGTGCTTCGGGGAATTCGGGCATACACATCCGGTGCGCCGAGATGTTCAGGCGGTGGGCATGGCGCTCCGGGCGGAACAGCAGCGGTGTGCCGTCCGTGCTTTTGGAGGCTTTCATGCCTTCGAAAATGGCCTGGCCGTAGTGCAGCGCCATCGTCGCCGGGTGGAGGCTGAAGTTGTGGAACGGTTCGATGCGGGGGTTGTGCCATTCGCCGTCGTAGTAGTCGGCGACGAACATGTGGTCGGAGAAATTCCGCCCAAAAGGCAGGTCGTCAAAGTCCACTTCCGAGAGGCGGGAAGTTTTTGATCTGGTGATTTTTATATCCATGTCCATTTTAGTTTTATTTTGCACAAAATTATTTATTTTCTCTGTTTTGTAAAAATAAATTTTCCTGAACTGGCAAATTAATTCCTTGATTTAGAATAAAATTTGGAAAAATGGATTTTAACTTGGATGCACCTCCCGCCGGGATATTCGATTTTGAAATTTTCCCGCTGAAAGAAAACATGGTTTCCGAGGGCGAAGGGAACAACCGGAAGGGGCTTTTTGTGGCCATCGCCGGAGCGGAGGAGCCGTCGTCGAAAGATTTTCTGGCGAAGGTATTGCAAGCGGCGGGTTTCGATCTGGCGGAAGATGCCCTCACGTTCTGGGCAACTTCCCCCCAGCCGTTTTGTTTCACCGAGTTACGCCATCAGGCGGGATTTTCACACGCTTTGTTTTTCGGCGTACCGCCAATGCAGGCCGGGCTTCAACTCAACCTCCAGCCCAACCAGCCGCTCACCGTCGGCGAAGTCACCTATCTTTTCTCCGCCAGCCTGACCGACATCCAGGCCAGCCCGGCGCTGAAACGCCCGCTTTGGGAAGGGTTGAAAGCGATGTTTCAGGTCTGAGGTATGGAGGTCTGAGGTATCCCGCTATACCTCAGACCTCCATACCTCAGACCTCAAGAAAGCCTGTCCCGATAGTCCTCGTAGCCAAAGCGTTTCACCACTTCCAGTTCCCCGTTTTCCCGCAGGATGCAGATGTCGGGGTGACGGACACCGTTGAAGGTGGTCGTTTTTACCATCGTGTAGTGCATCATGTCCTCGAAAATGAGGCGGTCGCCAACCTGCAATTCCTTGTCAAACAAATACTCCTGCATGTAGTCGCCGGCGAGGCAACTCACGCCACCGATGCGATAAGTTGGTTTGCCCGGAACGGGGTCTGATGTGCCTGTGATGCGGGGGCGGTAGGGCATTTCCAGCGTGTCGGGCATGTGGCCGGTGAAGCTGATGTCGGTGATGGCCGTTTTGATGCCCCTGCTTTCGTGGATGTCGAGCACGGTGCTGACAAGTACGCCGGTCTCCCAGGCGATGGCGCTGCCGGGTTCCAGAATGACGGCCACGCCCCATTTTTTCTTGAATTTTTTCAAAATACGGACGAGGTGCGCCGTGTCGTAGCCCTGCTTCGTCATCAGGTGGCCGCCGCCCATGTTCACCCATTTCACCTTCGGTAGGAGGTGGCCGAAACGCTGCTCGAACGCCGCCAGCGTTTTTTCCAGGTCGTAACTCGTTGATTCACAGAGGGTATGGAAGTGCAGTCCCTCAATGCCGTCGGGCAAGCCGTCTTTGAAAGCCGTCTCCACCTCACCGAGTCGGGAACCGGGAGCGGCGGGGTTGTAGAGTTCGGTTTCCACTTCGGAATACTCCGGGTTGCAGCGGATGCCGCAGGCGATGGGGGCATCAGTGCTGTTAGTGTTGTGAACACTAACAGCACTCCGGAACCGCTCGTACTGCGCCACGGAATTGAACACGAGGTGCGAACTGTACCGCATGATTTCCTCGAATTCGTCGGGCAGGTACGCCACGCAGTAGGTATGTGCTTTGCACCCCATTTCCTCGAAAATAAGCCGTGCTTCGTTCAGCGAACTGGCGGTGGCGCCGCTCAGGTATTTTTTTACGAAGGGAAAGACGCTCCACATCGAGAAGCCCTTGAGCGCCAGGATGATTTCCACGCCTGCGTCCCGCTGCACCCCTGCGATGAGTTCGAGGTTTTTGCGGAGGAGGGCCTCTTCGAGGACGAAGGCGGGGGAGGGAATAGTTTGATAAATAATTGACATTCAGTGATTTAGATACACTTCGTGAACGTGGGATGAAATTCAGGTTGACAAATTTTCAAATTTTGTCAAAACCCAACCCTATTTTTGTCTTAAAAATCAATCGAAATGACCAATTCCGACTTCATCCAGTTCTGGAAAATATCGGCTGACAAGGATTGGGAAGTTGCGGGAAGTCTCTTTGAAAAAGCCAGGTATCCGCAAGCACTTTTCTTCGGGCACCTAACGCTGGAAAAATTGTTGAAAGCGCACTGGGTCAAAGATAATTCCGAAGATTATCCACCTCGAACGCATAACCTTGTCCGGTTGGCCGGGATCACAAAGTTGGAATTCAAGGCTGATGACCTTCTTTTTCTGGACAAGATGAACGATTACCAAATGGAAGGGCGTTACCCGGATTATAATTTCACTATCTACCAAATTTGTACGCTGGAATTCACAGCTCAAATTCTTGAAGAAATCAAACGATTGCAAGCATGGTTAATCAATCAGTTGCCATAAAAACAGCCGAGGACTACTTGCAAGCAGTCCGGGCGGAAGGTGTTAACGTGCGTCGGGCGTTCTTGTTCGGCTCTTTTGCCAAAAACCGCCAGCATGAATGGTCGGATATTGACATTGCACTCATCGGCGACGACTTCATCGGCGTAGCTGCTTTGGACAAAGATAGGTTCCGTAAGCTGCACCTCCAGCCACAATTTGTTTCCATCGAAACGCATACCTTCCCAACCGAGCGTTTGAAAAAAGACGACCCTTTCCTGAATGAAATTTTGAAGACGGGGATTGAGATTAATTGATGGCGGGTGTTGCAAGGGCTATCTGTTGATTACTTAAAAAACAATATTCAAACGCTCAAGTCAAAATAATCTAACTTGAATTCGTCTTTCTTCTTTACGGCTCTTCTGAAAGCTACATTTTTATAGCCCTTTTCCTTTATAACTTCAATCACTCGTTTTATATCCTTTTCGGTTGCTTTACAACCAAAAATAACTTCTTTTAGAGCATTTTTTGGGAACTGTAACTCGCCATTAAAATCTTTAAAAATTCTCATTTCTTGTTCGTATTCCCAACACCCAGCTTTAGTTATCATCATGTGGGGAATAGCTTTGAATTTAGAGTCAAAATATTCACTTGATTCAAAATCCTTGACGTAATCTACTTTCAAGAGTAAGAATGTTTCAGTGGAAGTTCTTGGGTCAAATCCCAAGCATACTCCTTTGTGCTTGTTTGCATAATGAGACCACATCAAAATGCTATCATATTCCTGCGTAAAACAACAGACTCCCCATGCTTTTGATACTGTTTCAAGGGTTATCTCAAAACTGAGTTTTTTATCAGTGTTTTTATTGAAACTTATGAAGTTACTATCACAGTCAAATGGGTCATTAAAGTCCGAAGGCTTTGACAGCCAGAGATAGGATTCCTCCAGTGTTTTTATTAGATTATCGTCAACGGAGGAAAATTTGTACACTTTATTTGGCATCTCGCCTACATACTGCTTGTAAAAATCTATTTCCATGAAACAGGTTGACTCAAATTAAAATACAAGATTATGCAGATGCCGCCCTCACAGCCAGCATCTGCCACCCAGCATCAAGTTCACATCCCCAAATCCCCACCAACCTCCTCTTCCCACGGCAGCCCATAATCGCCCAACTTCTCCAAGAACGGGTCGGGATTGAACTGTTCCACATTGAACACGCCCTTGCCGGTCCATTTTCCGGTCAGCACCATCATGGCACCGAGCATGGCGGGCACGCCCGTCGTGTAGCTCACGCCCTGGGTGCCAGTCTCCTCGAAGGCGGCCTTGTGGCTGCAATTGTTCCAGATGTAGTAGGTCTGCGGTTGGCCGTCCTTCACGCCGCTGATGCGGCAGCCGATGCTCGTCCAGCCGGTGTAGTTGGTGCCGAGATCGCCGGGGTTGGGCAGCACGGCCTTGAGGAATTCGAGCGGCACGATGTCCATGCCTTTGAATTTCACCGGAGCGATGCCTGCCATACCGATGTTCTGGATCACCCGCAGGTGCGTCAGGTACTCCTCGCCGAAGGTCATCCAAAACCTCGCCCGCCGGAGCGTGGGAAAGTGTTTCACCAAGCTCTCCAATTCCTCGTGGAAGAGCAGGTACGACTGCCGTGGCCCGATGTTAGGGTAGTGGATGGCCTGGCCGATTTCAAACGGCTCGGTCTCCACCCACTGTCCGTTTTCGTAGTAGCGGCCCCGCTGCGTGATTTCCCGGATGTTGATTTCCGGGTTGAAATTGGTGGCAAACGCCTTGCCGTGCGAGCCTGCGTTGGCGTCCACGATGTCGAGCGTGTGCATTTCATCGAAAAAATGCCGGGCGGCACGGGCGGTGAAGATGTTCGTCACGCCGGGGTCGAAGCCGCAGCCGAGCACGGCCAGCAGCCCTGCTTCCTTGAAGCGGTCGTGGTAGGCCCACTGCCAGGAGTACTCGAACTTGGCCACGTCCTTCGGCTCGTAGTTGGCGGTGTCCAAGTAATTGGTGCCTGTTTGCAGGCAAGCCTCCATGATGGTGAGGTCTTGGTAGGGCAGCGCTACGTTGACGAGGATGTTTGGCTTGAACGACTCGATGAGTTTGACCAGGGCGGGCACGTCTTCGGCATCGATTTGGGCGGTGGTGAGGTGGGTGTGGCCGGTAGCGGCTTTGGCGGCTTCGGCGATGATGTCGCACTTGGATTTCGTGCGGCTGGCCAGCAGTATTTCGGAAAAAACTTCGGGGTGTTGGGCGCATTTGTAAACCACGACCCGGCCTACGCCGCCCGCACCGATGATCAGGACTTTTGACATTTGTCTGAGTTGAGTTTTGAGTTAGTGCGTTTTGAGTTAGTGAGTTGAGGGTAACTCGGAACTCGTTACTCAAAACTCAAAACTGCTTCGTCGGCAAAAGTATTCATTTTGATAAAAAAGGCCCGGATAGGTCATTTAGGAATTGTTAAATTTTGAACCGGAGGAGCGGTTGCTTTCAGGCGGGAAACAGCGTGGCAACGGAGCGGCACGTACCCAGAAATCTTGCAAAAGAAAAAAGGCTAAAATGTTGATTTCCAACATTTTAGCCTTTCGCAAATTGAGTGAGACCTTTGAATAATTTTTTAACTGAGACCTTTAACCTTTTTTCTTTAAGTGAGACCTTGAATACTTTTCGCTTGCTTAAAAATTACTTGGATGCCAATGCTGCGTTTTCACGGCTTTCAGTCATTTGCGTGCTGTAATTCCGGGCATAGATGTAGTAAGCCATGCCTCCTTCTGAGCCGGTATCGATTACGCCGAGGTCGTTGCCTGGGTTGCTGCCGTAAGAATTCGGCGTAGAAAACGGGTCGTTTTCGTTGTCAATCAGGGCGATTTGGCCCTGGAAAGCAGCATCGCATTTGAACGTGAACAACAGCGTCTCTTCGTTCGGGAACAATTTGATGCGTGGGTTGTCCACCACAAAACCGAAAGAAACATAGGAATTTTCGGTAGCTTCTGCCGGTGCGTTTACCCGTGCATTTTCTACCCAGGTGCCAGCGTGGTTTTTGAAGTTGGAATACGTGAAGTTTGTCGGTGTCACCAACGTTACCTGGCCGGAGCCGGTTTGCGTTTTGCCGCTGGGGGAAATCGTTTGGTCGGGTTTTACAAAAACACCGTATGTTACGTTGTCCGGCATCAACTGGATTTTGAATTCGAGGCTGCTTTGGAAATCGGAAGATTGAGCAGAAACAACAGTGGTTGCGAAGAAGGCCATCAGGCTGAAAGTAAGTGTGCGAAAAGTATTCATTGTTCTAAGTTTTTGTGTAAGTGACTGACTGAATTCGTTTGATAAAACAAATATGCACCCCTCGGCAGGCCTGTTTCCGACTGGTTTTGCAGGTTGCTGTGACAGGTAAAATTTAATTTTTTAGGTAAAAAAGCCTGTGAGGGAAGGGTTTTGTGTGCAGAATCCGTGAATTATTCTCGGTCAGTTTTTTTCAAAAAAACCAGAATTTCTTTGGCTTGGCTGAAGTGCCGCCGCTCGTGCGCCACGATTATGTCGAATGCCCGCCCACAACTGCTCCACTATCGGGTAGTAGCTCTCATTCACCTTAATAATATGGTCAATCACCTGCCCGACGCTCCAGGTTGTGGCGTTGGGCTTGCTGTTCAGTTCCTCCACCGTCAGTTGGCCAAGGGCGTCGCTGAACACCGTCGAGCGCTTTTCGATTGTTGTAGTCCGGTGGGTTTTGTTTTCATGCGTTTGGATTTCTATGATGAATGTTGTTGACCTAAAATAACTGTAGTTAGAAGGACGATGCTGTCAAGTATTCGCCTTGTTCCCCAAGTCGCTTGACCCTTTGCCTCAATCTTTCAAAAAAGTCCCCCCTGTGCTTTTCGCCGTTTTTGCCCAATGGGAAAGCCCGCCCTATCTGGGCACTAAAGAGCAACAGTTTCTTTGTCATGTGCATCAAGTTGCCGGAGCGGTAGCAAGTTGTCCATATCCACGAATTGGAATGAAGGCCAAATTGTCACAGCCCCCGCTCCAACATCTCCAGCCCCCGCAGCGCCCCGCACACCGTGTGTGGGTGCTGAAACTCGCCGTTGAACAGCATCTTGCGCAACTCTTCCAACGACATTTCCCGCGCCCGGATGTCCTCGCCGTCGTCGAGGTCAGGGTCGGCCACCCGCTCCGCCCCGATGGCGAGGTAGTGATGCACGTAACTGTCCATGAACACGGGGTTGGCAGCCACACAACCGACGTAGTGCCACTCCGGTGCGGCGTAGCCGGTCTCTTCGAGCAGTTCCCGGCGGGCGGACTGTCGGTGGTCTTCGCCGTCATCGACCATGCCGCCGGGGAGTTCGAGCAGGTAGGCCATCACCCCGAAACGGAAGTTGTCCACCAGCACCACGTTGTTTCCCTTCGTCACAGCCATCACGGTCACGGAGTCGTTGCCGGTGAGCGTGACCACCCGCACGGTCTTGCCAGTCAGCGGGTTACGCACCTGTTCGAAGCGGGACTTGAAGAGGCTCAGGTCGGTTTCCGGTTCGGAGGAGAGGCGCTCCCAGGCATCGGTGTTTTTCATCGAATTGGATTTTTTGGCAAATGTAGGTTTTTGGCGCAGCCGCAACAGCAGCGGTGTTTCAAAAAGAAAATTTTCAAAAAACATTTCCAAAACTTGACTTTCTCCCCCGCCTCCCCCGTACTTTGCGGCCAGTTAAATATTTGACGTAAATCAAAATATGACTTCAACATTCAAATTTCAGCAAAGCGCAACCGCACAAAACTGGTGGTGGCAATTCCCGGGAACCGCATTCCGTGAGTAGCCGCATGTCCGTTGCTAAAATTTGATGTTGCAAAAAAGACCTGCCGTACTTCACGGCGGGTCTTTTTTGTTTTCAAAATATCCAATTTCACAATTTCATAATTTCCTGATTTCCATGTTCCGCATCCAGCCACGTATCAAAACCCTCCTCGCCGACACCGTTACCCCGGTGAGCCTGTACCTGCGGCTGCGCGACCGCTACCCCGGTGCGCTGCTCCTCGAAAGCTCGGATTATCATGGCAACGAGAACAGCATTTCGTTCATTTGCTTAGAGCCGATGTCGGAGTTTGTTGTTGATAATCAAACGATTACCGAGGTTTTGCCGGGCAATGTGCCTATCGTTTCGCCCGTAGGGACCGGGCAGGAGGTGGTGGAGCGATTGGATGGTTTTTTCAAAAAATTCCATCTGGAAAGCGACGAACCTGCCGCCAAAAAACTCAACGGCTTTTTCGGTTACAGCACCTACGATGCCGTGCGGTTTTTTGAAAAAATCAACCTCCACAGCCCCGAAAACCCCGACCGGAAAACCCCTGCGCTGCACTACCAGTTGCCCCGTTTCATCATCGCCATCAACCACTTCAACCAAAAAATGACCGTGCTGGAAAATGCCCTGCCCGGCGAGGCCAGCCGCCTGCCGGAACTCGAAAACCTGTTGCAAGTGGCACCGGTACCCTCGTTCCCGTTCCGGCCTGTCGGCGAAGAAGCGACCAACATGACTGACGAGGCGTACTTGGAAATGGTGAGGCTCGGCAAGCACCACTGCCAGCGTGGCGACGTGTTCCAAATCGTGCTGGCCCGGCAGTTTTCGCAGCCGTTCCAGGGCGACGACTTCAATGTTTACCGCGCTTTGCGGAGCGTAAACCCCTCGCCGTACCTGTTTTATTTTGACTACGGCGGGTATAAAATTTTCGGCTCCAGCCCCGAAGCGCAAATCCGCCTGAAACAGTCGGCAGCCAGTCAACGGCGAGCGTTCATCAACCCCATCGCCGGCACCTTCCCCCGTACCGGCGACGACCACGCCGACCGACTCGGCGCCGAAGCCCTCGCCGCCGACCCCAAGGAAAACGCCGAGCACGTGATGCTGGTGGACCTGGCCCGCAACGACCTCAACCGCCTCTGCCGCAACGTGCAGGTGGAAACCTACCGGGAGGTGCAGTTTTACAGCCACGTCATCCACCTCGTGTCGGAGGTGTCGGGCGAGTTGCCGGAGGGTATTCCGCCGGTGCAGTTGCTGGCGCAAACCTTCCCAGCAGGCACCCTCTCCGGTGCCCCGAAGCACCGGGCCATGCAGTTGATTGATGAAATCGAGCCGGACCGGCGGGGCTACTACGGTGGCTGCGTGGGGTTTTTCACCTTCGACGGCAGTGCCAACCACGCCATCCTCATCCGCAGTTTTTTGAGCAAAAACAATACGCTGCACTACCAGGCGGGGGCGGGCATCGTCAAAAATTCAGTGGAAGAAAAGGAATTGCAGGAGGTGTTCCACAAGATTGGGGCGCTGCGGAGGGCGGTAAAGCTGGCGGAGAGTTGAAATTTGGAAATTGAAAATTGGCTTTGCGCAAGCCCCGAACTACTTCAAGTCTTTCAAAATGAACTTGGCTATCTTGGGGTCAATGATAACCGTATCGTTCTCAAAATCGAGTTTGATGCGCCATTTTTGGAGGGTAGTTACGCCAAGAATTGCTTCTTCGGAGAGATTGGGAACGACCATAAACTCATCGGAGAGCAGAATGTCGTTGAGGTAAAAATCAAGGCGCACAGCACTGGTGATTTTAACATAGTGCCCTTCACTCGCCGTCGCCACTTCTTTCGGATGGCGCATTTTGACTGGCTTTTCGAGGCCATCGAGATAATCGGCGTTAATACACGAAAAGGAGGCTCCGCTGTCGAACAACGTGTAAAGAACCCGCTCTCCCTGCGAGCCTTCGTAATTCAATGGAAGTTTGATGATTGACATGGCTTGATTTTATGAACGTTTCTGCGAAAATACCAACAAAACCTGAGATTCAAAACTTAGAAAAATGAAAATCCTCGTCCTCGACAATTACGACAGCTTCACGTACAACCTCGTCCAGTACGTGGAGGAGATGTCGGGCATCCGGCCCGACGTGTTTCGGAACGACGAAATCACGGTCGGTGAAGCCGCCCGGTACGACAAAATCCTGCTCTCGCCCGGCCCCGGTTTGCCTGCCGAGTCGGGCATCCTGTGCGACCTGATCCGGGAACTGGCACCGACGAAGAGCATCTTCGGCGTGTGCCTCGGCTTGCAGGCCATCGGGGAGGTGTTCGGCGGAAGCCTGGAGAACCTGCCGAGAGTGTTCCACGGGGTCGCCACGCCGATGCACGTGCGCAAGGCGGACGAACTGCTGTTCCGGGACATCCCGGAGACGTTCGCTGCGGGCCGCTACCACTCGTGGGTCGTTTCAAGGGAAAATCTGCCTGCTTGCTTCGACCTCACCTGCGTGGACGACGAAGGCATGGTGATGGGTTTGACCCATAAAAAATACGACGTGCGAGGGGTGCAGTTCCACCCGGAGAGCGTGATGACGGAACATGGGAAACTTATGGTGAAAAATTGGGTGAATAGTTAACTCTGTGTCTCTGTGCCTCCGTGTTGAAAAAATAAACACGGAGGCACAGAGACACAGAGAAACACAAAGCGAGCCATTCGTAATCGATTCATTTTCAATGAAAAAAATCCTCAACAAGCTCTTCGAGCACCAAAAATTGACCCGTGAGGAAGCCTACGAGACCCTCACGGAAATCACGCAGGGCGCTGCCAACGAAGCGCAAATCGCCGCCTTCCTCACGGTGTATCTCATGCGCAGCATCTCGGTCGAGGAGCTTGACGGCTTCCGGCAGGCGCTGCTCGACCTCTGCGTCCGGCTCGATGTCAGCGATTTTGAGACCATCGACCTCTGCGGCACGGGCGGCGACGGGAAGAACACGTTCAACATTTCGACCCTCACCAGCTTCGTCGTGGCAGGCGCAGGCGGGCGGGTCGTCAAGCACGGCAACTACGGCGTGTCCTCGGTCTGCGGCTCCTCCAACGTGCTCGAAGCAATGGGCTACCGCTTCAAAAACGACGGGTCGGCCCTGTGCCAGGAACTCGACGAGGCTGGCATCTGCTTCCTCCATGCCCCGATGTTCCACCCGGCGCTGAAAAACGTCGGGCCGGTACGCAAGGCGCTGGGAATCAAGACGTTCTTCAACATGCTCGGCCCGCTGGTGAACCCCGCCCGGCCCGATTGCCAACTCACGGGGGTGTTCAACCTCGAACTCCAACGGCTCTACGGCTACCTCCTCCACTCGCCCCCCCTTGAGGGGGGCAAGGGGGGTGTCCGGCGTTTCAACATCGTCCACACCCTCGGCGGCTACGACGAACTTTCGCTCACGGCGGCGGCCAAATCCGTCAGCAACCGGGGCGAAGCGACCCTCATGCCGGACGACTTCGGCGGTGCCGTGACCGAAGCGGAACTCTTCGGCGGCGACACCGTTCAACAGGCAGCCGAAATTTTCATCCATGTTTTGGAAAACAACGGCACGGCGGCGCAAAAACGGGTCGTGGCAGCCAACGCAGCCCTCGCCTTGCAGTGCATTTCACCAGAAAAATCGTTGCCCGACTGCATCGCCCAAGCCAACGAATCGCTCGAAAGCGGGCGGGCATTGGCGGCGTTGAAAAAATTGATTTCATTGCAATGACCCCGTCCACCGTCAACTGTTTGAAAATGAATATTTTAGAAAAAATCATTGCCCACAAAAAAAATGAAGCCGCCGAGCGCCAGTCGCTCTACCCGGTCAAGCTGCTCGAACGAAGCATTTTTTTTGAAACGCCGACCGTCAGCCTGACGAAGTACCTGCGCCGCCCCGACCGGCTCGGCATCATCGCCGAATTCAAGCGGCGGTCGCCGTCGAAGGGCATCATCAACGCCCACGCCCCGGTGGAGCGGGTGAGCATCGGCTACATGCAGGCGGGCGCTTCTGCGCTCTCCGTGCTCACCGACGAGCCGTTTTTTGGCGGCAAAAACGACGACCTGACCACCGCCCGGAAGTTCAACTACTGCCCCATCCTGCGCAAGGATTTCACCGTCGGCGAGTACCAAATCATCGAGGCGAAGAGCATCGGGGCAGATGCCGTGCTGCTCATCGCCGCCGTGCTGACACCGCAGGAGGTGCGCCAACTCAGTGCCCTCGCCCGCTCGCTCGGCCTCGAAACACTGCTCGAAATCCACTCCGACAGCGAACTCGGCCACCTCTGCGATACGGTGGATGCCGTCGGCGTGAACAACCGCAACCTCGCCGATTTCAGCGTGGACGTGCGCCGCTCGCTCGCCCTCGCCCCGCTGATTCCCAGCGGTTTTGTGAAAATCAGCGAGTCCGGCCTGAGCGACCCGGCGACGGTTTTGGAACTGAAATCGGCGGGGTTTGAGGGTTTTTTGATTGGCGAAAATTTCATGAAACACAGTAGGCCAGAGGAGGTGTGCCGGGAGTTTATCGCCGCTGTTTCTGCCCTTGAAGCCCTTTAATTTTGCATCCTGAATGGACCCGTCCACGCCACGTATGCACGGTGTGGACGGGTCCTTGCAGGATGCAAAAAAATAAAATCAGCGCCATGCAACTAAAAATCTGCGGCCTGAAACACCCCGCCAACGTCCGCCAACTCCTGACACTGGAGCCGGGCTACCTGGGGTTCATTTTTTACAAAAAAAGCCCCCGCTACGTGGGCGAAGTGGCCGATTTGGATTGGGTGAAAAACTTGCCCGGGCCTGCCCGAAAAGTCGGGGTGTTCGTGAACGAGGCAGTGGAAGTGATGAAAAATATTGCCGAAGCGCTTGGCCTGCACATCGTCCAACTGCACGGCGAGGAGTCGCCAACCGTTTGCAAGTTGTTGAAAATGAGCGACTTGGAAGTCTGGAAAGCCTTCGGCGTGGACGAAGATTTTGATTTTGAAAAAACGGTGGCTTATTCCGGTGTTTGCGACAAATTTCTTTTTGACACAAAAGGCAAAAACCGGGGCGGCAACGGCGTGGCTTTCGATTGGGAGCAACTCGAAAAATATGACGGCGAAACGCCCTTTGTCCTCAGTGGTGGTGTCGGGCCGGAATTTACGATTTCGGATTTCAGATTTCGGATTTCTGTGAAACCCGAAATCATAGACATCAACTCCCGTTTTGAAACAGAACCGGGGCTGAAGG
>JACRAN010000103.1 GCA_016234735.1 Bacteroidota bacterium | reverse complement strand
GTGACCGTTTCAGCAGTGCGCCTTTCAGTTCCACCTCGTACACCGCCCCGCCGAACGGCAGTGCCCGGAACACGTCCACCGCCGTGATGTCGCCGCTCAACTGGTCGTCGAGGCGGATGGAGCCACCGTTGAAAAACGCAGCATCCACGGGCTTTTTCGCAGCGGCGGCCATGCCGGCGGCGATGAGGCCGCCGAGGTTCGTCTGGAAGTTACGGACGCTTTTTTCACGTCCGTCGAGCGGCGTTTTGGGGTGGTAAATGGCTTCGGCAGGATTGTCCACCACCTGCGAAATCTGCTGGTTCATCACCCCCTGCCACTGTTGCACGAGCGAGTCCACGTAGTAGTCCGGTTCGATTTCGTCGGTGATGGGCACGAGTTCCGAGTTCAACGTCACTTGCTTAGTGTCAGGGTAGTAGGTGAACCGGTGCGCCCACACTGATTTGGCGTTGGCATCGGCTTTCGCAATCACCACGTTGCCCACCGAATCGAGGCTGTTTTCGTGCTCGTGGCCGCCCATGATGAGCGTGGTTTTGGGCAGCGTGGCCGCCAGTTTCATGTCCTGCGCCAGTTCGAGGTGCGTCAGTCCGACGAGGATGTTGCAGGATTGCACCAGTTCGAGGTAGGCTTTGGTGGCCTCCTGGTAGGGGTCTTCGTAATAGACCCAGGGCTGCTGGTTGTCGCTGATGGTGGCGCTGTAAAACCCGATTTTCACGGTCTTGCCGCTGTTGTAATCGTCGATTTCCCAGACGTAGGTCTCCGGTACGAAGTACTTGTAGCCGTAGCTTTCTTTGTAAAAAGGTTCGATTTTGTTGCCTTTTTGGTGCAAAACATTGGTGCCGAGCCACTCGAAATACGACTCGTTCATCCGCTCCTGCAACTCCGCTTCCTTGATGTCGAACTCGTGGTTGCCGAAGGCCACCAGGTTCACGCCGACGGCGTTCATCACCTCCACCATCTGGCGGCCTTTGATGGACTTGCCCTCGTACTTCATCGTGCCCAGCAGCGACGGGCTGACAAAATCGCCCGCCAGCACCGTCAGCAGGTTGTAGTTCTCCGCCAGCAGGCCGTTCCGCAGGGTAGCCACCCTGGCCATGCCGCCCACTTTGCCTTTTTCCAACGGGGCAATTTCATAGACGTCGTTCATTTGCAGGATGGTAAAACTGACGGGCTGTGGGTCGGTGTACTCCGGGGTATCTGCTGGAGGCGGGGGAGGGAAGTTCGGGTCGGAGCCGCCCATCAGAGCAGCGCACGAGTGGAGGCCAAGAATCGTTGCTGCGAGCAGCAACAGTAGCGACAGTTGTTTTAAAAGTACCTTGTTTTTCATGCTGAATTTTTTTGGTTCCATCAAAAGTAGGCAGTTTTTCTAATTTTACCCCAGTCAATTGGCCAACCATCATTCTTGTAAACCATCGTCCATGCTGTGGCAACCGTCCGAGCAATTTAAGCAAAACTCCCACCTCCACCACTACTTCGGGTGGATGAGGCAAAACTACAATTTGGATTTTCAAAACTACCATGAAGCCTGGCAATGGTCGGTGGAAAATATCGCCGAATTTTGGGAGAGCCTCTGGAAATACTTCAACGTCATCTCCCACACCCCGTACCAGCAAGTTTTGAAGGAAGAAAAAATGCCCGGTGCCGCCTGGTTTGAGGGTGCTACGCTCAACTATGTGGAACACATTTTCAGACATCAGACGGGAGACATTAGATATCAGAACGGAGACGACGAAATTGCCATCGTTTTTTCTTCGGAACGCCACGAACTCGTCGAAATATCGTGGGAAGAAATGCACAGCCAGGTTGCCTCGATGGCCGCCTGGCTGCGGGGAATCGGCGTAAAAAAAGGCGACCGAATCGCCGCTTTTTTGCCCAACATCCCCGAAGCCACGTTTGCGTTTTTGGCCTGTGCCGCCATCGGGGCCGTGTGGTCGAGTTGCTCCCCCGACTTCGGTGCCAACAGCGTGGTGGACCGCTTCGCCCAAATCGAACCCGTCGTGCTCTTCGCCGCCGACGGCTACACCTACAATGGCAAGCCGTTCGATAAAATGCACGTCGTCAGGGAGTTGTGCGAAAAATTGCCGACCGTCAAACACCTCGTCATCGTCCCCTACCTGAACCCCGGTGGTAGCCTGCGTTTCGGCAACCCATCAACAATCAACAATCAACAACCAGCAATCAACAATCAACCCCCAATTCCCAATTCCCAATTCCCAATTACGACATTCTGGAACGACACCTTCCGCCCCACCACCGAAATAAAATTCGAGGCCGTGCCCTTCGACCACCCGATTTACATGCTGTACTCCAGCGGCACCACGGGCATTCCGAAGGCCATTGTCCACTCGCACGGCGGCAACCTGCTCGAACACCTGAAGTACCTGCATTTCCACAACGACGTACACCCCGGCGAGCGGTTTTTCTGGTTCAGCACCACCGGCTGGATGATGTGGAACTTCGTCAACGCCAGCCTGCTGGCGGGTGCTACCGCCGTGCTGTACGACGGCAGCCCCGGCTACCCCTCGCTCGACCGCCTCTGGGAACTGGCCGAAAAAGCCAACATCACGCACTTCGGCACCAGCGCCCCCTACCTCATGGCCTGCTTGAAGGAAGGGCTGCATCCCGGCCAGAAATTCAACCTCACGGCATTGCGGAGCATCGGCTCCACCGGCTCGCCGCTGCCGCCCGATGCTTTCGACTGGGTGTACGAAAACGTGAAAAAAGACCTGTGGCTGAGTTCGATGGCAGGTGGGACGGATGTCTGCACCGCCTGGGTCGGCGGCTGCCCGACCGAGCCGGTCTGGAGGGGTGAAATCCAATGCAGGTGCCTCGGTGCGGCCATCGAAGCCTGGAACGAAGCGGGCCACCCTGTGGAGCGGGAGGTTGGTGAACTCGTGGTCACGAAGCCCATGCCCTCCATGCCCGTCTTTTTTTGGGGCGATGAAAACAACGAGCGCTACCTCGACAGCTACTTCGACCTGTACCCCGGCGTGTGGCGGCACGGCGACTGGATTGAAATCACGGAACACGGCGGCATCATCATCTACGGGCGCTCCGATGCCTCGCTGAACCGCCAGGGCGTACGCATCGGCACCGCCGAAATCTACCGGGCCATCGACAAGATTCCCGAAGTGCGGGACAGCCTCATCGTCAACATCGAGCAGGAGGGTGGGGGAGACTACATGCCGCTTTTTGTGCTGCTCAACGACGGCGTGGCCCTCACCGACGACCTCCGCCAAAAAATACGGCAAACGCTGCGCTCCGACTACTCGCCCCGCCACGTGCCCGACGACATCATCGTTTGCCCGGAAATACCCTACACCATCAGCGGCAAAAAGATGGAAGCCCCCGTGAAGAAAATCCTGATGGGCAAACCCATCGAAAAAGCCGCCAACCTCGACTCGATGAAGAACCCGGGGAGCCTGGCGTTTTTTGTGGGGTTTAAGAAACGAATGAGATAGGATTGGAGAACGGATGAAACGGATGATGCGGATTGGAACGGATTTTTTTTGTACTCAGACAACAAGTAGTTTCAAGTGTTGAGCGCAGCGGCACTTGAAACGTGCTTCCCACTCACTCGGTATGCTCCATCGATTTTCAGAAAAAACTTTTGTCTTTTGGCACACCCGTTTTAAGTGCCGCTGCGATCAACACTTAAAACTACTTGCTTTTTTATTGCTGGAATGTGGGGAGACTTGAAAGGACGGGGTGCCGCTGCGCTCAACACTTAAAACTACTTGCTTTTTTATGGCTGGAATGTGGGAAGACTTGAAAGGACGGGTAAGATAGGCTCATTATCGCCAAAAATCAGCCAGTCTATATGAAGTACCATCTGGAATTGGGTACCATGCATGTTGATTTCTTTAGAACTTTTTGTCGCCCTATCTATCTAAAACTTGATGT
>JACRAN010000011.1 GCA_016234735.1 Bacteroidota bacterium | reverse complement strand
CTCGAACCCGCGACCCTCAGCTTGGAAGGCTGATGCTCTACCAACTGAGCTACTCCCGCATGATTTCAAAGGATTGAAGGATTGAAGAAAACAAGGATTGAAGGAAGCTCAGGGCAAACCCTTCAATCCTTTCAGTCTCCAATCCTTCCATCGTGGGGGTGATAGGATTCGAACCTATTCAGCCATAAGCAACAGATTTACAGTCTGCCCCGTCTCTCCAACTTCGGCGCACCCCCCTTTTGCCAGTTTTGGGTTTTGAGTTATTGAGTTTTGAGTTGTCCGCCGACTCAAAACTTGGTAACTCAAAACTTGATAACCCCAGTTGAGCCAGTAGAGGGACTCGAACCCCCGACCAGCTGATTACAAATCAGCTGCTCTACCAACTGAGCTACACTGGCTTATGAATTGGAATTTATTGAAATAAATTTCCTGTTTTCCAATGAACTTTTTCACCAAAAAGCAGGGCTTTCAAAAAGCGCCCGCAAAGATAGCCGATTTGAGAAAAAAAGAAAATTTTGCATTTCTTTTTGACTGTTTTTTTTTGGAGGCGCAAAAGTAGTGGTTTCCCGCTGTTTCGCAAACCTGTGAACAAAAGGTTTTCAAAAAAAAGTTCACTCCTTCGCTTTGCTCAAAAAAAAACCGGGTGTGCCATCCGCTTTGATGACACACCCGGTTTTTTTGCCCTGTATGCTCCCTGAATCAGACGGTGCTGTGTGGCCGCTGCTTCTCTTTGTAGCGCTCCAATTGGCGGCGCAGGTTTTCCACGGCACTGTCGATGGATTGTTCGAAGGTTTTGTTCGTCTCTTTGGCGAAGATGCTCAGGCCGGGCACGTGCAGGTGGATTTCGGCCACCTTGTCTTTCACCTGCCCCGAATTTTCCAGCCGGAGCTTGACCTCGGCGTTGATGATGCGGTCGTAAAACGTGTTCAGCTTTTCCATTTTCTTTTCGATGAAATCGAGCAACTTCTGGTCAGCTTTGAACTGAACTGATTCTGTGTGAACTTTCATAGATGTAATTTTAAACTGTTAAAGTATATGGTTCAGTCGGTGCCTTTTTTGAGCGGGCAACAGGGCTGGTACCTGCTCAAGGCTCCGAGGATATTTCCGCTTTCGGGTGCGCCTGCTGGTAGATTTTTTTCAGTTTTTCAATCGAATTGTGCGTGTAAACCTGCGTGGAAGCGAGGCTCGAGTGCCCCAGCAATTCCTTGATAGCGTTCAGGTCGGCACCGTTGTTCGACAAGTGGGTGGCGAACGAATGCCGCAGCACGTGCGGGCTTCGTTTTTCCACCGTCGTCACGATGGACAGGTAACGTTTCACCAAATTATAAACAAAGCCTTTCCCGACGGGTTGGCCTTTGTCGGTCAGGATTAGATTAGCAACCTCGTTCCCCGGAAATACAGCCTTGCGTGTTTCGATGTACTGCCTGAAAAGTTCGGCCAGGTGCCCGGCAATGGGTATCAGGCGCTCCTTGCCGCCTTTGCCAAGGACCTTGATCCGATTGTTGGCAAAATCGACGCTCTCCGCTTTCAGGCTCATCAATTCCGACTGCCGCACCCCGGTGCAGTACAACACCTCCATCACCAGCCGGTTGCGGATACCGGAGATACCCTCCCCAAAATCGACCTGCCCGAACAGCAGCGACATGTTTTTTTCCGGGACAAAAACGGGCAGCCGCTTGCCGGTCTTCGGCGCTATCACCTTCAACATCGGATTGGCAGTGATTTCACCTTGTTTACGCAAAAATTTGAAATACGTTTTCAGGCAGGAAAGTTTGCGGTTGATGCTGCGGGCGACGTTGCCCCGTTCCATCAAATCAACCATCCAGGAGCGGATGTGCGTGTGCCGGATGTCGGCAGGGTCGGTCATTTCATAGGTTTTCCCCAAAAACTCCACAAACTGCCCCATGTCGGATTGGTAGGCGGTGAGTGTGTGCGGCGAGAACCGTTTTTCGTATTGCAGGTAGTTAAAAAATCGCGCTTGATTCATTCCTTCGTCAGTATCAGGTTCGAGGTGTATTGGCGCTCAAGTTAATCACCGCCTGCGAAAGATGCAACCTTCTGAATCAAAAAAAACCGGGTGCTTTTTGTCAATCGCCCGGTTTCGCTGCGATGGTAGAAGAAATTATTTTTTCATCTCCCCCACCATGTCCTCCGGCCGCACCCACTGGTCGAACTGTTCCGACGTGAGCAGGCCGAGTTCAAGCGCCGCTTGCTTCAGGGTTTTGCCTTCCTTGAGGGCTTTCTTCGCAATGGCGGCGGCGTTGTCGTAGCCGATGTGCGTGTTCAGCGCCGTGACGAGCATCAGCGAATTGTCCAGGTTTTGCTTGATTTTCGGCAGGTTGGCCTCGATGCCCACGGCGCAGTTGTCGTTGAAACTCACGCAGGTATCGCCGATGAGCCGGGCCGACATCAGGAAGTTGAAAATCATCACCGGCTTGAACACGTTCAGCTCGAAGTGGCCGTTCATGCCGCCGATGTTGATGGTCACGTCGTTGCCGAGCACCTGCGCCATCGCCATCGTCATCGCCTCGTTCTGCGTGGGGTTCACCTTGCCGGGCATGATGCTGGAGCCAGGCTCGTTGTCGGGGATGACGATTTCGCCGATGCCGCAGCGGGGGCCGCTGGCCAGCAGGCGGATGTCGCTGGCGATTTTGAACAAAGAAACGGCGACGGTTTTCAGCGCTCCGTGCGACTCCACGATGGCGTCGTGGGCTGCCAGCGATTCGAATTTGTTGGGGGCCGTCACGAAGGGCAGGCCGGTCAGGTTGGCAATGGTTTCGGCCACCGCCTTGCCGTAGCCCGGCGGTGTGTTCAGCCCGGTGCCGACGGCGGTGCCGCCGAGTGCCAGTTGGGCCAGGTGCGGCAGCGTGTTTTTGATGGCCTTGAGGCCCTGGTCGAGTTGGGCGGCGTAGCCGCTGAGTTCCTGGCCGAGGGTGAGCGGCGTGGCATCCATCAGGTGGGTGCGGCCGATTTTCACCACCTTCATGAACTTGCGTGACTTGGCCTTGAGCGTGTCCCGCAGCCGCTCGATGCCGGGGATGGTCGTTTCCACCAAAATTTGGTAGGCGGCAATGTGCATGGCCGTCGGGAAGGTGTCATTGCTGCTCTGCGACTTGTTCACGTCGTCGTTGGGGTGCAAGATTTTTTTATCATCGGTGAGTTTGCCGCCTCGCAGCACGTGCGCCCGGTTGGCGATGACCTCGTTCACGTTCATGTTCGACTGGGTGCCGCTGCCCGTCTGCCAGACCACGAGCGGGAACTGGTCGGCGAGCTGCCCCGCCAAAATCTCGTCGCAGACCTGCCCGATGAGGTCGCATTTTTCCTTTGGCAAAACGCCGAGGCCGAGGTTGGTGAGCGCCGCCGCTTTTTTCAAAAAGGCAAATGCCTCGATGATTTCGGCGGGCATGCGGTGGCCGCCAATCTTGAAGTTTTGGATGCTGCGCTGCGTCTGCGCTGCCCAGTAGGCGTCAATCGGCACTTCCACGGTGCCGAGGGAATCTTTTTCCTTGCGGGTCATATTGATTGTTGAAATTGTTGGATTGCTGGATTGTTGGGGCGGTGGCAAAATTACACTTCGCAGCAAGTTATTGACAACAGGAAGGGAAATTGATTTTTGTCAAAAAGCGCAGGTTTGGGCGAGCAACTTCCTATTTTAGGGAATCATTATGTGGCCAGCAGATGCACCGCACGGGCCTTTGCAAGGCCGATGATGCGGTTGATGATGTGGAAATGTTCCAACTCGTTCTTCTCGTCAGGGGTAATGCCCGATGCCTTTTGCTTGTCCAACAAGGAATCGAGCCTTGACTGGTTGGCCTTGGAGGGCTTGAAGGCCAGTACTTTCGCTGGGTTCATGCCTGCCATGAAGTTGGCGATTTCATCGTACACGTTGGTATTTGCGACCATGTTGACTTTTTTTTACAAAAATAGGTTTTTGTCCATCAAATTGAAATTTCTGAAATAAAAATTGAGGTGCATCTGGGTGAAATAAACCAAGAGGTAAAACACTTTTTGGTTGGGTTGCCCGAATTTACAACCATATCGCCTATTTTTACCCACCTTTCGTTTTGCAATCTTTCGGCCTCCCTGCTAATCCTAAACTCTGTTAGAGTTTCGAAACTCTAACAGAGTTTAGGATT
>JACRAN010000101.1 GCA_016234735.1 Bacteroidota bacterium | reverse complement strand
TCATTTTGGCAACAACACCGATGTGGCGCAGGATTTCATCTGGTACTTCGACTGGCCGAACCTCACGCCGAGCGCCACCGGTACCACCGCTACCTACACGTACCCCGACACCGGCACCTACACCATCGCATTAGTGGCCGAACCAGTGGGGCAGTGCGTGGACACGGGCTACCACACGATTTACCTGCAAAACAACTCGCTGACCCCCGATTTCACCTGGCAAACTTATGACTGCACCAGCCAGTCGGAGCTGGTCTTGCAGGATTTGTCGGTGGACAATGTTTCCCCGGTCGTGGAGTGGTTTTGGGAAGTGAACTTCGGCCCCCCCCCGCTCACCTCCACCCTGCAAAACCCGGTGTTCCTGATACCCAATCCTTCCAGTGGCACTATCACGCTCACCGCGCGGTCGGTGAACGGCTGCGAGCAAACCAAGACCTTGGATTTTGTCTCCGGCAACAACTACCCGGTGGATTCGCTGCCCGACATCGTCCCGATTTGTTTGGGTGAAACGGCCCACCTCAACCCCGCCGGGGCCGTCGACAGTTTCACTTACAACTGGGGGCCACCCGTGCCGGTTGCCCAGCAAAACCTGGCGAACCCCGCCGTTGTGCCCACCCAAAGCACCATCTACACGGTGACTATCACGAGCTACAACGGCCTGTGCCAGTCCACCGGGAAGGTGACGGTACAGGTGTTCCAACCTACTCAATTGGAGTTTGTGCCCGACACGGATTGCGACTCGAAAGTGGTGCATTTCGTCAACCAAAGCCAGAATGCGCCCTCCGGCTTCGCCTGGGTTTTTGGCGACCCGACCACCACAGCGGACGTTTCCACAGAGGCCAACCCGACTTATGTTTACCCCGCCTACGGAACGTACACCGTGACCCTGATGACGGCCCCGAACGCCGTTTGCAAGGACACCATCCAGCAGGACATCACGCTGGCGGAGAAAATTCTGCTACCTGCCTTCACCTACGGCTACACGAACTGCGAGGAGGATGCCGTTTCTATCAAGTTTTTTGACCAAACCATCAACGACCAGGGCAACACGACGGGCTGGCTCTGGACGTTCAGCGGCGTGTACACCGGCACTTCGACGTTGGCCAACCCGACCATCACCGTGGCACAGCAGGGCACGCTGTACGCGACGCTGCAAGTGGCGACGGAGGAGAACTGCCTGGCCGCTTCCGCTCTCGATTCGCTCGAAATTGACTTCACGGAACTGCCCAATTTAGAGGACGGCTCCGAGGTGCTGGGCTGCCTCAACGGCGGAGTGGTACTCAACCCCGGTGGGGCTACCGGCTACCAGTACCAGTGGTCGCCTGCTACCGGCCTGAGTTGCACAGACTGCCCAAGCCCGCTCGCAAACCCCTCACAAACAACGACTTACACGGTGACGGTCTCGAACCTCTCGGCGGATACCTGCGACATCACCCGGCAGGTGACGGTCATCGTGCCGCCAAATGTGAACGTCGTGGCCAGTGCCGACGTGTTGACCTGCGACCCCGCGACCACCCTCACGGCGAGCGTCGGGCTGCTGCCGGTGACGTATGCCTGGTTTGACGAAAACGGCAACCAGGTGGCGGGCAACGTCACCTCCATCACGGTCAACGTTTCCGGCTACGACTACTACGTGGTGCGCGCTACCGACCAACTGGGCTGCCACTACTACGACACGGTGTACGTGGCAGGTGGCCCGGCCAACATCGAAGCGATGGGCGACCAAATCAAGTGCTCGAACGAGCCGCTCGACGTGTACGCCACCAACCTCGACGGGAACGACACGTTGACCTGGCAGTGGTCGCCGGGGACGATTTTCAACGGCCCGACCAACGTGCCCAACCCCGATGTGCTGATTGTTCCCGGCGAGCAGTGGGTGTACGTGGATGCGGTGAACCAGTTTGGCTGCATCGCCCACGACAGCGTGTACGTGGCGGTGGTGGATGTGAACAACACGTTCGATTTCGACTTCGTGGTGGGGTGCAACGGCAGCACTGTCCAGTTTAACAACCTGAGTATCAACGCTTTCAATTTCTCCTGGAACTTTGGCGATTCGACCACGCTGGCAGATACCTCGTACTTGGACCACCCGATTTATACCTACCCCGGCCCCGGCACCTACCCGGTGCGGCTGACGATGGACTTCGACCTGGCCTGCGTGGATACATTGGTGAGGAACATCGAGATTTTGGAGACGCAGTACGTGGTGGATTTCACTTACGAATACCAGGCTTGCGATGTGGACAGCGTGGACGTGCAATTCCACGATGCCACCACCATTTTGCAGGCGGGCATCACCATCGACAGCTTCCACTGGGAAACCAACACCGGCGAAACTGCCGATGTGCCAAGCCCGGTTTTCAGGATTTATTCGGGTCAGACTTTCGAGGTGACGTTGACCATTTTCACTTCCAATGACTGCGATGGAACGATAACGAAGGATTTGAAGCTCGAATTTATCGAAATAAATTTCTCGGACTCCGTTGTGCTTTGCCCCGGCGATTCGACGGCACTGAACCCCTTCGGCAACCTCACCTACGAGTACCACTGGATGCCGAATATCGCCATCAGTGACCCGAACGTGGCCAACCCGACGGTGTGGCCTTCGCAAACGACGACCTATTTTGTTGAAATCACCAACTTCTCGCCCGACACCTGCTCGGTGACAAGGACGGTGATGGTTTTTGTGCCGGAAAAAATCGAAGTGACGGCTCCTGCCGACACACTGACCTGCGGAACGCCGATAACCGTGTGTGCGCAATCAAACCTGCAACCCATTGATTACGAATGGATTGCAAATCCAGGTGGTCTGGTCGGCGAGGATGCCTGCCTGACCATTTTGCCCTCCGCCGACACGGAGTACGAGGTCATCGGCACAGACCAGTACGGATGCAAGGACAGCGATACGTTCAACATTGCGGAGGAATCCGTGAAAGTCAACTGGCAAAACGCCGGTGCCGAGTGCCCCGAAACGGAGGTTCAGTTGACGGTGAACAACCTCGTGCCCGACCACAACCTGAGCTACCTCTGGACGGCGACGGCCCCCGGCCAGATTCTGCCGCCAGGCACCGGGCCGACCGTGACGGTGCTCACGCCGCCCGCCAGCCAGACCGCCTCGTACAGCGTGAGCGTGACGAACCAGTTCGGTTGCACCGACGAAATGTTGCAGAGCATCACTGGCTTCGGCTTCGTACCGACGGTGGTGCAGGACGTGGAGGTGTGCCCCGGCGTGGGCGAACCGCTCAACCCAGGTGCCAACCCGAACCTGAACTACCTGTGGTCGCCACCGGGCGGCCTGAGCAGCACGACGGTGCCAAATCCGATGGTAACTGTTTTACAATCAACCACTTACACCGTGACGGTGTCCGATAATTTTGGCCCCGACGAGTGCCAGGAAGTCATTGAGGTGGATGTTTTCGCAGCGCCGATCATCGACATCGACGAGACGGTGGACACGTTCACCTGCGGTACGCCCATCACGATTTCGTCGGATGTGAATGTGCCTGTGACGCTCGAATGGCATAATTCAGCAGGTCAGCCGCTCGGCAGCGGGCCAACGATTCAGGTGGACCCACTGATTGCGGATGTTTACAAAATTTCTGTGATTGATGCCTACGGCTGCACGGCCAGCGACGAGGTGGCGGTCTCCAACAACCAACTCGACATCGTGCTGGACGGCAACGGCGTCATCGACACCTGCCCGATGCCGTCGTACAATATTTGCGTCACCAACCTCGACCCCAACGATTTCCCGACCTACGAATGGACGGCCTCCAACGGCGGCACCATCCTCGGCGGTGGCGACACCGCCTGCCCCGATGTGACCACGCCGCAGGGCGTGGTTTCCAACTTCGAGGTGACGGTGACGAACCAGTGGGGATGCTCGGATACGGCGGATTTTGAGGTGGAAACGTACACGTTCAACCCGCTCATCCGTGACCTCACCACGATTTGCCCTGGTGTGCCAACGCCCATCAACCCGGAGGCGGAAGGCTCGGAGTTGAGCTACTTCTGGTCGCCGCAGGTGGGGCTGGATTGCTACGACTGCCCCAACCCGGAGGCCACGCTGAACGCCAGCCAGTTTTACCAGGTGACGGTGCAAGGCTACAACGAGGGCGATACCTGCTCCATCACGCAAACGGTGCAAGTGCGGGTGAATGAACCCATCGGGCTGACGACCAACCCGACCGATACCTCGCTCTGCGACTCAACGGATGTGCTGCTGTCGTCAACCTACACTTCGACCATCGTGACCGGACTGGCCTGGTCGCTGTCGCTGGATTTTTCCAACCCGTTCAGCACCTTCAACGATGTGGTGGTGATACCACAGGGCACACAGGTGTACTACGTGCTGGCGACGGACACGCTCGGCTGCCGCGACACGGCCTCCGTGACCGTGAACGCCTTCCCGGTGAGCATTTCGCTCGATGACATTTTCAGTTTTTGTGAAGAAATCGGCACACTGACCATCGGCATCACGAACAATGTGCCGAGCCAGGTCATGCAGTACATTTGGTCGCCCATGGAGTACATCGACCAGGTGCAGGCGGACGGCAGCATCATCGTCAGTGGGCTGACGGAAAACACGGTATTCACGGTGCAGGCCATCAACCAGCCCTACGGCTGTTCGGCGACGGACAGTGCGGCGGTCAACTACTACGACATCGAGCCGACGCTGGGGCAAATTTCATCGAGCATGGACACGATTCTGTTAGGTTCCGGTGAGTTTTCGCAGTTGGAAATCGACCTGCTGCACGGCTACACCTACGAGTGGGCACCTGCCGAGGGCCTCGACGACCCGACCATCCACAACCCGATTGCCATGCCGGAGACGACGACGACCTACACGGTGCTCGTCACCGACGAAGGCGGCTGCCAGGCCATCCGGCAGGTGAAGGTGGAGGTGTACAACCCCGACTGCGACGAGCCGAACCTGTTCCTGCCCAAAGCTTTCACGCCCAACGGCGACGGCGAAAACGACGTGCTGTACTTCCGGGGCAACATCATCGACGAGATGGAACTGGCGATTTACAACCGCTGGGGCCAGAAGGTTTTTGAAACCACCGACAAGAACACCGGCTGGGACGGCACCTTCAAAAACGAGTTGCTCACCCCCGACGTGTACGGCTACTATCTGAAAGCGAAGTGCTACAACGGACAGGAGTTTTTCAAAAAAGGCAACGTGACATTGTTGCGATAAACTTTGCGTTTTCGATGAAAAAGCCGCATTTCACACGATGAAAATGCGGCTTTTTCTTTTCGATAAAATGCTAAATTTGTCCAACAATTCAACCCAACATGATTGCATTTTCCGTCCTCAACCTCTACACCGCCATCCAACAGGCAGACTTCAAAAAGCTGCTGAACGGCCGTGATTTCCTCGTCGTCCAGGGGCAGTTGATTTTTGAAAAAGAAGGCGAGGTTTTCATCACCACCATCGAAAACAACCGGGATGATTTCACCGTGGAAGACTACATGGCATTGCCCGAAGGTGCCCCATTTCAATTGATAAACGGAAAACTTGTTTATATGTCCTCTCCAAAATCCTCTCACCAGACGGCTTCCATCAATTTAGCTTCATACCTGAACATGTTTGTTAAAAAAAACAAACTGGGCAGGGCGTTTCACGCACCATTCGATGTCCATTTAGACGAAAAGAACATCTATCAGCCCGACCTGATGTTCATCTCGAATGAACGCATGGGCATCCTCGGCGACTGGGTGAAAGGTGCGCCGGACTTCATCGTGGAGATTCTTTCGTGGAGCACAAAACTGAAAGACGAGGGCGAAAAAATGGAGAATTACGGCAAGTACGGCGTTCAGGAATATTGGCTCATCGACCCGGAAAAACAGACGGTGGAAGTGTACCACAACAACAATGGGGTGCTGATTTTGAAAGAAAAATTTGAAAAACAAGGGACTCTGCAATCGCTGGCCGTAGCTGGCTTCTCCGTCCAACTCTCCGATATTTTTGAAGAATAAAACATCCCTCATACCTCGTCCCTCATACCTCAAATCATTCCCCTCGACTTCAGTTCCAGGTACTTGTTGATGGTGTTCAACGACAACTCCTCCGGACGGGTGAGCACGGTCTGGATGCCGTGCTGGCGCAACAGTTGGGCCATGGCGGCCTTTTCGGCGAGGAAATTTTGCGCCACCGTCTGCGTGTAGATGGCCTCCACGGAGTGGGCTTCCTGTTTCAAAAAATCCTGCACCTCCGTGTTTTCGAAGAAAATGACCACCAGCAAGTGGAAATTGTTGATGCGGCGAAGCAGCGGCAGCACCCGTTCCAGGGCGTACATGCTCTCGAAGTTGGTGAACAGCAAAATCAGGCTGCGCCCGTTGATGAGCTTGCGGGCGATGTGGTAGAGCAGTTCGTAGTTGGCTTCCAGCGGGCGCTCCTGCTCGTTGTAGAGGGCGTGCAGGATTTTGTTCAACTGGTTCTCCCGGCGGTCGGCCTTGATGGTGGAGCCGATTTTGTCGGAGAAGGTGATGAGGCCCGCCTTGTCGTATTTTTTCAGGGCAATATTGGAGATGGCGAGGCTCGTGTTGATGGCGTAATCGAGCAGGCTGAGGCCGTCGAACGGCATTTTCATTGCCCGGCTTTTGTCGATGAGGCAGTACACCTGCTGCGAGCGTTCGTCCTCGTACTGGTTGACCATCAGGCGGCTGAACCGGCCCGTCGCCTTCCAGTTGAGGCTGCGGTAGTCGTCGCCGGGCACGTAGTTTTTGATTTGGTCGAACTCGTAGCTGTGGCCGATGCGCCGGATTTTGCGAAGCCCCTGCTGGTTGTTCACCCGGTTGAAAGCGAGCGACTCGTAGTGCTTCATCTGCACGACGGACGGGTAAACCGGTACGCTCATTGGCCCGGCGGCCCGGAAGCGGCGCTGCACCAGCCCGATTTTGGTTTCGGCGAAAATATTGGCCACGCCAAAACCGTACTCGCCACGGGTGAGCGGCCTTAGTTCGTAGGCCAGCGCTTGCGACTCCCCACCATGCAAGGCGATTTTTTGCTCAAAATCACGTAGCTGGAACTGTACGGGCAACTCGTCGATGACCGTGAGCCGAAGCGCCCGGGGCGAGCGGTTCACGATGTCGAGACTGACCTTGTTCGGGTCGCTCAACGACAGCAGCCTCGGCAGGTGCCGTTCGGCTTCCACCTTGATTTTTTTATGGAAAAGCAGCAGCACATCTGCCACTGTCAGCGCCACCGCCAGGCAAAAAAACGTGATGGCGACCGGGTACCAAGGCGGCACGATGTAGCTCGTGGCAAAAAGCAGGGCCACGAAGCCGAACAGGGCGAAAAAACGGTTGGTGAGGTAGAGGTTGCGCATTGGAGCGGATGGTTGCCGATAAATTTTTCAAAGGTAAAAATTTTCGGGGGGTAGCCGTTTTTGAGCAAAAGTAGGTGCATGAAAAAGCCCTTCCCGCAGTGCATTGGCAGCGGAAAGGGCAAGTTGTGGATTGTTTGATTGGTCTTATTGCACGGTAATATTATACGTGGCATCCTGTACTGCTCCCCACGCTGGTATTTCCATATGATAATGTACGGTATGCTGTCCATTTGATAGGGGCTTCAGCATGATATAATAGCCACCGGCCACACCAGGCTCTGGGCCATCAACGACACAAGGATCGAAGCACCCAGCTAAAGATGGGTGGGCAGTGAAGTAAAACAGGTCGGTTACAAATTTGAAGGAACCCAAATTGCTTACGGCATCGCCATCTACGGTTACTGATAGACTTGGGATACTTACATTGGACAAAGCATCTTCCGTTGCTTGCGTAAGAAAATCTTCCATAGACTGGCCAGGTGCCGGTTCAAAATTCCATTCTGCGGGGCAAGGATAGTCATTAATGAAATTCACGAGCGGAAAGAGTAGTGCCTTCCCATGAGGTATAGTCATGTTTGCCGAACCGCCCACTGCCTGTATCCCTGCTGCCATATACACAGGGCCGCTGGTATAAAACAACTCATTTCCTGGGTTCAACCAAGGGTTACTGGCACAATCAAAGAGCATGAATTGCTCCATCCAGATTTGGCTCCACTCGGTGTACGATTTCCCGTGCATATTTGCGTTGGGCGGAAATACTTTGGAATTGCCATTCCCTCGGTCGGTTAGCTGGAGGTCAGTAGTGGGTGTTCCATTGATAGCAAGGTCGGTTGCTTGATTGGTTTGTGCGGGTGTTACGCTGTTGAGGGTATCTTTTTGGCAAGCTGTAAACCAGCTTGTGGCAAGAAACAACCCGAACAATGCTGTGGGGAAAAGAAGTTTTTTCATTTGAAAATAATTTAGAAGTGGTGCCTACTCGGTTGGAGGGTTTTCGGCGGATCCCCTTTTGTTTTTTAGTTTACTGCTTGAATATTTTTTGAGTTGTAGAACCTTCGTTCCCGCTCACCGTCACCGAGTACATCCCCGCTGCCAGCTCACTCAAGTCAAGGTGGCGCTGGAAATTTGACTCGTTTTCAATGAACTCTTTTTTCACGAGCCTGCCCTGGGCATCGTTCACCAGCAGCAGGTAGTCGCCCGGTGGGGCTGTTTTCACATCGAGGCGGATCATGCCGCTGGTCGGGTTGGGGAACATGCTGATTTCGGCATCGAGTGGTTTTGGGTCAAACAAGCCGACTAAAGCGGAACCGGTGTATTTGAACAAGTAACTCGGCCCCGACGGCTTTGTAGGTTGCCCACCCCAGCCAGATTCGGGGCTGTAAAAGTCGAGCCAGACGACGTGATGGCCTTCGTCAATTTGTGTCCAGTTGCCGCCGTTGTCGTAGCTCACCCAGGTTTTGTTGATGCCGTCAACCAAGCTTTCCTCAGCGCCGGTCACCACGAGGGCTGTTGAACCGGGGACGTTGCGCAGCCCATATTCGATGCGGAGGTTCCCATCATCCGGCATGGAGGCGATGTCCGTCCAAGTCTCACCCCCATCGGTTGTGACCTTGATGGCAGATGTAAAATAATTGAAGTAGGAAGCAAACCCGGTGTTTTCATCCCTGAAATCCACGGAGCCAACCTGCGGTAGCCCGGTAGAATAGGCTTTCCAGGAGGCTCCACTGTCTTTTGAGCGAAACACTCTGCCCGTGCTGGTTCCGAACCAGACATTGTTGCCCACGACGTCGAAGCTGCCGTTGAACCCAAACTCGCCCGGCTCCGGGTCGTCAATGTTGGCACCATCCACCGGCAGCCATGTCTGCCCGCCATTGCCGGTGGTATAAATTTCAAACTCTCCCTGCTTGGGGTCACCCATGGCAACACCCTTTGCGGCCGCCCAGAAGTAAACGAAGTCCACCCAGCTTGCGGCGGGGTCCCAGTTGGCGCTGGTTTGTTCCACCCAGGTAGCGCCGCCGTCGGTGGTTTTGAGGATTCTGCTGCCGCCGCCGCCAAAGTCCAGTCCGCAAATCCAGGCAGTCTGCCCGTCAATGGCGCTGATGTTGGCGACGAATTCGGGGTTGCCCATCGGTGCCTGATGGTTCGTCCAGGTTGTGCCGCCGTCAGTGCTGACCGTGACGATGCAAATGGAATCCTCTGGAAACCCAAACAAGCTGTCGGCCACGGAGTAATGCGTGAAAACCGCCCAGATGACGTTGTCATTGACCACGTCCAAAGAAGCACAGCCCAGTATTGGAGCCGGGATGCCGGGGTCGTTTGGGGTCCAACAAGTCTGGCTGTGGAGAGCACTGCCAAAAATGAAGGCGAGAAGAAGGGAGAAGTACAGTTTTTTCATTTTTCAAAAATTTATGGGTGAAGCAATGAACAGCCCTGCCTCCACGAGTAACCTCGTTGATGCAATTGGCTGGTTTTCAATTTCTTAGAAGTGTTTTTTAATAAAGAATGGATATCGGTTTTATTACTAAACAAGAAACCATGGGTTGCTCCATAAGCTTCCCCAAGGAATAGAAGTTATACTTCGCACCAATAGGTTTTGTGCTAACCAGATTTCAGAAATCTTTGAGATTTCGGAAATCTCCGCCATGCAAATGCACAAAACC
>JACRAN010000096.1 GCA_016234735.1 Bacteroidota bacterium | reverse complement strand
CTGCCGCCCTGCCGGGCGGCGAGGTCCCTGGCGAATTGAAAAGCGCCCTTCGCTGCCTCTGAAAAGTCGGTTGGAACAAGGATGTTTTTCATGGCGAAATGTTTGAAAGCCCCATCGGCAAAGGCGTTGAGCAATATTTTCAAATCCTCGGCAGGGGGCACTATTTTTTGTAAAACAACGGTACCATTGACTGCGAGCGCCGGAATGCCGTTGATGCGGAACTTCATCAACTCCTCCATGTCCGACACGTTTTCCACCACGGCCTTCATGCTCATCGCCGCCAAAGCTTCGAGCAGGTTTGCCCGAAGTTGCCGGGTTTTTACACTCCCCTCAATGCCGAGAATCTGAATGGTAGTCATGTGCTTTTTTGTTAAAGTGCCCTTGCTTTTTTGTAGTTTTCGAGCGGAATCGGCTCGCTCTCGATTGCCCTGATGATGTCGAAAGTCGTAACGATGCCCACCAGGTCGCCGTTATCGACTACCGGGATGGCGTGGAAACGGTTCACAAGGAATACTTCCAGCGCTGTGCGGATGGGGTCGGTGCTTTCCACTTTTGCCAGTCCCTTGGTCATGATTTCCCCTGCTTTCCAGGAGCGCAAGCGGGTCTCGTCAATGAACTTGTCCATGTCGTTGCTTTTGAAACCCCGCAGGAAATGCAGAAAGTCTGTTTTGCTGACGATGCCCTCGATGTGCTTGTAGCTCACAACAGGCACGTGGTGGATGGGGTAGTTGTCAAACAATTCTTTGACAGCCATCAGGCTGTCTTCCGGATTGACGGTGTGCAATTTCGCCGTCATAATGCTGGAGATTGGTGCTAAGACGTTCATAATTCATTCTTTTTTTGCTTCCAGCTACTCCCGGCTGTCGGTTTGGGAACTCCACCCGGTAGAACTGGTCGTTAAATGGCTAAGGATGTATCTTTCGAGGCAAAGTTCCGATTGGTCAGCACCCTGCCCGATGACTTTTGTCACCCCTGCGATGTGATAATTGATATGCCGAACGCCGGGTTGGCTATGGTACTTTGCACTGACATTCATGTAAGTTTTGAAAAGCGGGTTAACTTGTGGCCGCAGCTAAAAATTAATCACCACATTGGAGAGAAATATTTTTTTTAATACGAGTGAAGAAATGGCGACGTACCTGTCCGCTATTTTCAGGACGGCCACGGATGCTATTTTTACCATCGACGAGCGGGGCATCGTGGAGAGCGTGAACCCCGCTGCTGAAAGATTATTTGGCTACGAAGCCTCCGAGATTTTGGAAAAAAATATTTCCATGATCATGCCTTCACCAGAGAGGGACCGGCACGACGGCTACATCCGCACCTACCTTGATACCCGCCAGGCCAGCATCATCGGCATCGGGCGAGAGGTGGAGGGCTTGCGCAAAGACGGCAAACGGCTGCCACTGAGGCTGGCCGTGAGTGAGACCATGCTGAACGGGCGGCGTATCTTCACCGGCTTCCTTCACGACCTGACGGACATGAAACTGGCGCAAGCCGAAATCCGCAAGCTCAACGATGACCTTGAGTTGCAAAATGACAAACTGGAGCAACAGGTAGCCAGCCGGACGGAAGAACTTTCGGAGGCCGTCAACAGGCTGCTGGGTGTGAACCTGCAATTGGAAAGGGAGGTGGAAGAACGAAGGGCCATTGAAAAGGCCCTGCGTAAAAGCGAAGAAAACCTGATAAAAGCGCTGGAAAAAGAAAAGCGCCTGAACGAACTGAAATCCCGCTTCGTATCCATGGCCTCCCATGAATTCCGCACGCCATTGAGCGCCGTCCTCTCGTCTGCCGACCTTGCAGAAGCGTACACCACCACCGATCAGCAGGAGAAACGCAGCAAGCACCTTCAGCGCATAAAAACGGCGGTGGGCACCCTCACCGCTATTCTCAATGATTTCCTTTCCCTGAGCAGGCTGGAGGAAAACAAGGTGCAAATGCAGCCGCTGGCATTCACGCTCTACGACTTTTGCAACGAAATCGCTGACGAAATGCACGGGCTGTTCAAGCCCGGACAACACATCCGCCAGCACCATGTCAACTGTGACCAGACGATTTTTCTGGATAAAAAAATCCTGAAAAACATCATCTACAACTTAGTCTCCAATGCCATCAAATACTCCAATGCCGGCAAGCCGATTGACTGCCGAATGGAGATTCAAAATTCATACCTCCAAATCGAAATCACCGACTACGGCATCGGCATCCCGGAAGAAGACCAGCCGCACCTGTTCGAGCGGTTTTTCCGGGCAAACAACGTGGAAAACATACAGGGCACCGGGTTGGGGTTGAATATCGTCAAACGATACTTAGATTTGCTCAACGGCAAAATTGAATACAAAAGCAAACCCGGGAAAGGCTCCACTTTCACGGTACACATCCCGATTAACCTTGAATAAAAGAGCGTTCTATGAAAAAAATACTCGTGATAGAAGACAATACCGACGTGCGGGAAAACCTACAGGAAATACTTGAATTGTCGGGTTTTGAAGTAGTGGTAGCGGAAGACGGGACCGTTGGTGTGGACCTGGCCGTGAGCGAGCGCCCCGACCTCATCCTGTGCGATGTGATGATGCCCAAACTCGACGGCTTCGGGGTGCTGAACATCCTGAGCAAGCGGGCCGATACTTCGGATATCCCGTTTGTTTTTCTCACCGCCAAAACCGAAAAAGAAGACTTCCGCAGGGGCATGAACCTCGGTGCCGACGACTATGTGACGAAGCCGTTTTACAAAGACGAACTGCTCGCCGTGGTGGAAACCCGCCTGAAAAAAAGCGAGCGCCTGAAAAAATTCAACCGCACGGAAGAGGGCCTGAACAGTTTCATCAACGAGGCCAAGGGCTACGAGGAACTGAAAAAACTCTCCAGCGACCGCCGCCACAAAGATTACAAAAAGCGGGACATCCTCTTTGAAGAAGGCGATACCCCACGCTACCTGTATTTCATCAGCAAAGGGCAGGTCAAAATCTTCAAAACCAACGACATCGGCAAGGAGTACATCATCAACATCCGCAATGCGGGCGAATTTATCGGCTACACCGCCCTCATCAAAGGGGAGCCTTACAGCTTCTCCGCTGTCGCCCTCGAAGACACCGGGGTGAACCTCATTCCGAAGGAAGATTTCCTGAAATTGATTTACGTCAACCGTGACGTGGCGAGCCGACTCATCAAAATGCTGGCCGACAATGTGTCGGAAAAAGAAGGGCAACTGCTCCAACTCGCCTACAACTCCGTGCGCAAGCGGGTTGCCGAGGCCGTGCTCCTGCTGCACGACCGCTACTCGAAGGAGGGCGTGGAGGACATCCACATCCTGCGGGAAGACCTCGCCCGCATCGTTGGCACCGCCAAGGAGAGCGTCATCCGCACCCTCACCGAGTTCAAAGACGATGGTTTCATCGACATCAAGGACGGCGCTATCCGCATTTTGAACAAGAAAAAACTGGAATCGCTGCCGACGTAGGGATGAGGAGCGAGGAGCGAGGAATGAGGAATCAGGGATGAATGTCAGTATCATTCCTGATTCCTCATCCCTGTCAAAATTTCCTGTACTTCGCCATCATCTCCACAGAGATGACGTTTTGTTTCAGGAAGGCAGTGTCGGCACCGTAGCTACCTTTGGTCGGGAAGAAAACCTCCAGTGTCGGGACGAACCAGGCGGCGTCTTTGTCGAAAGCCTGCTTCAGGCCGACCGTGCCATTGCCTTTGAGGTCGCTGCCGCTCTTGCTCATGGTGATGTTTTCCTCGAACAAAAACAGCCAGCTTGCCCTGGCCCTGGCACTGACGCCGGTGGTGGTTTCATCGAGCAGCGCAACGCGGCAATCCATCTTGACGTGCTCATCCGTACAAACGTTTTCCACGAGATTGCTCCACTGAAAAACCCGGTTGCTACCATCCATGTAGGAATAATAAACGCCGGTGGTAGAGTCCACAATCGAACTGCCGAGCAGGTACAAGTCATAGGTTTGGTTGGGGCCGCAGGGCGAGTCGTCGAAGAGGTCGCACCCTGCCAGGGCGGTGAAGGACAGTGCCCCGGCCAATAGAAGGATTGTTTTCATGAATTGAAAAATTTAAGGTGAAAAAAGGAAAGAAATTGCCGCCTAAAGTTGGGGAAAATATTCGGGGTTTGCAATAACCCGATGAGGCGAAGGCCCTGATTTCACAGGTATTTGTGCGACGAAGCTCAAAATTTCCCCTGCTTCCAGATGGAGCGCAGCCACCGCAGCCCGAACAGCCCCGAAATAACGAAGCCAAAAACGCCCAAAGCCGGGACGTTGTTGATGTGCGGCGGCACGTCGGCGATGACCAACAGCGAGGAGCCGAGGATGAGCGCCCCCAGCACCACGGCAAACGAAATGCGCTTCGAAGAAGCTTCCAGTGCATCGTCCAGCGGCTCCAGCCCCCGGTGCTCGAACTCGATGTGCAGCTTGCCCTGTTTGATTTTTTCCATCACCACCTCCAGGTCCTCCGGCAGCGAGGAGGCTAATTTGGAGAGGTCGCCGAGGGTTTTGATAACGTTTTTTGAGAGCTTGGCCGGGGAGTATTTCCGGCCCAAAAGCCTCGTAACAAAAGGGTGGATGTTTTCGATGATGTTGTAACGGGGGTCGAGCATCAGCCCCACGCCCTCAATGATGACGAGGGCTTTCAGGAGCAGGAGCATGTTGGCAGGCACCCGGATTTTGTAGTCGAAAAACAGCGAATTGAGCGCCGCCATCACCTCGTTGGTGTCAATTTCCTCGATGCCGATGTTCGAGTAATTTTGAAAAAACTCCATGAGGTCGTATTCAAGGTTTTTCTGGTCGATTTTCTCCTCGTCCCACGAGAAGCGCAGCAGTGCTTTTTTCAGCCCCCCCACGTCCCGGTCGTGTACGGCCAGCAGCAGGTCGGCGAGCATCTCCCGGTCGCTCTCTGCCACACTGCCCATCATGCCGAAGTCGATGAAGCAAACCCGCTGGTCGGGCAGCACGAAGATGTTGCCGGGGTGGGGGTCGGCATGGAAAAAACCGTGGTCGAACACCTGCTCGAAGTAGAGGTTGATGCCTTTGAGGGCCAGTTGCGGGCCGGTCATGCCGATGCTTCCCAGCGCTGCCAGGTCGGTGCATTTGATGCCGTCCACATACTCCATGCAGAGCAGTTTTTCGGTGCTGAATTCCGGGTAAACGAAGGGCACGTAGATGTCGGGGTTGCCCTTGAACTGCTCCTCGAAGCGGCGCATACTGGCCGCTTCGAGGGTGAAATTCATTTCTTTGGCAATGCTCGTCTCGAACATTTTCACTAATTCCATTGGCTGGTAGGCATTGAACGCAGGGAACCGGTGTTCGATGAGGCGGGCGAGGCTTTTCAAAATATGGATGTCCAACTCCACGGTGTCGGCGATGCCGGGGCGCTGCACTTTCAGCACCACCTCCCGGCCACCGAGGAGCCTCGCCCGGTGAACCTGTGCCATCGATGCCGACGCAATCGGTTGAAAGTCAATCTGTTCAAACAGTTTTTCCAGCTTGTCGCCCAGTTCCTGCTCCAGCGTGGAGCGGATGTCGGCTTCCGGCACTGGCGTCGCATGGTCCTGGAATTTTTGAAGCTCCTCCACCAGTTCCTCCGGCAGCACGTCGGGCCGGTTGCTCGCAATCTGTGCGAACTTGATGAACGTGGTGCCCAACTCCTCGCACACCATCCGAATGCGCTCGTACCGGGTAAATTCCGTGACGGGCCGACCATCGTGTTTGGGAACCAGTTTTTTCCATTTCGGAACAAAACGACTGAATGGCGGGTGCGCTGCCACATCCGCAAACCCATATTTTATGAGAACGCCAATGACTTTCTCATAGCGCCCGATGAGGGTAGGCTTCGATGTGTTGGCAATTGACATGAGAGGTGGGGTTGGGTATTGGGAATTGGGAATTGGGTATTGGATATTTGTGACGCAATTCCCAATACCCAATTCCCAATTCCCAATATCCTGGTTTCTATGAGAACAACTCCGAGAACGCTTTTTTCATGTGCTCGAACGAGGTGGAAATCTCATCGCCGAACTTTTCGATTTTTTCACCGGCACCCACTTCTTTTTGAAGCCGGGTACGGATGTCGCCGATGGCTTCTTTCAGTTCCTTCCTGCGGTTCCGCATTTTGTCCTCGGCTTCGTACTCGCCCAGCGCCAGTTGGATCCGATAACCGTCGAGTTTGCCCTTGAAGTTATCCAACTTGGTTTGTACGGTCATGCTGACATCGCCGTACGTTTCCTTCAAAGCAAACTCCAATTCGTAAATGGCGTGAAGGGCGTGCTTTTTTTGCAGGTCAAACTGACGTTTTGAAGCGGCCACCTCCTTGTCTAAGTAGGTGCCCAGCGCCTCGAATTTTTCCAGCAAAATCTCCCGGTGCTTTTCGGCAGTCTCCCCCGAACGCCGCAATTGCGCTTTTTCCTCATTGATGAAATGCAGGAAATTTTTGCGCTCCCGCTCAAAAGCGTCCCTGGCTTCCGCCTTGCCCAGCGACAATTGGACTTGCAGTTCGTCCACCAGCACTTTCATCTGGGTCAGGCGCTCCTTGCCGATGTCCATTAATTCCCGTTGCAGTGTCATGGCTATTTTATTTTGTGATGAGATAAACTTTTTCATTACAAAATTGCCCGGAACGACTTGAAAGGAAAAATGAATTACATCATCCCGACGGGTGAGATTAGTCACCAACCAAGTAGCAAAACAGGTGTTTCTTTGTGGCAGGTTCCCAACCAAAAAGATGATTCATATTTCGGGTGATTAAATATTGGCAGAGCGCTCCAAAGGGCGCTCTTTTTCTATTTTTTTTACCACCCAAAAGAATTAAAACATGGAAACCAAAGTGTCTTTCAAAGAGCTGATCAACAGCGAAAAACCAGTGCTGGTGGACTTCACCGCCACCTGGTGCGGCCCGTGCCGCATGATGGCCCCCGTGCTCGAAGACGTGAAAAAACAGGTCGGCGAGAAAGCCAACATCGTGAAGGTGGACATCGACCGCAACGCCGCTTTCGCCGGCAGCATGGGCGTGCAGGGCGTACCGACCTTTGTTTTGTTCAAAAAAGGCAAGGAAGAATGGCGGCATGTGGGCATGATTTCGGGGCAGCAACTGAAGGGGGTGCTGGAGCAGTTTGAGTGATGCCCGTGAAGCGTTGAGGTGCACTCAATGATTGGAGATGACCAGCTTGCCGCTGCCTACTTGCCTGCCCTCGATGCTCACCTGCCAAAAAAACAACCCTGGCGGCACGCCCGCCAGCCCCACCTCCACTTCCCGCTGCCCCGCCGACAAAACCGCACGGGCCACCTGCCGCCCCAGCGCATCGCACAGCGACCAGGTGGCTGGCTGAGGCAGCGGCACGGGCAGGGAGACCGTGACATTTACGCTGGCCGGGTTCGGCCACACCCGCACCCCCTGCACGGGCGGCGGCGGCACCTCCCCGCTCGACACGTACACGATGCTGCTGTCGCACACGGGCTGCCCCGTGCCGAGGCGGTAGTTCGGGAAGTTCGGGATGGAGTAGTTGGCCGAGCAGGGCAGCTCGATGCCGTGCTGTACGAAGTTGCAGGCCAGCCCCGGCGGGATTCCATCTGTATAGGCCACCATGTGCAGGTGGTTGGTCATGATGACGTAAGCACAAATGTGCAACTCCTTGTTTTCCTGGCACCATTTCAGGCAATCAACCAGGATGTCACGGTTAGGTTTTCGGGTAAATAGGTCCACCCATCCCACGGTGGTGGCCGTGACAAAATGTAGTCCCGTTGCTTCAAGGAACTTGTATTTTTTGCTCATAGCAGTCCGCTTGGACTGCCGAAAGATAGGTTTTTCAAATGATTGTCCTGGCTTTTTTGGTGCGATAAGTTGCATTGGTAACGGCGGATGGAGTCCGGGCGAGCGGTGTCACCGGACGGAGTCCGGCACCAGCGGGGTTTCCGGGACGGGATGTACTACCTGTTTGCCATGCAGCCCGGCAGGCGGGCCGTGGGCAGGCGGTTTGTGGTGACGAAATGAGGAAATAAAAACTTGATTTACCGGGCGATAGGCAGTTGCCCGGTAAATCTTCCTCCACGAAAATTTGCATCTTTGGCCCTCAAAACCAGCAGATGGAACATAAATCAGGACATGTGCCAATGCCCGTTTTTTTTGGTTTTTGGGCAACCGGCCTGTTTTGGGCCGTTCTTTTTTCCTGCCAGAACAGGGCGGAAACGCCGATTCAAATCGAGTTGGAAAAAGAAGCAGTCTTGCAGGACACCCTCCCCCCGGCCTTGCCTCCCTTCGACAAGGTGCCCGTTCCCTATGAAGTTACCATCGGGTGCCTGTTTGATTTTTTGGACACGCTCGTGGAGCGCTACGACACAGTAGCGCCCTACCCGGTGACCGAACACCTGCTGGTGCGGGCCAACACCTGGCTGATTGACACGCTCGAAAATACCGATTACTACCGCCTCAAGGAGCGGGGCATTTTCAACTACGACAACCGGCCGCTGGTGGTGATGAAACCGGGCGACACGCTTTTCATTCCAAATGAAGACAAGGCCCGTGAGTTGCTGGCGCAAATAGAAAACACGGTGCTCGACATCAACATCCCGGAGTTCAAACTGCGCATTCTCGAAGGCAGCGACACGTTGTACACCTTCCCGGTGAGGGTCGGTCAAAACCGCAAGCGCTACCTCCTTGCCACTGGCCGGGTGACGGATTTACGAACCAAAACCGGCACCGGCACCATCGTTCGACACTCCAAAGACCCGTTTTTCAGGGACCCCGTTGACGGGCGGCTTTTCAACATCACCAAAAGGGACGACAACAAAAAAACAAGGATGCCGCTCATTCCCTGGTTGGAGCCAGAGTTGGGTGGGAGGCGTACCGGCCAACTCATTCACCCCACCTCTAACCCCAAGTCGCTCAACAAAACTTACTCCAACGGCTGCGTCGGCATGAAGGAGGCAGATGCCTGGCGCATCTACTATTTTGCTCCCATCGGTACGAAGGTCGTGTTCAGGTACGACCTCACGGTGGTCAACGAACAAGGCGACACCATCCGGTTAAAAGATATTTACAAGAATGCTTTGACGAAAATTGACAAGTAACGTTTGGTGGTTAAAAAAGCACTTCGGCGACAGACCTGCTGTCCGAGCTACCGATGCGATGGATTTTAAGACCATGAGCGAATGAGTGGTAACTGACAAAAATCACCCCTCCTGTTGATAAAATCCATCCTCGCTAAGTTCAAAAAAGGGCCAACTTAGTGGCCTCAAATCACAGATTTCCGAACTACCATGCTGGTACTCATCACCGGGTTGCCGGGCAGTGGCAAAACCACTTTCGCCCAGGCATTGGCGAAAGCCTGCGGGGCAGGGCATTTGAACAGCGATGTGGTGCGTTCCGCACTCGGCAAACGGGGGCAGTACGGTACAGCGGCGAAGACAATGATTTACGAAGCGCTGCTTCGGCAAACGGCAGCGGCATTGCAAAGCGGCCAGTCGGTGGTGGTGGACGCTACTTTTTTCAAATCCGGGTTGCGCCAACCATTCATCCAAGTGGCAGCGGATGCCGGGCAAGCGGTGTACTGGATAGCGGTGAAGGCTGATGAAGGTGCCATACGGCAACGTTTGGCGAAAAGCCGGCCCTACACCGAGGCGGACTTTGAGGTTTACAAAAAAATGAAAACGGCATACGAGCCGCTCGAAGCCGCTCATCTGGTGTTGTGGTCCGACCAATTTACGGTGGATGAAATGGTGGGGCAGGCCATGAAGTATTTGAACGACGGCAAAAAAAATCCGTCTTGATTAAAATCAACCGGCCAGAGTGACGTATGTCATTTTGGCCCTGTAAACTGAACCTTAAATTTGTCGTAGAATAAAAAATCAAATAAACCTTGAGTAACGAGAAAGTCGAAGGAGTGAGGTTCAAAGTATCCGGGATTATAACCCAAGCACTGTGAAACCCGGTGCAGCGGGCTAAGGATGATTTGAACCTTTCCCCCTCACTCCCTCCTTACTCGCAATAAAAAGGAGGTACATTATGTCACTGGTAAAATGGAGAAACCGAAATGAATTGCTCCCTACGTTGGCATTTCCGAACTGGATGGAAAACATGTTCCGGGACGATGACTTCTTTGACAAAAGGTGGTTACCGACAACTGAATTGACCGTGCCCTCGGTCAACGTGAGCGAAACGAAGGAAGCATACAACCTTGAGGTAGCGGCACCGGGCATGAAAAAAGACGACTTCAAGGTGGAGGTAAAGGAGGGCCACCTCTGCATCAGTGCCGAAACCAAAACGGAGAAATCGGAGAAAGACGACAACTACACCCGCAAAGAGTTTTCCTATTCGTCTTTCAACCGCACTTTCTGGCTGCCGGAAAACGTGAAACCGGATGGCATCACGGCCGCTTACAAGGACGGCATCCTGAAAATCGGTGTGCCGAAAGCAAAAATTGAAAGAGCAGAAGAACCCGCCAAAGTGGTCAAGATTAACTGACCATCGGCGAAAAAACTCATTCTGCAATGGGAGAGGTGTATCCCGGAAGTCGTCCGCAAGGGGGCTTCCGGTTTTTTTTAAAGTTTGCGAATGATTCGATATCTTTAGTCATTCTTTCGTTCACACATTCAATCTTTTCAAAATGAACCCGAATCTGACAATACAGGAAGTTATGACCAGCGAACTGGTGACGGTGCAGCCCAATGAATCATTGACCGGCATTCGGGAGATATTCTCAAAGCACACTTTCCACCATATTCCCGTGATAGAAAACGGGGGTAACTTGGCCGGCATCATCAGCCGGGAAGACTTTTACAAGGTGGCCTTTGTGCTGTCGGTGGAGGCCTCGAAGCCAACGCATGTAAAAAACCGCTTTGAGCAACTTACCGCCCACGACATCATGACCAAATACCCCCTCCGCCTGAGCCCCGATGATACTCTGGGGCTGGCAGCGGACATTTTTCTCGCCAATAAATTTCACGCAATACCAATCGTAGAGGACGGAAATTTGGTGGGCATTCTCACATCGCACGATTTGTTATCTTATTGCTTTAACTCTCCGGTTGGCGAGCAGGTGGAAACGGAGGAGTTTGAGGAAAGCTAAAAGTTAATTCATAAAATTGCCTGTCGTTGGTCAGGTGTGGCTGCAAGGCGAACACACAACAACAGGCAAACAACAACGATACGCCATGATTGACACAACCACCACCATCGCACAAATAATGATCCGTGAGGTATTCTTCGCAAAGCCCGACGACACCATGCAACGGGTGGATGATATTTTTCGGACGAACAACATCCACCACATCCCGGTCATCGATGCCGACAGCCGGGTTGTTGGCATCGTAAGCAAGTCGGATTATCTTAAAATACTGCACGGCTTCACGCTTTTTAAAACAGAAAAAAGCGAGGAGTACAACAAAGCCATCCTGCGCTCGCTGCTCGTCGGCGAGGTGATGACGAAGCAGGTGGCCACCCTCCAGCCGGAAGACACCGTGGAAATTGCTGCCGGTTATTTTCGGGAAAACCTTTTCCACGCCATCCCGGTGGTGGACCAGCAAAAGAAATTAGTGGGCATCGTCACGACCTTCGACATGCTGAACTTTGCCTTCCGGGAGCCAGCCCTGTTAGAGGAGTGAGAGCGGTG
>JACRAN010000095.1 GCA_016234735.1 Bacteroidota bacterium | reverse complement strand
GTCGTCGCAGGCATGAGGTTCGGCCACCACTTCAAAAATATGGCAAACCGGCTGGCAGACCGGCGCCTGAAACTCGACTTCGGCGCAGCAGTCGGGCTGCTCGTTCATGCAGACCACCAGCACCGGAAAATCTTCACCGTTGTCCTGAAAATTGTGGATGACGTAGGGCAGGTTGGCAATCGAAGCGTGGTTGACGATGACGTTTCCCTGGTAGATTACTTTGAAAAAATTGTTGTTGGTATTGGTGACACCGAAGTTGATGGTCACATTGTAGGTGCCGCTGGGGTTGCAGTCCCCCGGGTCGGCCACAAGGTCGAAAATGTCGCAGTTGCCAGTGGGGGGGCATTCTACTAATCCCAGATTCACGGCATCGGAGCAGTCGGGGTGGTTCACATCTTGTACGCCAAACTCATACTGGGTCGTACCGTTTCCGGCAAACGGGCCAAGCACCACAGGCAGGTCGCCGTAACCAAAAACGCCGTAATTGACGCCATTGCCCTGAATCGTGAAGCCGTCGTCACCGACGTTTTCATATTCGAAATCGATGGTGACGAAAAACATCCCGTTGATGCAATCGCCATGCACCGCCGTCATGTCGAAAATATTGCAGTTGCTGCCATTACAATTGGGCGCATCGAAACCGTCCTCGGCACAGCAATCGGGGTGGTCGTTGATGCAGACTACAATCTCCGGGTGGGGATTGCCGTTGTCGTTGAAATGCCCGATGACCACCGGCAAGTCGGCTATTTCAAAAAAGCCAATGCTGTTCCCCTGGTAGGTCACGTCGAAGAAAGCGTTGCCTGGGTTCTCGACTTGAAAATCCAACCAAAGCTGGTAGGTTCCATCCGAATTGCAGTCGCCCGGTTCGGCCACAAAATCAAAAATATCACAGTTGCCACCCGCACAACTCACCGGCCCAACCAGCGCAAAATCAGAGCAGTCGGGATGTTGGTTGTCAATTGCAACAAACTCATACACGCTGGTACCGTCACCTGGAAACGGGCCGAGGGAAATGGGAAGGTCAGCGTACTCGAAATTGCCATATTGGAAACCACCTCCTTGTACGTTGAAACCCTCGTTCCCAATGTCATTATACTGAAAATCAAGGGTCACGATGAATGAGCCGTTGACGCAGTCGCCAGGGGTGGCTACAAGGTCATAAATATGGCACTGCGCCTGGGTTTGTTGAACGCCAAGCAGTGTAGTGAGAAATAAAAGTGAGGTAAAAATTTTGATGTGCATGATGGACAGATTTTGATGTTACAAAAATGCACCGAGATTTGATGGGTGGAAAATACTTTTTTTTCGGATTTTTGGATTTTATTTTTGAAATTTTGTTTTGTCGTTTTTCTATTTAATTGAAAATCAGTTTTTTAAATCAAAAATTGGTAGCTTGGAATTTGGATTTTTATAAAGAAAAAAAATCGAAGGAAGTACTGCCCTGCCAATATTTTCGTGCAATTTAATCAAACCTGACCGAAATATGTACACCAACCCGCTTATCCAGCTACTCAGCGCACTTTCCCGACGTGAAATCAGCCGTTTTGTGGAGTTCGCCCATTCTCCCTACTTCAACAAACACAAGGACGTGCGCCGGTTGGCCGAATATCTCGGTAGCATCTACCCCGATTTCAATGAGAAAAAATGCGGGCGGGAAGTCGTCTTCCAGCAACTCTACCCCACCCTGCCACACCAGCAACCGCAATTGGCCATCGTGTTCAGCTACACACTGCGGTTGCTGGAGCAATTCCTCATCGTCGAACTGGCGGGTGCTGAGAGAATTTTAGAAGATAAAACCCTGTATTACAGGCAGTTGCGCCACAGAAATCTTGCCTCTTTTTTAAAAACAAACTGGGAGGAAAACACGACAGAAGTACAAAAACGGGCTTCCATTTCGGGCGGGGCCGGGTCGGCAGTCCGACCTTCCGATGGGGTATTTTTTTATGAAAACAAATACAGAAAGGCTGCCGAACAGGACGCTATCGCCATGCGGCTGGGCCAGCCCGGGCTTGGTTTTTTGGCCGAAAAACAAACTTGGCTCGACGCCTTCTACCTCACGGAAAAGTTGCGGGATGCCTGCGAGCTTTGCCAGCGATCCAAGTTGCTCAAGACGCAATTTCAGGAGGAAGGATTTTTGAAAAAAGCGCTTGAAATCCTACGGGAATCGCCGGACTATTTCATCGATTTCCCGCCTTTGGCCGTCTACTTCAACCTCTACAACTTATTGAAAAACAATGACTTGAACGACTATCGGCCCACGCTTGAAATCATATATTCCAACGAACCGACCTTCCCGAAAACCGAGGCGCAAAACCTATACAACTACCTCCAAAATTTCTGCATCGAACAAATCAACCGGGGCAACCAGCAGTTCTTGCGGGAAGTTTTCAATCTCTACCAGGTGCAGTTGGAGAACGGGCTGCTGCTCGTGGACGATGTGCTTCCAGAGTGGCATTTCAAAAACATCGTGACAACCGGCCTGCGCCTCGACGAGCGGGCATGGGTGCGCAGCTTCCTCGAAAATTACCGCCCCCGGCTCGGCCCCAAAGTGGCCGAAAACGCTTACAGTTTCAACCTGGCAGCGTGGTTCTACCACGTGGGCAAGCCGGACGAGGTCCTGCGCCTGCTGCTCCAGGTCGAGTACACCGACCTCCGCTACAACCTCGACGCCAAGTCGCTCCTGCTGCGTACCTACTTCGACCTGGAGGAGGAGGAAGCACTGATGGCGCTCACCGAGGCGTTCAAACAGTTCCTGAAACGGAACAAAACGTTGACGGATTTTCAGAAAAAAGGCTACTTCAACCTGTTGAAATTCACGGCCAGGGCCTTTCGCCTCAAGATGGAACGGGACTTCACCAACACAGCAAAATGGCAGGAATCGGTGAAAAAACTAACCGCCGACATGGCTGCCGCTGACACGATTTTTAACCAGACCTGGCTGGAAGGGAAGGTGGGGGAATTGGAAATTGAGAAATTGAGAAATTGAGAAATTCTAAGCAGTCAATTTCAAAATTTCTTATTTTCTCTTTTGATACACAACACCTGCCGACGGCGTCAGCCCCAGTGTTTGATGAAAACTGCTGGCCATGTCCGCTTGCAGGCCGTTGCCGAAGGCAAAACCAACGCCGAGGTGGAAGGTGGAGGGATCGGTGGCGAAGCCTGTCCGCAGGAAAATCGAACTGCCGGGGCGGTACTCGAGTCCGCTTTTCCAACGGTAGGGGAAATCAATATCCTTTTCGATTTCGGTGGCTAAAGTGACTTTTTCCGATGCCTGCCAGGCAAGGCCCAGGCGGAAGATGGCCGGGAGGTTTTCGCCGTCGGCCAATTCGATCGGGGCGGGGTTGAAAACATGGGCACCGATGACCAATCCTTTTGCGATAACTGCCTGAATACCAGCCTCGAACGTCACGGTATTCTTGCTTCCGTACTCCGGTATCCTCGTTTGGAAATAGTCGAACTGTACACCGGCAAACAGCGATTCCCACAGTTTTCGGGCACAGGCCAGCCCGATTTTTTGCTGCAGGAATCCCTCGAAACCGAACGTCTGCGCCGAAATGCCGAACGTGCCGGAGCGGGTCGGCAGCACCGCCCCGACCGATGCCGACTGCAACTCCGACAGCAGGAAACGGCGCTCGGCGGTGGCCGTCAGTGCGAGGTGTTGGAGGCCCGCCAGCCCTGCCTGGTTGGTAAAAATGCTGGCAGGATTTCGCATGGCGACGGTGGCGTTGCCCATTCCCGCCCCGCTTGCAGGGTTTGCTGGCATCTGGCAGAAACCCGTTTGACAAAAACATAGCAGCGTTGCTAGAAAGAAATGTTTCATCCGCCAAAGTTAAAACGGGCATTTGATAACTTTGCCTCCCATGAAACAAGAACTCGCAAAACCTTTCCTCATCGGCATCACCGGCGGCAGCGGCTCGGGCAAGACCACGTTCATCAAGGAGCTTCGCAGCACTTTTTCCACCGGAGAGGTCTGCATCATCTCGCAGGACGACTACTACTACCCCCGGGAGCAGCAAAAAACCGACGATTCAGGAGTGAAAAATTTCGACCTCCCCCGCTCCATCGACAAGAAATCCTTCGCTGCGGATATTCAACGTTTGATGGGCGGTGAGACGGTCCAGCGTATGGAGTACACCTTCAACAACGAGAAAGCC